>CAZIRB010000001.1:0-20623 GCA_964541695.1 uncultured Oscillospiraceae bacterium
GCGACTACCGGCGCGGCTTCGTCGACGAGCGGCCGCGCGAAGGGAACGAATAAGGCCGAAAACGCATGGAAAATGCCGGTCGCTGTACAACGCCGGCCATATATGGTATACTGGCATATCGATTATACAAGATAGAGGGGAAAGCCATGAAATGCCGGTATTGCGCCAGCGTTGACAGCAGGGTGATCGACAGCCGGCCTACGGAGGACGGCAGCGCCATACGCCGGCGCAGGGAATGCACCGGCTGCGGCAAGCGGTTCACCACGTACGAGAAGATCGAGGACCAGCCGATCATGGTCGTCAAGCGCGACGGACGCCGCGAGCCGTTCGACAGCGAGAAGGTGCGCAACGGCATCCGCAAGGCCTGCGAAAAACGGCCCATCCCCGCCTCCGTGCAGGAGGAACTGGTCGAGAACATCAGCCGCGAGGTGTTCGGCACGCTCGCCGCGGAGATTTCGTCGACGGACATCGGCGAGATCGTGATGAAAAATCTGAAAGGCGTCGACGAGGTCGCTTACGTACGTTTTGCGTCGGTCTACCGGGAGTTTAAGGACACCCGGACGTTCATGACGGAACTGCAGCGCCTGCTGGACGAAAAGAAGTAACGCATGCAGCTACCCGCTCCCTTTTTTGCATTTGACCGCGTGTCGCGCGGCTACCGCTACCGCGAGATCGGAAAAATCGGCATATTCAGCGTCCCGGGCCTCGACGCGCTCCCCGGCGTCGACCACGGGTTTTCGGCGCGCGGCGGCGGCGTGAGCAGCGGCGGCTACGCGTCGCTGAATTTAAGCTTTACCAAGGACTTTGAGCGCGAGAACGTCGCGGAGAACTACCGCCGCTTCTTTAAAGCCGCGGACATCGATCCCGCGTCGATTGTGATGGACAACTACGAGCACGGCACGACCGTGCTGCGCGTGGATAGCGCGGACCGCGGCAAGGGATATACGCTTCCGCCGCTGCCGCGGTGCGACGGGCTCATTACGGACGACCCGGCCGTGACGCTGGTCACGGGCCACGCGGACTGCATGGCCTTCTACGCGGTCGA
Organism: uncultured Oscillospiraceae bacterium; assembly: GCA_964541695.1. Lineage (GTDB taxonomy): Bacteria > Bacillota > Clostridia > Christensenellales > CAG-138 > CAZKGE01. Next base: position 1,046 of record CAZIRB010000001.1, read on the forward strand.
TCCCGTACGCCGCTGCATCGGGCTTGCGCACGCGGGCTGGCGCGGCGCGCTCGGCCGCATCGGCCGGATCATGATCGAGAAGATGGCCGCCGAGTTTCGCGCCGACCCCGGCCGCATGGTTATGGCCGTGGGGCCGTCGATCTGCGGGGGCTGCTTCGAGGTCGGGAACGACGTGGCCGACCTGTTTACGGACGCGTTCCCGGGTCTGCCGTGCCGCTTTGTCAACGGGAAGACCGGCAAGGCGCACATCGACCTGTGGATGGTCGCGGCCGCGCAGTTTATGGAGGCGGGCGTCGCCGCCGAGAACATCCACCTCGCCGCGCTCTGCACCATGGAGGACGAGCGGCTGTTCTCCTACCGCCGCTCGACGATGGAGACCGGCGTCGGCGGCATGGCGGCGTACCTGCGGCTTAAATAAGCGCTGCGGGCGCCGCTCGGCCCCTCATGTCGATTGACAAGGGCTTGTACACAAAGTATAATGCTTTCGTTTACAGCCGATTTGTTTTGAGAGGAAGTTTTCGATACATGAGACGGAACAAATGGATCGTCGTCCTGCTGATTGGGGTACTGCTTTGCTCGGCGTTTGCCGCGGGCTGCGGCAAGGGGCCGGCGGCGGCGAAGGTCGGCGACGTGGAGATCCCGGTGCAGAGCCTTGAGAATATGTACAACAGCAACTCGTCGTACGCGGCGTATTACGGCGCGGACCTGTCGACCGCCGAGGGCATCGAGGCGTACCAGGACCAGCTGCTCGACCAGCTCATCGACATGGAGGCCAAGGCTTACCAGGCCAACCTCGCCGGCGTGACACTGACCAGCGAGGAGATCGAGACCGCCAAGACGAACGCGCAGTCGACGTACGACGAGTTCTATCAGCAGTTCGTCGACGCGGCCAAAAACAGCGGTTCGTCGAGCGTCAACGCCTACGCAAACAAGCTCCTGACCGAGACGCTGGCCAAGAACGGCAAGACGCTCGGCGGGATCAAGAAGGAGTTTCTCGAGAGCGCCAAGAAGGAGCTGCTCATCAATAAGCACCAGGAGCAGTTGCTTTCGGGCGTGACGCCCACCGAGCAGGAGATTCAGGACATGTACAACGCGGAGCTGACCGCGCAGCAGACGGAGTTCGCCTCGTCGCCCGCGTCGTTCTTTACGTACCAGACGTACTACTCCTACGGCTATACCTGCATGCCGCTGACCATTCCCGAGGGGCTGTTCTACGTGCGCCAGATCCTCGTCGAGGACGAAGCGACGGCTAACGACCTGCTCGCGCAGATCCAACAGGGTGCGGACTTTGAGGCGCTGCTCGCCGAGTACAACACCGACCCCGGCATGCAAACCGAGGAAAATAAGCAGGGCTACCTCGTCGGCACGGGCGCGAGCTTTGTCGAGCCGTTCCTGAACGCGGCGCTCGCGCTGGAGAAGGAGGGCGACGTGTCCGGCGCGGTGAAGTCGGACTACGGCTACCACATCATCAAGCGCATGAAGGACGCCGTGCCCGGCACGATCCCGTACGATACGATCAAGGCCGAGTTTGAAACGTACGCGGTCAATAAGATCAAGTCCGACTACTACACGAAACTCGCCGACGAGTGGATGCAGGGCGACTATATCACGCGCTACCCCGAGAACTACCGCTATATCGGCAAGAGCGCGCTCGAAAGCTGAGGAGGCTGAGCCTGTATGAGTAAGGGAATCCGCATGCTCTGTCTGGTACTGGCCGTGCTGATGATGCTCGGCACCGTCACGACGCTGATTGTCGCGCTCGCGTCCTGACGCGCGGCGGATGGAGCACGCAAGAGAGTAAAAAGCAGGAACCGCCCGCGAGGCGGTTCCTGTCGTAAGGACGGGTGCGGGGATACGGGTGGACGTTGCAGGGGCGCCGCCCCTGCCCCACAGTTCGCAATGGTCGCGGCGGGCCGCGGCCTGCGGCCGCCGTCTTCCGCTCCCTTGCTCACCGGGCCTCCGCTTCGCTTATTCCGCCACAGGCGGCGCTCAGCTTCGGCCCCCGGGCAAAGGGACTGAGTCCCTTTGGAATCCCGCAGGAAGATCTGCCGAACAGAATGGGTTTCCAAAGGGGGTTCCCCCCTTTGGCAGGGGTTTGGGGACAGCGTCCCCAACATTCCCTACGGAGGTTTTGAGGGGCCGAAGCTGAGCGCCGCCTGTGGCGGAGCCTCCAACGCACTTCTTTTTCGTTCCCCGTCTACTCCAAAAACGCCGTCGGCACGGCGTCGCTGGGCATGCGCCAATCGCCGCGCGGGGAGAGCGACACGCTGCCGACGCGGGGCCCGTCCGGCATGCAGGAGCGCTTGAACTGCTGGGCGAAGAAACGCTTATAGAAGCTGTCGAGCCAGGTTTTAATCGTTTCGGGCGCGTACTCGCCGCAAAACGCGCGGCTGGCCAGGCGCAGGATCTTTTCGCGCGGCTCGCCGCGGCGGATCATGTGATAGAGGAAGAAATCGGTCAGCTCGTAGGGGCCGACGAGGTCCTCGGTGATCTGCGCGCTCTGCCCGTCTTTGGCAGGGAGCAGCTCCGGGCTAACGGGCGTTGCGACGATGTCGAGCAGCACGCGGGAAAGCCCGCCGCCGAAAGAATGCGCAAAGTGTGTCAGCATCGCGCGCACCATGGTCTTGGGCACGCCGGAATTGACGGCGTACATGGACATATGGTCGCCGTTGTAGGTCGCAAAGCCGAGGGCGAGCTCGGACAGGTCGCCGGTGCCGACGACCATGCCGTTCTCCATGTTGGCAATGTCCATCAGCACCTGCGTGCGCTCGCGCGCCTGCGCGTTCTCGAAGGCGACGTCCGCCACGTCGGGCGCGTGCCCGATGTCGCGCAGATGCTGGCTCACGGCGGCGGTGATGTCGACCGTGCGGCAGGCAATGCCGAGCAGTTCGCAGAGCGCCCCGGCGTTACCTCGCGTGCGCGTCGACGTGCCGAAGCACGGCATCGTGACGGCGAGAATGCCGCGCTTATCGCGGCCGAGGAGCGAAAACGCGCGGTCGGCGACGAGCAGCGCGAGCGCGGAGTCCGCGCCGCCGGACACGCCGACGACGGCCGATTTTACGTTCGTGTGGCGGATGCGCGCGGCAAGGCCCCGGGCCTGCAGCTCGAGGATCTCCTCACAGCGCGCGCCGCGCTCCGGCTCGGTGTCCGGCACGAACGGCGTCTTCCAGTAGGCGCGCGTGAGGTTCGTCTCGGAAATCTCGAAGTCGAACGGCACGCGCGTAAACGAGCCGTCCGCGTTTGTCCCGCGCGTCAGCCGCTGCCGCTCGCGCGCGACGTACTGCACGTCGACGTCGGCAGCGGCGTAGCCGCCCGCAAAGGGCGCGGACTCGGCGAGCAGCACGCCGTTTTCGTAGATCATGTCGTGGCCGGCAAACACGAGGTCGGTCGTGCTCTCGCCCTCGCCGGCGCAGGCGAACACGTAGGCGCAGCTCTGGCGCGCGCTCTGCGAGCGTACGATCATGCGTCGGTACTCCGCTTTGGTCACGGCCTCGTCGCTTGCGCTCAGGTTGGCGATCACCGTCGCGCCGGCCGAAGCCAGCAGCGTCGACGGCGGCTGCGGCGCCCAGAGGTCCTCGCAGATCTCGACGCCGAGCACGAACTCCGGCAGCGTCCCGCAGGCGAACAGCAGCCCGCTGCCGAACGGCACGTCGCTGCCGAGCAGCCGAACCGCTCCGGTCGTATCCGGTGCGGGCACGAATATGCGCTTTTCGTAGAACTCACCGTAGTTGGGCAGCACGGACTTGGGGACGACGCCGAGCGCTTTTCCGCGGTGCAGCACGACGGCGCAGTTATACAGCGCGCAGCCGACGGAGAGCGGCAGCCCGAGCACGACGAGCATATCCGAGCGCTCCGTGCGCCGGGCGACGGTCTCGAGCGCGGTGAGCGCCGCGCGCTGCAGCGCAAGCTGCAAAAACAGGTCGCCGCACGTGTAGCCCGTGACGCACAGCTCCGGCAGCACCAGAAGCTTTGCGCCGTCGCGCTCGGCGCGGCAGAATACGTCGAGGATGGCCCCGGCGTTGTGCGTGCAGTCCGCCACGCGGACAACCGGCGTGGCTGCGACGGCCTTTACGAATCCGAACCGCATGCGGCCTCCTTCATCGTCGGAATCAACCCATGTTTTCCCCCGTGGGACAACCCTATTCTATGCGAATTCGCCTGTTTTTGTCAACGAAGGCGGGTGACGCGCCTTGTTACGATTTGATATAATACTGAAAATGCGGAGGAATTGTGGCATGCTGAACATCGAACACTTTACGAAGATCTACGGCAACGACCATGTCGCGGTGGACGACCTGTCCCTGACCGTGAACGCGGGCGACATATACGGCTTCATCGGCCACAACGGCGCGGGCAAGACCACGACGCTGCGCGCGGTGGCGGGCATACTGGACTTTGAGCGCGGCTCGATCACGATATGCGGCCGCTCGATCCGCGAGGAGCCGATCGCGTGCAAGCGCATGATGGCCTACATCCCGGACAATCCGGACCTGTACGAGTACCTCACGGGCGCGCAGTATTTCCGCTTCGTCGCGGACCTTTACGAGGTGCCGGCCGACAAGCGCAACGCGCGCATCGAAACGTACGCCAAGGCGTTCGAGATGGAGGACGCCGTCGGCGGGCTGATCGGCTCGATGTCGCACGGCATGAAGCAGAAGGTTGCCATCATCGCGGCGCTTTTGCACGAGCCGAAGCTTTTGCTGCTCGACGAGCCGTTTGTGGGCCTGGACCCGATCGCGGCGCACACGCTCAAGCAGATCCTGCACGAGCTGTGTGAGGACGGCTCGGCGGTTTTTTTCTCGACGCACGTGCTCGAGGTGGCGGAGAAGCTCTGCAACAAGATCGCGATCATCCGGCAGGGCAAGCTTCTCGCCGCGGGGGACATGGACAAGGTCAAGGGCGACCAGTCGCTCGAGAGCCTGTTTTTGGAGCTGAGCGAGCATGCGTGAGTATTGGATTTTAACAAAGCTGCAGCTGCTCTCGCTGTTTGGGCTGAACCGCGCCAGATTTTCGCGCGACGAGGGCGAGCGCAAAAAGAGCCGCAAGAACGCCGTCATGTTCCTCGTGATGATCGTCTCGCTCGGCTATCTGTCGTCGATGTACAGCGTGCTGCTGGCCGAGGCGCTCAAGCCGCTCTCGGCGCTGCCCGCCATGATCCCGCTCATCGTCGCGAGCGTGTCGGTGTTCCTCGTGGTGTTCACGGTGTTCACGGTGCGCGGCGTGCTGTTTGCCCCGGGCGATTACGACACGCTCATGAGCTGGCCCGTGTCGAAGCGCGCCATCGTAGCCGCGCGCATGACGACGCTGTACGCCTACCATCTGTGCTACGGCGCGATGTTCCTCGTGCCGGCGCTCGCGGTCTACGCCGTATATGCCTTGCCCGCGTGGTGGTTCTATCCGCTCGCGCTCCTTTTGACGCTGTTTGCGCCCGCGGTGCCGACGGCCGTCGGCGCGGTCGTGGGCACGCTGGTCACGGAGGCGACGGCGGGGCTAAAGCGCAGCAGCATACTCGATTCCATCGTGCAGATCGTGTTCGTGTTCTTCGTCATGGCGCTGTCGATGCGCACGGGTTCGATGACCGCGGCGGCCGGCGGAAAGATGGCGCTGCTTGCCGGTCAGGCGGCGTCGATGTATCCGCCGTCGGCGCTGTTTTTAAACGCGGTCGCCTACGGCGGCGCGGGGTCGGCGCTGCTGTTTCTTCTGCTCTCGCTCGCCGCGCTGTTGATCGCGGCGCTGTTTGTGTCCTGGCGCTTCTTCCGGCTCTCGACGCGGCTTATCGCCGCGCCGCGCGCCGCCGCGCGCGTGCGGCTAAGCTCCGAGCGCTCCGGCGCTTTGGCCGCGCTGTACCGCAGCGAGTGGAAGCGGTACACATCCAGCACGATCTACCTGACCAACACGGCGTTCGGCGTCGTGATGATACTGGCATTTGCCGTGCTGCTCGCGGTCGAGCGCGGCAAGCTTTCCGAGCTCCTCGATATCCCGGGCGCGCCGGACCTGACCGCGCTCATCCCGCTCGTGCTCGGCTTTGTCGTCGTGATGTCCGCGACCACGGGCAGCTCCATCTCGATGGAGGGGAAGCGATTGTGGATCGTGCGCAGCCTGCCGGTGCGCGCGCGCGACTGGTTCCTGTCCAAGGTCCTGGTCAGCCTCACGGTCATCGTGCCGGGCATATTGATCGCGGGCGTCGTGATCGGACTGGCGCTGCGCCCGTCCGCGTCCGTGTGGCCGTATCTGTTTGTCACGCCGCTTGCCTACGCGCTGTTTGCGGCGGTGCTCGGCCTTGCGGTCAACCTGTGGCTGCCCAAACTGGACTGGAAAAACGACGCGGAGGTCGTCAAGCAGAGCGCGTCGGCCATGGTCAGCGTGCTCGGCGGCATCGTGCTCACAGCTTTGCCGATCGTGCTCGCCGCGGCGACGGGGAGCGCGGCTGTTGTGCCGATCGTTACAATGGCGCTGTTTGCGCTTGCGGCCGCGCTCTGGGCGTTTCTTTCGAAAAATGCCGAAACATTCGCGCGCAGACTGCATTGAGCCAAGCGACATAAAGTGTCCACAGAAATTTTAAATTTGCGGACGAACGGGAAAAATATTTATGGTATAATCGATTCGTGAGGCAAAGGAGAATTTCACTTATGCCGATTGACCTGCATAGTGCGGGTGGCCTGCCGGTCGAGGGTCCTGCGCTCGATGAAGAAGCTGCGCGGGAACGGGAAAAACTGACGGAATTTGTGCTCGCCGAGTACCAAAAAACAGGTACGCTGTGTTCGGCGCACGTCTGCGAAGCCGTGACGGACTTTGAGAATTACGCCAGGGAGCACCTGAAAGAGGATTGATCGAGCGCCGCGGGCACGGGCTCCCGCCAAGGGGAAAGGAGGCGCGTTTTAGGCGTGTCGTACGACCAGATCATCAAAGCGATATCGAGCGGGTTCTCACAGTTTACGCTGCTGGACCTCGTCGATATCATCATCATCGCAATCCTTTTGTATAAATTGATCATCTGGACGAAGGAAACGCGCGCCTACGAGGTTCTCAAGGGCATCGGGATCCTGTTTTTGATCTCGATCGTCTCGCAGATCCTTTCGCTGAACACGCTAAGCTGGCTGCTTGATTCCGTGCTCAAGTCCGGCTCCATCATCATCGTCATCTGCATCCTGTTCCAGCCGGAGCTTCGGCGCGTGCTGGAACGGATCGGGCGCAGCGGAAAGCGGCTCGGGCGCGGCCTGCTCGACGCTTCGACGCTGAACGCGACGGAGGTCGTGCGCGACGTACAGCAGGCCATCCTCGCCATGTCGCGCCGCCGCGTGGGCGCGCTGATCGTCGTCGAGCAGAAAACGGGCCTGGGCGACATTATCGCCAGCGGCACGCGCATCGACGGCATCCTGTCCGGCGCTTTATTAGAGAATATATTTGAACCGAACACGCCGCTGCACGACGGCGCGGTCATCGTGCGCGGCACGAGCATCGTCGCGGCGGGCTGCTTTCTGCCGCTGTCGGACGATCTGGCCGTCTCGCGCGAGCTCGGTACGCGCCACAGGGCCGCGCTCGGCGTGTCGACCGTGTCTGACAGCGTGACGATCGTCGTCTCCGAGGAGACCGGCGCGATCTCCATCGCGCGCGACGGCAAGCTCGTGCGCTACATCGATTCCAAGGCGCTGCGCGACGTGCTCGAGACGCTGTTCATCCCGTCGAGCTCGCCGGGCATCGCGTGGCCGTCGAAATGGAGGGAGAAGGCGTGAAGAATTCGACGCGTAAAAAAGCGGCCGCGCTGGGGCTGCTCCGCAGCTTCTTTACGAGGAACCTCGCGGTCAAGATCATCGCGCTCGTGTTCGCCATGCTGCTGTGGGGCTATGTTTTGACCGACCAGAAGCCCACGCGCGCCAAGGTCGTGCCGAACGTGACGACGAGCTTCGACGGCGAGGCCGAGCTGCTCGCGCAGAGCCTCTGCGTGCGCGGCAACCGCAACGAGATATTAAAGAACGTGACGGTCACCGTGCGCGCGCAGATCACAAACTACGCGTACCTGGCCGCAAACACGATCAACGCTTCCGTAAGCCTAAGGAACATCAGCGAGCCCAGGACCTATTCGCTGCCGGTCACGGCGAACGTGTCGTCGTCGCTCGGCGTCGTGCAGTCCGTCTCGCCCGCCACCGTGGAGGTGGAGATCGACCAGCTCGTGACGCAGACCGTGCCCGTAACCACGTCGTTCACCGGCGAGGTACCGGACGGCTACTGGGCCGACATGGATGCGCTGACGGCCACGACAAGGCTGGACATCTCCGGCGCCAAGACCGACGTATCGCGCGTCGTGCGCGCGGAGTGCGTCGTGCCGCTCGACGGCCAGACCTCGACGATCTACCGCACCTACGACGTGGTGCTCTACGACGCGGACCACGAGGTGGTCAGCCTGGACATCGTGGTGGGAACGCTGCCGACCTCGACGGTGCGGCTGCCGATCTACCCGGTCAAGACCGTGCCGATCGACGTGGCGGGCTCGCTCGTGGGCACCGACAACCTCGCCGCAAACCACGTGCTGTACAGCGCCTCCGCGACGCCCTCCGAGGTGCGCGTGATCGGCGCGCAGACGGACCTTGGCCAAATCGAGTCCATCGCGCTCGAGCCCATCAGCGTCTCGGGCATGACCGCCCCGGCGTCGGTCGAGAGCAAGATGGTCGTGCCGGAGGGCGTGCGCCTGCTCGATACGGACCCCGTCACGGTGTATCTCGACGTGCGCGAGAGCACGATGACGCAGTCGTTTGCGCAGCTGCCCATCGAGATCTCGGGCCTTGGCCGCGGCCTGTCCGCGCTGCTCGGCACGGTCACCGTCGACCTCGAGGTCGAGGGCCGCTACAGCCTCGTGAGCATATTGAAGCGCAGCGACATTACGGCGTTCGTCGACGTCACCGGACTTTCGGCGGGCACATACACGCTGCCCGTGTCGCTGATCGTGCTCGACAGCGAGGCGACGGTCGAGCTGACCACGAAGCTGTCGGCCGAGACGGTCGTCGTCACGATCCGATGACGGGCTTAAAACAGAATACGCATGGAGGGCGCAAGCCCTCCATCGTTGCTTTTTTCGGGAGGGCCGCATGGCGCTGATCGTCTCCAGCATTAAGCTCCATCCAGGCGCGGAGCCCGCCGCGCTCGCCGAGGCCGCGGCCAAGGTCTGCGGCGTACCGGCGGATGCCGTGCGCGCCGCGCGCGTGTTGCGGCGCTCGCTCGACGCGCGGAACAAGCGGGACATCCGCTTCGTTGCTTTTTTCGGGAGGGCCGCATGGCGCTGATCGTCTCCAACATCAGGCTCCGCCTCGGCGCGGAGCCCGCCGCGCTCGCCGAAGCCGCGGCTAAGGCCTGCGGCGTACCGGCGGATGCCGTGCGCGCCGCGCGCGTGCTGCGGCGCTCGCTCGACGCGCGGAACAAGCGGGACATCCATTTTCTCGTGCAGGCGGAGGCCGTCCTCGACGCGCGCGACGAGACGCGCGTGCTGGCCAGGCGCCCGCCGAACGTCGCCGCCGCCGAACCGCCCGCGCGGCGCGAGCTTGCCGTCGGGACGGAACGGCTGCGCGGCCGCGCTATTGTGTGCGGCGCGGGCCCGGCGGGGCTGTTCGCCGCGTACCGGCTTGCGCAGTACGGGTTTTCGCCGCTCGTCGTCGAGCGCGGCCGCGCGGTCGAACCGCGCGTGCGCGACGTGACCGCGTACTGGGCCGGCGGGCCGCTGAACTTTACGAGCAACGTCATGTTCGGCGAGGGCGGCGCGGGCACGTTCTCGGACGGCAAGCTGACCTCGCGCAGCCGCGACCCGCACGGCGCGGAGGTGTTGGAACTGCTCCATCGCTTCGGCGCGCCGGGGGAAATCTTAATCGACGCCAAGCCGCACATCGGCACGGACCGGCTGCGCGCCGTGGTGCCCGCGCTGCGGCGCGAGATTACACGGCTCGGCGGCGAGGTGCGCTTTGAAACAAAGCTTGCCGGCGTGGAGATCGCAAACGGCGCGCTAAGCGCCGTGACGCTTGTCCATGGCGGCGAACCCGAACGCGTTGAGTGCGGCGCGCTCGTGCTGGCGATCGGCCAGGGCGCGCGGGACACGGTGCGCATGCTCGCGGGCGCGGGCGTAGCCGTCGAGAAAAAGCCGTTCGCGGCCGGCGTGCGCGTCGAGCACCCGCAGCCGCTGATCGACCGCGCGCAGTACGGGGACTTTGCGGGGCATCCCGCGCTCGGCGCGGCGGAGTACCGGCTGACCGGCAAGAGCGGCGCGCGCGGCGTGTACACGTTCTGCATGTGTCCGGGCGGGGCCGTGATCGCGAGCGCGTCCGGGCCCGAGCAGGTCGTGACGAACGGCATGAGCAACTGCGCGCGCGACGGAATCAACGCCAACGCGGCCGTCGTCGTGCAGGTGAACCCGGAGGACATGCCGCCGGGACCGCTCGGCGGCATCGTGTTCTGCGAGGAAATCGAAAAACGCGCGTTCCTCGCGGCGGGCGGCACGGGATACGCGCCCGCGTCGACGGTCGGGGATTTTTTAGCCGGCCGCAAGCCGCGCTCGCTCGGCAATGTGGCCGCGACCTACCGGCCGGGCGTCGTGCCGTGCGACCTAAAGGACGCGCTGCCGGCGTTTGTCGCGCAGGGCGTTGCGGACGGGCTTTGCGCGTTCTCGCGCCAGCTTATCGGCTTCGATCTGCCGGACGCGGTACTGACCGCCGTCGAGAGCCGCACGAGCGCGCCGTACCGCATCCTGCGCGGCGAAAACGGGCAGTCGGTCACCGCCGCGGGGTTGTATCCCGTCGGCGAGGGCGCGGGGTATGCGGGCGGCATCGTGTCGAGCGCGATCGACGGGCTGATCGCGGCCGAACGCGTCGTTTTGCGGGCAAGACCGTAAGAATCCGACAAAGCTGGAAAAAATAGTTTACAATTCGTAAACTGACAAATGCGCGCTTCGGTGCTATACTCAAAAAAAGTCATACCGATTTGCGGCTGGAAAGGGAACACTTTGGCAACGCAGAAACGGAAAAAGAAAAGAAGGAAGCACGTCCGCGTCAATGCGCGGTTCTATCTGCTTCTTGCATTCATCATCCTGCTTTTAGCGGCGATCGCGGTCCTGATTACCATGATCGCCTCGGGCGACACGGGCGGTCAGGCGGCGCCCGGCAAGACGCCGGGCGGGAATATCTTCACGCAAATTTTCGCGACCCCGACGCCGACGCCTACGCCGACGCCCACGCCGACCCCGACGCCGACGCCCACGCCGCCGTTCAACGTTCCGAGTCCGGACGCGGAGTCCGACCCGGCAAAGTTCGGCTACTCGACGCAGGTCGAGGCCGATGGAACGGCCGTGGACAGCTACCGGCGCGACGAGGACATCGTGTTCGGCCTCGGCGAGGAGTATACCGGTGTCTCCGGCGTCGTCACGTTCCGCGGCGACAATTTCCGCAGCGGCGCGTCCTACGGCGAGGCGATCGTGAACGAGAAAAAGCTCTCGCAGGCCTGGATGATCCCCACGGGCGAGATGCCGCGCGGCGACGTCGACGGCGAGACGGACAAGACCTGGTCCGGCAGCGGCTGGGTCGGCCAGCCGTTGATCGTGCAGTGGCCGGAGTCGACGAAACAGATCATGAACCTGTACGATTGGGCCAAGCAGAAGCAGGGCCTCGTCGAGGTCATCTACGCGACGCTCGCGGGCAAGGTCTACTTTGTGGACCTTGCGACCGGCCAGGCCACGCGCGACACGCTCAACATCAACATGCCGTTTAAGGGCGCGGGCGCGCTCGATCCGCGCGGCTACCCGGTCCTGTACTTAGGCTCCGGCGACATGTACTCGAACGACGCGCAGAAGACGCGCGCGCTCGTATACAGCCTCGTCGACTTTACGAGGCTGTACGAGTTCGGCAAGCAGAACGACGAGTTCGCCATCCGGGACTGGCACGCGTACGATTCCTCGCCGCTCGTCGACGCCGAAACCGATACGCTGATCTACCCGGGCGAGAACGGCATCCTGTACACCGTCAAGCTCAACACGCTCTACAACGAGGCGGCGGGCACGCTGTCGATGCAGCCCGGCCCCGTCGTCAAGATGCGCTACAACACGTCGCGCTCGTCGACGACCAGCACGTCGGACAAGAAGTACTGGCTCGGCTACGAGAGCAGCATCGCGTGCTGGGGCGGGTACGGCTATCTGTCGACAAACGACGGCTTCATGCAGTGCATCGACCTCAACACGATGCAAATCGTCTGGGCGACCGACATCGGCGACGACGCGAACGGCTCGCCGGTGCTCGAGCCGGACATTGCAAACCGCACGGGCTATCTGTACGCGGGCGTGTCGTCGCACTACAAAAAGGACGCCGAGAACAACGGCGTGGTCGGCTTCTTCAAAATCGACGCCGTGACCGGCAAGATCCTCTGGAAGCACGAAAAGGCCGTCACGTCCATGACCAGCGTGTCCGGCGGCATACAGGCCACGGCGCTGCTCGGCAAGGGCAGCATCTCGGACCTTGTGATCGTGCCGTTTGCCAACACGTACGGCGAGGTCAAGAACGGCGAGCTCGTCGCATTCAATAAATCCGACGGCAGCGTGCGCTGGACGTTCCCGATGGACCATTACTCTTGGAGCTCGCCCGTGGGCGTTTACGACGCGGCGGGCAACGCGTACATCGTGATTGCGGACAACATCGGCATGGTGCACCTTGTCGACGGCAAAACCGGCGCGGAGCTGGACCGGTTCAACGCCGGCCACAACTGCGAGGCGTCCCCGGCCGTCTACGGAAATACGATCGTGATCGGCACGCGCGGCATGGAGATATACGGGATCAAGATCTCGTGACGGCCGCAAAGCAAAAGAATCAGGTGAGAGCACATGGCCAAACGTAAAAAACGCAGGCTGTCGCCGCGCTTTTATATGTTCGCTGTCCTTGTGTTTGCGGGCTTTGTCGGCATTCTGCTGATCACCCAAAAGCTCAAGGAGCCGGCCGCCGACGACCCCGACGCGACCCCGACGCCCGTGCCGACCATGACCCCCGCGCCGACCGCGACGCCGAAGCCGCCGCTGCCGGCCGAGGTTACGGTTGTGCGCGCCGAGTCCGCAAACCCCGGCTCGTTCGGTTTCTCGACGGAGCTGATGGTCGACGGCGACCGCACGACGACTTTTTCGCGCAAGGACGCGGTCTCGTTCGGCCGCGGCGGCGAGTATTCGGACATTCCCGGCATATTGACGTTCGGGAGCAACAACTACCGCGATACGTTCACCTATGGCGTTGCGTCCGTGACCGAACGGCGGCTCAAGAAGGTCTGGGAGCAGTCGGTCGGCGCTTTGGGGACGTGGACAGGCACGGGCTGGACCGGCCAGCCGCTCATCGTGCAGTGGCCCGACGCGACGCGGGCCGTGCTCGGCATATCGGACGCGTTCAAGCAGGACGAGGCGTTCGTCGAGGTGATCTATCCCGCCATGGACGGGCAGATCTATTTCTTCGATCTGAACGGCAAAAAAACGCGGAACCCGATCAATACGGGCGTGGTCAACAAGGGCACCGCCTGCCTCGACCCGCGCGGCTATCCGCTGCTGTTCGTCGGACAGGGCATCCCCGTCGCCAACGAGGCGGGCAACGGACAGTCGTACGTGCGCGTGTTCAACCTGCTCACAAACGAGCTGCTCGCGTCGTTCGGCGGCTACGATTATTTTGCGCTCCGGGACTGGCAGGCGTACGACTCGAGCCCGATGATCGCAAACGACACGCTGATCTACGCGGGCGAGAACGGCGTGCTCTATTCGTCCAAGCTCAACGCCGCGTTCGACGCCGCGACCGGGGAGCTCACGTTCGAGCCCGAGCGGCTCGTCAAGTACAGCTACACCGGCAGCGGCTATTCCAAGTCGGACACGCCGGGCGCGCGCTGGTACGGCGTGGAGAGCTCCGTCGCGGCGTTCCGCAACTTTGCGTTCTTTACCGATAACGGCGGAAGATTGCAGTGCGTCAACCTCAACAACCTCAAGCTGATGTACGTGACCGATGTCGTCGACGAGAGCGACGCCACGCCCGTGATCGAGGAGAGTTACGATGACAACACGATCTACCTGTACGCGGGCACGCAGGCCAGCAAGTCCGACAGCTCGCTCGAGACGGGCTACGGCTATTCGTACCTCCGCAAAATCAACGGCCTCACCGGCGCGATCGTGTGGGAGAGGAAATGGATCTGCGCCACGGGCGACGCTACGGCTTCCGGCGGCACCGTCGCCACGCCGCACGTCGGGCGCGGGAACATCGCAAACCTCGTCATCTTCTCGGTGAGCCAGACCGCGCTGACGGTGAAGCAGGAGGGCGCGGCGGCGTCCTCGGAGACACCGGCCCCGGAGGCCGGCGCCGAGGATACGCCGACCGCCACGCCGGAGCCCGTGTACAACGACGGCTCGGGCTATAAGCTCGGCGGGCGTATCGTCGCCTACAGCAAGGCGACCGGCGACATCGCCTGGACGGTCGAGCAGGAGGACGACTATTGGTCGAGCCCCGTCGTCGTCTACGATGAATTCTATCGCGGCTATCTCGTGCAGTGCGACCGCGGCGGGCACATGAAGCTCTACGACGCGTCGAACGGCGAGTTCCTCTACGACCTCGACCTCGGCTCGCGCATCGACTCCACGCCGGCCGTGTTCGGCGATATGATCATCGTCGGCACGCGCGGCAAGGGCGGCAGCGGCGCCTCGCCGAAGATCGTGGGCGTGAAGATTTTTTGAGGGATACGGTATTTCGAAGCGGTAGTTTCGATGAAGCAAGCGGCGGCGCTGAAAAGCGCCGCCGCTTTAATTTGGTTGGATTGGTCGCTGAAAGAATACGTTGAGGGCTCCGCCCTCAAACACCCGCCAAAGGAGGAAATCCCCTTTGGAAACCCAATAGTCCTTCAATTTTTCCTGAGGGTTCCAAGGGGCCTCAGGCCCTTGGCGGGGGAGTGGGGGCGGAACCCCCGCCGTATCCCTTAATTCCCATATCTGTCGTGTGCCTCGCCCCGCCCTACAACAGCGCCCGAATCCGCCGCACCATGGCCTCGATGTGCGCGGGGGTCGTGCCGCAGCAGCCGCCGAGCAGCCTTGCGCCGCCGCGGAAGAACTGTTCCATCCGCTCCGCGAACGCGTCGGGCGTCGTGTCGTAGACCGCGCGATCGCCCGCAAGGCGCGGCAGGCCCGCGTTGGGGCAGGCGGCGACGGGCTTTTTCGTATTTTCGATAAACGCGGGCAGGAGCGGCAGCATGCCGTCCGGGCCGACGCCGCAGTTCATGCCGAGCGCGTCGACGCCGAGCGCATCGAGCGCGGCGGCGGCTGCGGCGGCGGGAACGCCCGTAAACAGCCGCCCGCGCTGGTCGAACGACATGGTAACGATCACGGGCAGGTCAGAGCAGGCCCTGGCGGCGCGCACGGCGGCCCCGGCCTCGGCCAGGTCGCCCATCGTTTCGATCAAAACGCCGTCCGCGCCGGCGTTGGCGCCCGCGGTCACGGCCTCGGAAAAGAGCTCGACCGCCTCGTCCGGCTCGAGATCGCCGAGCGGCTCGAGCAGGCAGCCGAGCGGGCCGACGTCGAGCAGCGCGGAGCAGGGCTGCGGCGCGGCGTCGGCGGCGGCCTTGGCAAGCCGGACGCCCGCATCGACGAGCTCGCGCACGCCGTACTTGCTGTGCTTTAAGCGCATGCGGTTGCCGCCGAGCGTGTTGGACAGGATCAGGTTCGCGCCCGCGCGCGCGTACGCGTCGTGGATGTCGCGGATCCGCTCCGGATACAGCACGTTCCATTCCTCCGGCGAATGGCCGGGGACAAGGCCGTTTGCCAGCAGCAGCGAGCCCATCGCTCCGTCGCGAAACAGCACCGCATCGTCGTGAGCAAGCCATTCCCGAATCGTCATAGCAGCGCCCCCAATTTCATGTTTTGCCTATCATACCACGCGTTCGCGGCCGCGGCAATGCCGGATAAACAATTTTCGCCCCGCGCATGCTATGCGCATGGGAATGAAGCTTCTCTCGGTCGCGCTGACGGCGCTCGGCTCCGTCGCGGCGCTGTTTTTGCTGGCGAAGCTGCTCGGCAACCGGCAGATCTCGCAGCTGTCGATGTTCGATTATATCATCGGCATCAGCATCGGCTCGATCGCGGCCGAAATGGCGACGGAGCTCGAGGAGCCGCTGCAGCCGCTCGTCGCGATGGCCGTCTACGCGCTGCTCGCGCTCCTGATCGATATACTGACGCGAAAATCGCTGGCCGCGCGCAAGCTGATCAGCGGCCGGCCGATCATTTTGATGCACGGCGGCGAGATCTACCGCGACAACCTGATCCGCGCGCGGCTCGACGTCAACGACTACCTGACGCTGTGCCGCTCGGCCGGGTATTTCGACGTGCGCGACATTGAAACGGCGATCCTCGAGGAAAACGGCACGGTGAGCTTTCTGCCGCGCGAGGCGGCGCGGGCGGCAAGGCCCCGCGATTTCGGCATATACCCGAATCAGACCAAGACGCTGTTGCCGGTCGTGATCGACGGCAGCGTGATTGCGCAGAACCTGGCCGAGGGCGGGCGCACCGAGGGCTGGCTCGCGGCGGAATTGCAGACGCTCGGCTACGGCGGCCCCGAAGACGCGCTGTGCGCGTTCATCGACGGCCAGGGCGAGCTGTTTGCATACCCGATGAACCGGCAGAAACGGGATGGGGGACAGTAAGGGCCGCCGCGGCCGTTGTTTTTGGGGAGGCTATGCGCTAAGGTAGAAGAACGATCGAGCGCTGCCCTCCTTCCACAGTTCGCAATGGTCGCACATGCCCATTTGGGCCTGTGCGACCATTGCGAACTGTGGATCTTCGGCCCTTTGGCGGGGGGTTGGGGGCAGAGTCCCCAACGTTGCCTTTTTGCGCCCCGGTTCACTGTGGGTTGGGGGCGGCGCCCCAACGTTACCTTTCGCTTCCTTGCTCGCCGGAACCAGAGACGGACCGCCCCCAAGCATAAAAAAAGCGCCGTTTATGCGGCGCTTTATAACGCTTTCTCGCCTCACCCGATCACACCTTGATCAGCTCGTAGTTTTGCGTGCCGACACCCAGGGACTCGGCGTGCTCCATGCAGGAGCGCCAGTTCGTGGTGGGGAAGGTGCTTGTGAAGTGGTCGTGGTGGTCGTGACCGTCTTTGATCTGCTCATCGAGATAGCTGCCGCCGATCACCGGCTGGCGGTTGCAGGCGTCCGCGCAGGCGACGTCGAGCGCAACGGGGTCGAACGACGCGAACATGCCCACGTCCGGGATGATCGGCGTGTCGTTTTCGGCGTGACAGTCGCAGAACGGCGACACCTGCATGACGATGCTGATGTGGAAGTGCGGCCGATCCTTTACCACGGCGTAGGTATACTCCGCCATGCGCGTGAGCAGGCGCGCGTTCTTCGTGCCGGTGCGGTTGCGGATGGCGTCGAAGCAGCACGCGCCGATGCAGCGCCCGCAGCCGACGCATTTTTTATGGTCGATGCTCGCCTTGCCGTCCGCGTCGAACGAGATGGCGTCGTGCGCGCACTGGCGCGCGCAGGCGCGGCAGCCGCGGCATCTTTTGGGGTTGACCTCCGGCTTGCCGTCGCAGTGCTGCTCCATCTTGCCCGCGCGCGACGCGCAGCCCATGCCGATGTTCTTGATCGCGCCGCCGAAGCCGGCCTGCTCGTGGCCTTTAAAATGGCTCAGCGAGATGAACACGTCCGCGTCCATGATCGCGCGGCCGATCTTGGCCTCCGTGACGAGCTTCGTACCCGTAAGCGGCACGAGCGCCTCGTCCGTGCCGCGGATGCCGTCGCCGATGATGATCTGGCAGCCGCAGGTCGTCGGGTTGAAGCCGTTCTCCTGCGCGGCGTACAGGTGCTCGATCGCGTTCTTGCGCCGGCCCGTGTACAGCGTGCTGCAGTCCGTCAAAAACGGAATGCCGCCGAGGCGTTTGACCGTGTCCGCGACGGTCTTGGCGAAGTTCGGCCGCAGAAACGACAGATTGCCCGGCTCGCCGAAGTGGATCTTGATCGCGGTGAATTTTTTCTCAAAGTCGATGGTCTCGATGCCGGCCTTGCGGATCAGCCGCTCGAGCTTCTGCTGCAGATTCATGCCGGACGTCGTCCGCATGTCGGTAAAATATACCTTTGCTGGTTCCATAACGGCAATTCCTATTCTGTATTGATAGGCCCATTATACCCGATTGCGCCGGCGCGGGCAACCTCTTGCAACGGGCGAAAAAACGGGATATACTTGCTCTTTGTATGGGACATAAACAACCGCGTTTTATGGGCGCCCTCATGACGCTTGCCGCGTTCATCTGGGGCACGACGTTCGTCGCGCAGAGCGCCGGCATGCGCTACATCGGCCCGGTCACGTTCATCGCGGTGCGATCGCTCATTGCCGCGGCCGCGCTGTATCTTTGCATGCTGCTGCTGCGCAAGGGCGGTTACAGCAGGCCCGCCGCGTCCGGGAAAAAACAGCTGCTCGCGGGCCTTGCGTGCGGCGCCGTATTGTTCCTCTCGACGATTTGCCAGCAGATCGGCATGGTGACGACGACCGCGGGCAAGGCGGGGTTTATCACGTCGCTGTATATCATCATCGTGCCGGTGCTGCGCTTCTTTATGAGGAAGCGTGTGCCGCCCGTCATCTGGCTGTGCGTGCTGATCGCGACCGCGGGCACATACCTGCTCTCCGTGACCGAATCGCTCACGGTAAGCCGCGGTGATTTCTTCGTGCTGCTGTGCGCGGTATTCTTCTCCGGCCATATCCTGATCGTCGACGCGGTGTCGCGGGACACGGACCCGGTCGCGCTGTGCTGCATGCAGTTCGCCGTCTGCGCTGTACTCGGTATGCCGGCCGCGTTCGTGTTTGAACAGCCCGACATGTCGGCCATACTCGCCGCCGCGGGCCCGATCCTGTACGCCGCGGTGCTGTCCGGCGGCGTCGCGTATACGATACAGATCATCGCGCAGCGGTACGTCGAGCCCGCCAAGGCGTCGCTCATGATGTGCCTCGAGTCCGTGTTCGCGCTGTTTGCGGGCTGGGTCGTGCTCGGCGAGCGGCTGTCCGTGCGCGAGGCCGTCGGCTGCCTGCTCGTGTTTGCCGCGATGCTCCTGTCCGTCTGGCCGCGGAAGGTTGAAGCGGGAGCGGTTGAGGCGGTGGTGGAAGCGGAGGAAGTGGCGGAAGTAGAAGTTCCGGTGGCGGAGGTGCCTGCGACGGCAGAACTTGAAACCGAGGGATGAAGAACGGAATGGGGAATGGTTGAGGGCTCCGCCCTCAACGGATTTAGTGCGGGGACCCTGTCCCCGCGCCCCTGCCAAAGGGCCATAGGCCCTTTGGAAACCCGGCGCATCTCTTGCGGGTTCCCGTTCCTTGCTCACTGGGCCTGCGCCTCGCTTCATCCGCTACAGGCGGCGCTCGGCTTCGGCCCCGCAAACACCTGCCAAAGGGGGAAACCCCCTTTGGCAACCCAATAGGAGATATGCGCTTATAAAGAATACCCTTCCTGTCTTTGGCTTCTTTTCTTCAAGAAAAGAAGCGGGGGTGCGGGGGCGGAGGCCCCGCCGTTGCCCCCCCACCCCCCAAACCCAGCCCAAACCCCCACGGGGCGCGGGCCC
>CAZIRB010000001.1:20633-39806 GCA_964541695.1 uncultured Oscillospiraceae bacterium
TTTTTTTTTTTTTTTTTTTATTATTTTTCTGGGGGGGGGGGGGGGGCCCCCCCCCCCCCCCCCGTACCCCCCCACCCCCAAATCCCATCCCAAAACCCGACCGGGCCGGTCCACGCCGGCTCTTTCGCTTCCCTTCTTCCGTCTCCCGCTCCGCGCCTAGCCGCGGTGCATGCGCATGGCGGCGGTCACGACGTGCCAGATAAGCACGCTGGTCGTGACGGTGCCGACGCCGCCGGGCACGGGCGTGACGGCGGCGACGACGGGCATGACCTCGTCGAAGCGGACGTCGCCGGCGAGCTTGCCGTCGGCGGTGAAATTGATGCCGACGTCGAGCACGACCTGACCGGGGGACACGTGCTCGCCGCAGATCAGGCCCGGCTTTCCGGCGGCGGCGATGAGTATGTCCGCGCCGCGCGTAACGGCGGCCAAGTCGGCGGTTTTCGTGTGGCAGAGCGTAACGGTCGCGTTGCGGCCAAGCAGCAGCATGGACAGCGGCCTGCCGACGACAAGGCTCCGGCCGACGACGACGGCGCGCTTGCCGGCGGGGTCAACGCCGTAATAATCGAGGATCTCCATGCACGCCTCGGCGGTGCAGGGCGGGAAGCCGAGGCCCGTCTGCGCGAACACGCCCGCGAGCGAACCGGCCGTCACGCCGTCGACGTCCTTCTCCGGTGCGATGGCGGAAAATACGCGCGCATCGTCGATCCCGTCGGGCAGCGGGCGCAGCAGCAGGATCCCGTGCACGCCGCGGCTGCGGCTAAGCCCGCGCACGCGGCGGATGAGGTCCCGCTCCGCGACCTGCTGCGAAAGCACGTACTTTACGACGCGCACATCCACGCTCTCCGCGCGCTTGACGGCCCCGCGCTCGTAGGCGACGTCGTCGCCGCTCTCGCCGACGCGCACGATGGCGAGCGTCGGCTGCACGCCGCGGCGCTTGAGCTTGTCCGCCGCCTCCTTTGCGCGCGCGTCGATCGCTGCGGAAACGTCGCTCCCCTTCCAGATTGTCGCCATGCGGCCCTCCTTCAAGCAAACAAAGTGGTACCGCGGCCCCGCGCCGCTAGCGCAGCTTCAGCCGCACGTCGTCGTAGACCTCGTCAGCGCGCGCGCAGTATACGTCGAGCATATCGTCCACGCGCGCGTTGAGCTCTCCGGCGCGCTGGCGGTCGGCCATGAGGCTCGTGTTGATGAACACGTTGAGCCCCGCGCCCATCAGCGCGGCCTTGCTCATCGCCGCGCCGACGCCGACGTCGGACAGCGCGAGCCGCGAGCCCTTCTCGGAAAGCTCCGCGAGCAGGCCGACGGCCTCGCAGCAGGTCTCCATGATGGCAAGCGGCGCGAGGCTGGCGCCGTAGAGCGTCCCCTCCATGATGCGCGCGCGCTCGGCGCGCTGCGGCTCGGTCTCCTGGGGCAGCCGGTACGCTTCCGCGAGCGGCAGGAACGCTTCGGCGTCCTCGTCGATCAGCGATAAAAGCTTCTTTTGCAGTATCTCCGCGCGCGCGGCGATGCGCTGCACGTCGGCCTCGAAGGCGGCGTATTTCTTTTTGCCGACCGTGAGGTTTGCGACCATGCGGACAAGGGCCGCGCCGAGCGCGCCGGCAAGCGCGGAGGCCCCGCCGCCGCCCGGCACCGGGTCGGCGGAGGCGAGCAGCTCGGTAAAGCGCGGGATCGTCGTCTTTGCGTACTTCATGGGGTCCCTCCGTTAAAACAGTCCGCGGATGCGGCCGGAATCGTCGACGTCGATACGAAGGGCGGCGGGGGACTTCGGCAGGCCCGGCATCGTCATGATGTCGCCGGTCAGCGCCACGATAAAGCCCGCGCCCGCGGACACCTTGAGGTTCTTGACCGTGACGGTGAAGTCCTGCGGCGCGCCGAGAAGCGCCGGGTCGTCGGAAAAGCTGTACTGCGTCTTGGCCATGCAGACGGGCAGCCCGGAAAAGCCGAGCGCCGTCAGCTGCTCCGCCTGCTTTTTGGCGGCGGGCAAAAGCTGCACGCCCTTGCCGCGGTAGACGCGCTTGACGATCGACGCGATCTTCTCCTCGATGGGCAGATGCAGGTCGTACGCGTACGAAAACGCGTTCTCCGTGTCGCAGAGCCGCGCCACCTCGCGCGCAAGCGACACGCCGCCCGTGCCGCCCTTCTCCCAAACCTCCGAGAGCACGACGTTGACCGCCGCTTTCTGGCATTCGGCCTCGACGAGCGAGAGCTCGCGCACGGTGTCGGCGGGGAAGCGGTTCAGCGCCACGACGCAGGGCAGGCGGAACACGTTCTGGATGTTGTCCGCGTGCCGCAAAAGGTTCGGCACGCCGCGCTGCAGCGCCGCAAGGTCCTCGGTCTCGAGCTGGTCCTTCGGCGCGCCGCCGTGGAGCTTTAGCGCGCGCACCGTGGCGACGATCACGACCGCGCTGGGCTTGATGCCGGCGGCGCGGCACTTGATGTCGAAAAACTTCTCCGCGCCGAGGTCCGCGCCGAAGCCCGCCTCGGTCACCGTGTAATCGAACAGCTTCAGCGACATCTTCGTGGCCGCGATCGAGTTGCAGCCGTGCGCGATGTTTGCAAACGGCCCGCCGTGCACGAACGCCGGCGTGTGCTCGAGCGTCTGGACGAGGTTCGGCTTGAGCGCGTCGCGCAAAAGCGCCGCCATCGCGCCCGCGGCGCCGAGGTCGCCCGCCGTGACGGGCCGCTCGTCCGCCGTATAACCCACGATGACGCGCGCGAGCCGCTCCTTTAAGTCCCGGATGTCGGCGGCCAGGCACAGCACCGCCATGATCTCGGACGCGACGGTGATGTCGTAGCCGTCCTCGCGCGGCACGCCGTTCGTGCGGCCGCCGAGCCCGTCGACGATATAGCGCAGCTGCCGGTCGTTCATATCGACGCAGCGCCGCCACGTGACGCGGCGCGGATCGATATTCAGCGCGTTGCCCTGGTAGATGTGGTTGTCGAGTATGGCGGCAAGGAGGTTGTTCGCCGCGCCGACGGCGTGGAAGTCGCCGGTAAAATGCAGGTTGATGTCCTCCATCGGCACGACCTGCGCGTACCCGCCGCCCGCCGCGCCGCCCTTGACGCCGAACACGGGGCCCAGCGACGGCTCCCGCAGCGCGACGCACGAGCGCTTGCCGATCCGGCGCAGCCCGTCGGCAAGGCCCACGGTCGTGGTGGTCTTGCCCTCGCCCGCGGCGGTGGGTGTAATCGCGGTCACGAGTATCAGCTTGCCGTCGCGGTGCTGCGTCTCGGACAGCAGCGAAAGGTCGATCTTGGCCTTGTGGCGCCCGTACTGCTCGATATATTTTTCGTCGATGCCCGCCGCCTCCGCGACGCGCGCGATCGGCCAAAGGTCCGCCGCCTGCGCAATCTCAATGTCGGGGGATACGCTCATGTCCCGCCCTCCTTATTGGTGACTCTACCGCATAGAATGCCCGCATTCGGGCATTTTTGCGCGGCATCATGTGAAAAAGCAACTGCGCACGGCGCCGGACATGTACAGCGAGCCCAGCGCGCAGACGACGCCGTCCGGGCCGGCGAGTTCGATCGCGCGGCGCACGCCGGAC
The DNA here is from genome assembly GCA_964541695.1 of uncultured Oscillospiraceae bacterium. Taxonomy (GTDB): domain Bacteria; phylum Bacillota; class Clostridia; order Christensenellales; family CAG-138; genus CAZKGE01. The sequence continues at coordinate 24,179 of CAZIRB010000001.1, forward strand.
TCGACGCCCGGCGCGGCCTCGGCGGCCACCCCGCGGGCGGTCAGCATATTGGCAAGCTCCGCCGCCGGCAGCGCGCGCGGGTTATCGGGCGTCACGGCGATAACCCGTTCGGCCGCGGGCACGATTAAATCGAGCATCTCGGCCACGGCCTTGTCGGCCATTACGCCGAGCACGAACGTGATTCTTCTGCCCGGGAAATGCGCGGCCAGGCTCTCGACCGCCGCGCGCACGCCCTGCGGATTGTGGCCGCCGTCGACGATCACGACGGGATCGCGTGAGAGCACCTCGAAGCGCGCGGGCCAGCGCGCCTGCATAAGGCCCCGCCGGATATGCTCCTCGCCGATGCACCAGCCGCGCGCGGTCAGCCGCTCGATCGCGGTCAGCGCCACGGCCGCGTTATACGGCTGGTACAGGCCGACGAGGCGCAGCTCGAGCCCCTCGTACGGCAGAAAATCGAACCGCAGCCGGTCGAGGTCGGCGGTCACGTTCCGGATGCGCGAAAAGTCCGTCTTGGTCAGCGTCGCGCGCCGCTCGGCGCACGCGCGCTCGAACACGGGGTCGGCCTCGGGGTCGCCGCCGTATAGTACGACGTCGCCGCCCTCCTTGATGACGCCCGCCTTCTCGAACGCGATCTGTTCAATCGTGCCGCCGAGCGTCTTCGTGTGGTCGAGGCCGATGCGGGTGATCACGGCCACCTCCGGCACGGGGATGACGTTCGTGGCGTCGAGCCGCCCGCCCATGCCGACCTCAAGCACGACGATGTCGCAGCCTTGCTCGGCAAAGTACTTAAGCCCCAGCGCCGTGACGGTCTCAAACTCCGTCGGCGGGTCGGCCATCTCCTTTGCGATCGACCGGACGCGCGTGGCAAGGCGCGCCAGGTCCGCGTCCGATATCGGCTCGCCGTCGATCTGGATGCGCTCGTTGAAGCGGTTGATGTACGGGGAGATGTACAGGCCCGTGCGGTAGCCCGCCGATTGCAGGATGGCGGCCAGCATCGCCGCGGTCGAGCCCTTGCCGTTTGTGCCCGCGACGTGGACGAACTTCAGCGTTTTTTCGGGGTTCCCGAGTTCCTTGAGCACGGCCTCGACGCGCTCGAGGCCGAACACCGTGCCGCGCCAGTCCACGCTGTGGATGAACGCGAGCGCCTCGCCGTAGCTCATGTTGTCCGGGGCCGCGGATACGGCCTCAACGCGCGCGGGGCGCGGGTTTGCCCTATTTGCAAACGCCCTGTGCAGCGCGTACACGAGTGTGACGTTCGCGACCGTGTTGACGGCGACGGGAAGGATGCGCGCCGCGAGCTGGACGGGGAAGGGGATGCCGCGCAGGCTTGAAAGCGCCAGGGATTTGACGATCAGCGACGCGACCGCCTCCGTAACCACGACGATCCCCGCGACCGCGGGCAGCGTCCGCTTTTTGACGATATAGCGGCCAATCAGGCCGGGAAGCAGGCCGATGAGCACGTACGCGGCGGTCAGCGGCGGATACCAGGCGCCCGCCGTCGGGAACAGGATCGTGCCGAGCATGTCGGCGAGCGCGCCCACAAGCGCGCCCGCGACGGGGCCGTACCAGAGCCCGGCCAGTATGATCGGCGTGCTGTCGACCGAGAAGCGCACCGACGGCGTGGCCTGTATCATGAGGAATTTGGAGAACACGACCTGCAGCGCCGCGAGCGACGCGAGCAGGACAAGGGCGCGGGTGTCGATCTTTTTCATCATTGGTTTGCTGCCTCCTTTGTAAGCACAGGGCGGCTGCAAAAAGGAACGGGCCTTGATGCAGTAGCGGACGCGACATTGCACCGCAGGTTTCCCTTTCGTACCGGGGCGACTTCCCATCCGCCGGTCACTTAACGCGCAATGTCTACTCTACTGTCCGATTGATACAGGATACGGGATTTTTCGCGTTCTGCCAACCCCGAATCCGGCGGCCGGGCGGACAAACCCATGACCGGCGGGGCGGCGCGGGTTACCCGAGGCGTGCCGCCGCGACGATGTCGGCCACGTCCGGGTATTTGTTCAGCGTGTACAGGTGGACGCCGGCGATGTCGAGCCGCGAGAATTTCTCAAGCTGGCGCACGGTGTATTCCTTGCCCGCCTGACGAAAATCGTCCGAATCGGAGCCGTAGCGGCCGATTATCTCGGAGAGTTCGCGCGGGATCGCGCAGCCGTTGAACAGCGTCATGCGCACGATGCCGTCCTTGTTCAGCACGGGCATCACGCCGGAAAGGACCGGCAGCGTCACGCCCGCCTTGCGGATGCGCTCGAGGAAGCGCTCGAACGCGGGCACGTCGTGGCAGAGCTGCGAGATCAAAAACTGCGCGCCCGCATCCTGCTTGCCCTTTAAATGCCGGATATCCGCGTCGAACGACTCGGCGCGCAGGTGCTTCTCCGGATAGCACGCCGCCGCAAGGCAGAGGCCGGGGCGCGTGTCCGAGATAAAGCGCAAAAGCCCGTCGGCGTGCGAAAAATCGCCGCTCGTCCCCTCCCAGCCCGCGGGCAGGTCGCCGCGCAGCGCGAGGAAGTTCCCGATCCCCTCGGCGCGGTATTCATCGAGGCGCGACGCGATGTCCTCGCGCGTGTTCCCGATGCACGTGATGTGCGCGAGCGCCTCGGTTTCGCCGCTTTTATGGATCGCGGCGCAAATCTCGAGGCTGCGGCCGACGTTTGTGCCGCCCGCGCCGCAGGTGCAGGAGATAAAGTCGGGGTTTAAGCCGTACATGCGCCCGAGTGTGTCGAGCAGCGGCTCGAGCGGCTGGTCCGCCTTGGGCGGGAACACCTCGAGCGACAGCGTGCGCTTCGTTTTGAGAATTTCGGCGATCTTCGTCATAAATGGAAGCCCTCCCCTGATGGTGTAATGCGGCCGCGGCCTATAAAGAGCTTACTTGGTTGCGGCGGGCAGCAGCAAACAGCCCGCGAACGTGAGCCTGTCGCCGCCGGTGTGGTACGGCAGTCCGCAGCGGACGAGCAGGTCCCGTACGATCATGCCGCTGGCCTCCATGGAGACCAGCATGCGGTCCGGATAGCGGCACGGCGCGTCCGGACAGGTGCAGCGATCACACAGCTTGCACGCGCCCGCGCCGAGCATTAAAAAGTCCGAAAACACGGCGGCGGCCGCCGCGTGCCAGGCGTAGAGCCGCGCGTGGTGCGTTTCCTCGGCCAGACGCATCCCGTCTCTGTCCCGCGGGTGCGCGATGGCCGCTTCGGTCACGGCGGCGACGCCGAGCGCGTATCTGCGGATGCGTTCGCCGCACTCCGCGAGCGTGCCGCAGTGCGGCGGGCAGGCCCAGCGCTTGGCGTATTGGTCGCACAGGTCCTCGGCGCAGTACGCGCGCACGCTCTCGTGCAGCTCGATATCGGCCGCCGAAAACACGGCCGTTGCATCAAACCCCGCCTCGCGCGCGAGCTGCGCGGCAAGATGTACGCGCTCATCCGCCGTCATAGCCGGTCCTCCGGGAACGCGAGCAGGTCCACGAACGTGTCCTCGAACGCCGGGTGCCCGGACAGCTCGAGGTGCTCCGTCGTGCGGGCCAACTGCGTGGCGCGCAGGAACGCGCGCTCGTCGAGCGCGATTTGGCAGGCGCCAGTACCGGCTGCGTTGCCGACGGGCTCGGTGCGGCCGAGCAGTTCCCGCGGGATCAGCCCGACGCGCGCGGCGCTTTTCGGGGACAGCGCGTTGCCGAACGCGCCTGCGAGCAGCACGCGCCGAATCTGATCGGTGGCGACGCATAAATGCTTTGTCAGCAGCGCGATGCCCGCGGCGATGGCGGCCTTGGCAAGCTGCAGTTCGCGCACGTCCGCCTGTCCGATGTATACGTCCCCTGCGTTGGTTTTGGCGAGTAAAAATGCGGGCTTGCCCTCGCGCTCGATCAAACGCTTCGCGACGGCGGGCGGCAACATTGCCGGGCCGGCGTCCGCGGAACGAATGCGCCCGGACGCGTCGAGCACGCCGAGGTCGAGCATGCAGGCGACCGCGTCGATCAACCCGGATCCGCACACGCCCACGGGCGGTTCTCCGCCGACGGTCGAAATCGCGATGTCGCCGTCCGCAATCGAAACCTCGCGGATCGCGCCGAACGCAGCGCGCATGCCGCAGCGGATGTTCGCGCCCTCGAACGCCGGGCCCGCGGCTGCGGAGCAGGCGGCCCGGCGGCCGCCCGCCGACAGCGCGAGCTCGCCGTTCGTGCCGACGTCGACGAGCAGCGCCGCGCCGTCGAGGCAATCGAAATCGCTTGCTACAAGGCAGCCGACGGTGTCCGAGCCCACAAATCCCGCGATGACGGGCGGCACGATCAGCCGCGCGCCGCGGCCGAGGTTCAGCCCGAACAGCGCGGCGTCCAACACGAACGGGCCGGTCACGGCCGGGCGATAGGGCGCGGTCGCGAGCGGCGCGGGGGAGAGTCCGAGAAACAGATGGTGCATGCACGTGTTGCCGACGACGCAGGCGGCCGAGATGTTGCCTGGTTCCGCGCCCGCCGACCGGCACAGCTCCCGCGCAAGCTTGTTCAGCGCGCCGCGCACGCCCTGCGCAAGCGCCGACACGCCGTGCTCCGCCGCGTACGCGCAGCGCGAGATCACGTCCGCGCCGTAGGCGCGCTGCGGGTTCGGCGCGGACAGCGCCGCAAGCGTCGCGCCGGATGCAAAATCGAGCAGATAACCCGCGATGGTGGTCGTGCCGACGTCGAACGCGAGCCGCAGGTCGGCGGTTGACCCGCCCGTGTGCAGAGGAGGCTTTGCGCAGGAAACGGCGGGGCCGTCCGCGGGTTCGGCGTCTGAAATTTGCGCATCGCGCTCCGGCACGCGCACGGTCATATCGGAATCGACGCGCACGCGGCAGGCCAACACGGTCTCCTCGCGATTCCCGTCGACGAGCGCGACCGCGCATTTGCCGCAGGTGCCGCTGCCGCCGCAGGGTGCGTCGACAAATACATTCGCGCGGCGCAGCGCGGACAAAAGCGTCTCGCCCGCCTCGGCCAAAACGCTCCGGTTAGCCGGCAAAATATAAATTTTGTACGCGGCGCGCTCCGTCATGGCCGTTACGCGACGAGTTCTTTGGCTTTGACCGCGGCGGAGGCCGCGTCGGGCGCGTAGGCGTCCGCGCCGATCTCGTCGCAGTAGCTCTGCGTCACCGGCGCGCCGCCGACCATGATCTTGACCGGCCGGCCCTCGCAGGCCGCGCGCAGCGCGCGCACCGCGGCGCGCATCGACGGCATCGTCGTGGTCAAAAGCGACGAGAGCGCGACGATCTTCGCGTCCTGGTTCTCGCGCACCGTCTCGACGAACTTCTCCGCCGGCACGTCGACGCCGAGGTCGATGACCGTAAAGCCCGCGCTCTCGATCATCATGCCGACGAGGTTCTTGCCGATGTCGTGCAGATCGCCGGCCACGGTGCCGAGTATCACGGTGCCGTTGGCGCCGGTCTCGCCCGCGGAGAGATAGGGCCGCAGCGCCTCGACGCCCTTCTTCATCGCGCGCGCGGCGACAAGTATCTCCGGCACGAATATCTCGCCGGCCTGAAACCGCGCGCCCACGACGGCCATGGCCTCGATCATGCCCTGGTTGAGGATTGCGGAAGCGTCGACGCCCTCCGTGAGCGCCTCGCGCACGAGCGCTTCGATCAATTTGTGGCCGCCGGACGCGACGGCTTCGGAAATCTCAGAAATCTTGGACAAGGCTTGTTCCCTCCGCTAAAAAACTTTGCCGGGCTGAAAGCTGAACGGCCGCCGCCCGCGAAACCGTCTACTTTTCCGGACCGATCCGTCCCTGCCGGAACGCTTTGATGTAGTCGAGGCAGCATTCGTCGCGCCTTAGCAGCGCCTCCGTGGCGTATACGATGCCAAGCAGGTCGCGGCTTGTCGGGTCCGCGATCGCGCTGTCCATGCCGGCGGCCATGGCGAGAACCATGAACGCCTGGTTGACGCTCTTGCGGTTCGGCAGGCCGAACGAGATGTTGCTGAGACCGCTTGTGATGTGGACGGACGGCGAGAGCTCGCGTATCTTTTTGCAGCAGGCCGTGAACGTGTCGAGCGCGTCCTCGCTGGTCGAGAGCGCGACGACGAGCGGGTCGATGTACAGCCGCTCCGGCGCGATGCCGTACTGCTCCGCGCGTTGAAGGATGCCCGAGAACACCCGCATGCGCTGTTCGACCGAGCGCGGAATGCCGGAATCGTCGCACAAAAGCGCCACGCAACCCCAACCCGTATCGCGGATGGCGGGGAACACGATATCGATCTTGTCGCCCTCGAGCGAGACGGAGTTGAGCAGGCCGGCCTTTTTACAAAACGGTATGGCCGCAACGAGCGAGCGCGGGCCCGGGCTGTCGATGCAGACGGGCGTGTCGGTTACTTCCTGCACGAGGCCGATCAGGTAGCCGAGCGTCTCGACCTCGATCTCCTCGGGGACGGACGCGCACACGTCGATGTAGGCCGCGCCCGCCTCGGCCTGCGCGCGCACACGCTCGCGCAGAAAGTCGGAGTCGCGCTTTGCGATGGCCGCGCCGACGGCGGGGATGGAGCCGTTGAGTTTTTCGCCGATCAAGATCATTTGCCGGAACAATCCCTTCCATATATGTCGCTTTGTCCTATTTTAGCAAAGCGGGAGGGCCGCGTATATCCGGCATAGTATTGACATTCGGCGTCGAATTTCATACAATTTGTAGCATCATTTTGCCGGAAGGGAAGGGGCTATGCTATTAAGCGCCGCGCTGCTTCTGCGCGAGTTGTCCGAGGTTTGCGAGCTGCCGCGCAACGTGTATGCGGACGAGCGCACGCTTGTCGGGCGGCCGCTGTTTTTCCGCCGCGGCATGGAGATTACGCAGAACAGGACCTATATCTGCCGCGCCGCCGACCTTGCGGGCGCGCTGCCGCCGATGCGCGGTCCGGCGCTGCTTCTGTGTATCGGCGCGGAGGCAAAGCTTGTCGGCGCCGCCGCGCGCAGCGCGGTCACGCTGCCCGGTGATGTGGACGCGGCGGAGCTATGCAACAGTGTGCAGGAGATATTCGACCGCTTTGAAGTTTGGGACGACAGCCTGCGGCAGATCGCCGAGGGCGGAGGGAGCATATCGGAGCTGCTCGACTGCGCCGCCGCCGTGCTGGGCAATCCCATCGCGGTCTGCGCCGGGGATTTTTCCGTCGCGGCGCGCTCCGGCGGCTTTGCGGCGATGCCGGAGTTTTTGAAGAAGCAGCTTCCGCCCGACGTGGCGGAGCGCGTCCGCCGCGACCGGCACGCGCTTTCCCCCGGGGAGCCGCGGCGCGCGTCGCTCGTGCGCGCGGCGGACGGCGGACCGGACCTGTTGTCCTATAGCCTGTTCGAGCAGGGCGCGCCGAGCTACTGCGTGCTCGCCGTCCCGGCCTTGGGCGCGTTTTTGCCGGGCGACGCGCCGCTGCTTGAGCGCGCTGCGCAGTACATCGAGGCGATGCTGCCCGGCGCGCGCTATCCGGGTCGCACGCCGCCGAAGGAGAGCCGCGCGGGCCGCGCGGAGGCGCTTTTGCGCGGCGCGGTCTCGAGCGAGACGGCCGACCAGACGCCGATCGCAAACGGCCTTGCGGACCTGGGCTGGCTCAAGACGCACGCGTACTGCTGCTTTGCCGTGCGCGTGGCGGCGTTCGATTCCAAGACGTACTCCGTGCGCGTGCTGTGCGCGGCCATCGAGCAGCGCATCCCGCATTCGCTCGCGTTCGAGCACGGCGGCAGCGTCGTGCTCGTCGTCAATCTGACGCTGTACGGCGGCGGCGCGGACGACGTGATCCGTCAGAACGTGTATTTCTTCCGCGATAATTTCCTAAAGGTCGGCGCGGGCAACGAGGTGACGGGTTTTTCGGACCTGTATTACTGTCACCGGCAGGCGCGGATCGCGCTCGAGTTTGCCTGCCGCCAGCAGTCCTATCACTGGACGCTGCGCTTCGACGGCATCGCGCAGAACTACCTGCTCGAGCAGGCCGTGCGCGAGCTGCCCATCCACGCGGTGTGCGCAAAGAACCTGCTCGCGCTGCGGCGGCACGACGAAACGCACGGAACGGAGTACTATAAGACGCTCGAGCGGTATGTGCGCAACCGTTTCAACGCGCTCAAAACCGCAAAGGAACTCTTTATCCACCGCAGCACGTTTCTGTACCGGCTCGAGCGCATCCGCGAGCTGTTCTCGATCGATCTCGACGATGACGCGACGTTCTTCTATTTACTGATCTCGATGAAGCTTCTGGAGATGAACCGCGCGGCCGATGCGGCGGAGGAATAGCTCCAAAAAAAGAAAAGCCGCGCCTACTCGGCGCCGCCCTCCTGCAGGTCCTGCATGCCCCGCGGCACGGCCGGCCTGGCCGCGTCCGTTTCCGTTTCCTCCCGCGCGCCTTCCTCAATCGGTCCGGCCGGCGCGTCCTCCTCAATTCTGGACAGCACGCGCAAGCGAAACAGCTCGAGCCAGTCGCCGCTGCGTTTCCTGGCCAGCAAAAACAGAAGCGCCGTGAGGACGACAAAGCCGACGAGTATGCCGACGATGACAAAGTTGCCGTTTAAAATGCCGCTGCCGAGCGTGCAGAGGAAGAGCAGCGCGGGCATGCTGCCGAAATAGACCGCGAGAAAATACTGTCCGGAAGCGATCTTCGTACGCGCGGCGACATAGGGCACGAGGCCGTTGGGCATGAACGGCAGCACGCTGCACAGAAACACCATCGACGCGGGGTGGCGCGAGCGCGTGATCACGCCGAGGCGGCCGCCGCCCTTCGGGTTTTTGGGCAGGAGCGCGTTGATCCGGCGGCCGAGCTTGCGCACCGCGTAGAACACGGCAAAGCTCGAGAGCACATACCCAAAATGGCAGATCAAAAAGCCCGGGATCGCGCCGAACACGATGCCGACGGCGATCTGGATCGGCCCGCCGGGGAACACGACGCTGACGATCTGCAGAAACTGCAGCAAAAACGCCAGCACCATGCCGCGCGGGCCGGCAAAGCTGCGCAGGTAGTCCTCAATCTCCGCCTGGTTCCCGTGCTCGATGATCTCCAAAAAACCGGGCAGAATGCTTTTCAAACTGAAAAATAGGATGAGCCCGATGACGAGAAACAGGAGCACGTACACAAGCACGCGCGCGAGGGTCGGCGAAAGCTTCTTTTGCATATGCGAGCATTATAACACACCGCGCGCGGAATCATCAGGGAAACCGTGCTGGAAAATTCGGGGAAATCCGCCGCGCTACAGGTCGGCCCGCGGGGGTTCGGCCGCGGCCCGCGCGGCCTGTGAAGCGCGAACCGCCGCGCGCATGGGGCCGCTTTGCCGCGCCCGCCCGCGTTACCGCCTCTCTGAGGAAGGTCTCATTGCCCCAGTCGGCTGCCGCCGCTTTGCCGCGCCCGCCCGCGTTACCGCCTCGCCGCGTCCCGCTCCGCCTTGCCGTGTTTTCGTCGCAACATGCTTCGGCCCACACCGCGTTCCGTGCGACGAGGTCGGCGCGAACCGCACCATGCCGCGTCCCGCTCCGCTTTTTCCGCGTTACCGTCGCACCGTGCTTCGTCCCGCTTTGCCGCGCCCGCCCGTGCCGCGCCGCCGCCCGCTTCACCGTTTCCACCCGCTCCGCTGCCCTCGCCCCTTCCACCGCCCCGACCGGCTTGAACCCGGGCGATATGTAGCCTATAATGGAAATTGGCGTGACAAGTACATAAAGAAGGCGGTATGTTTGCCATGATTGCCGAACCCGAGATACGCGCGGATTTAAAGTACCTAAAGCTCCTCGCGCGCGAGTATCCCACCATCTCCGAGGTCTCGACCGAGATCATCAACCTCGCCGCAATCCTGTGCCTGCCCAAGGGCACGGAGCACTTCATCAGCGACATCCACGGCGAATACGAGGCCTTTCTGCACATGCTCAAGAACGCTTCGGGTGTGGTGCGCAACAAGATCGACACGCTGTTTGAAAATACGCTGTCGATCGCCGAGCGCGACCAGCTCGCCACGCTGATCTATTACCCGGAGGAGAAGCTCGAGCTTCTGCACGAGCAGAGCGCGGATCTGACGGACTGGTACCGGATTACGCTCCCGCGGCTCGTGGAGGTCTGCCGGATCGCGGGCAGCAAATATACGCGCTCCAAGGTCCGAAAAGCGCTGCCGAAGGGCTTTGAGTACATCATCGACGAGCTGTTGCACGCCGCGGACAACGAGGAGAAGGCACGCTACAACAGCGAGATCATCCGGTCGATCATCGACACGGACCGCGCGGACGCGTTCATCGTCGCCATCTCGCGGCTGATCTCGCGGCTCATCATCGACCGGCTCCACATCGTCGGCGACATATTCGACCGCGGCCCCGGCGCGCACATCATACTCGACGCGCTCGAGACCTACCACGACGTCGACGTGCAGTGGGGCAACCACGACATCCTCTGGATGGGCGCGGCGGCCGGAAACGACGCACTGATCGCCACGGCCATCACAAACTCGCTCAAATACGGCAACGTCGACACGCTCGAGGACGGCTACGGCATTTCATTAAGCCCCCTGGTCACGTTCGCGCTCGAGGTCTACAGCAACGACCCGTGCGAGCGGTTCATGCCGCGCGCGGTGGACAGCGCGCTCGACTTCCACGACGCGTCCGTGATCGCCAGGATGCACAAGGCGATGGCCGTGATCCTGTTCAAGCTTGAGGCGGACATCATCCGCAGGAACCCGCAGTTCCGTATGGACGCGCGAAACCTCCTGCACCGGATCGACTTTGCCGCGCGCACGGTGGACGTGGGCGGCACCGTGTACGCGCTCGCGGACGCGAACCTGCCGACCGTGGACCCGGCCGACCCGTACGCGCTGACAGACAAGGAGCGCGAGCTCGTGCAGAAGCTGCGCGTCGCGTTCCACCATTCGCAGAAGCTCCAGAGCCACGTGCGGTTCCTGTTCGCGCGCGGCGGCATGTACCTCTGCTGCAACGGAAACCTCCTGTTCCACGGCTGCGTGCCGACGAACGGGGACGGCACGTTCACCGAGGCGGATGTGTTCGGGGAGCGCGTGTCCGGCAAGGCGTACTTCGACTGCGCGGACCGCATGGTGCGCCACGGGTACTTCAAGCGCTGGAGCTGCGCGGAGCGCAGGCGCGGGCTGGACTTTATGTGGTATCTCTGGTGCGGGCCGGACTCGCCCGTGTTCGGCAAGGACCGCATGACGACGTTCGAGCGGTACTTTATCGCCGATAAGAGCGCGCACGTCGAGCGGATGAACCCGTATTTTACGTTTGCCGAGGACGAGACGTTCGCCGTAAAGCTGCTGCGGGAGTTCGGCGTCGAGGGGTCCGGCTCGCGCGTGGTCAACGGCCACGTGCCGGTCAAGATCAAAAAGGGCGAGTCGCCGCTCAAGGCCAACGGCCGCATCGTGGTCATCGACGGCGGCATGTCCAAGGCGTACCAGAAGGAGACGGGCATCGCGGGCTACACGCTGATCGACCATTCCAAGGGCGTGCGGCTGTGCTGCCACGACCCGTTCGTGACGGTGCAGGCCGCCATCGCGCGCGAGGTCGACATCCATTCCACACAGCAGGAGTTCGTCACGTACAAGCAGCGGAAGCTCGTCGCGCACACGGACGTGGGGAAAGAGCTTGCCGCGCGCGTCGGGGACCTTAAGTTGCTGCTCGCGGCCTACCAGCGCGGCGTGCTCAAGGAAAACCCGCGCGAGAAGCGCGTTTAGCGGCAAAAAAAACGGCGTAATCGGCCGTGCGGCGCGGGGACACATGCGCGTTTTCTAGAGCTTTTGTGCGCGGCGCGCGAAAAAATGCGCAAAAGCCGCTTGACAAACGGGAAAATGATATATTAAAATGCATGCAATCGTATATCGTACAGGCTATGACTGCGAAGCAGTACGGAGAAGGATGGACCCCAAAGAGAACCGCCGGTTGGTGCGAGGCGGCGGGTACGGCTCCCGAATACGCGCAAGCAGCCGCCCATCGAACGGAGTTTTCCTAGTAGGCCGGGCCGGGGCGTTCCCGTTACAGAGCTAGGGTATCGGACGTTTCATCCGCGTACCCGAAAAGGCCGTCGTCGCGAGGCGACGGTGAAACGAGGTGGTAACACGGGATTTGGCGCTCGTCCTCCAGTAAACCGGAGGACGGGCGTTTTTTCGTTCCCCGCCGGACCGGCGCCGCCGCCAAAGGACGCCGGAATATAAAAACTTCGGAGGACGGAACAGATGGCAGACGTAAAATTCTTCTTCGGCGACGACATCCCGCTCGAGATGCACAAGGTGCGCATCGTGCAGCAGCTCAGCCTCCCGCCGATCGAGCGGCGGCTCGAGGCGATCACGGAGGCGGGGAACAACACGTTCCTGCTCAAGAACGCGGACATCTACCTCGACATGCTGACCGACAGCGGCGTCAACGCCATGAGCGACAACCAGCTCGCGGCGATGATGATCGCGGACGACAGCTACGCGGGTTCGGCGACGTTCACGCGGCTCGAGGAGAAGCTTACCGCGGCGTTCGGCACGAAGTTCTTCCTGCCCGCGCACCAGGGCCGCGCGTGTGAGAACATCCTGTCGATGACGTTCGTCAAGCCCGGCAGCGTCGTGCCGATGAACTACCACTTCACGACGGCCAAAGCGCACATCACGCAGTGCGGTGGCCGCGTGGTCGAGGTGCTCGCCGACGAGGGCATACAGGTCGCGAGCGACAACCCGTTTAAAGGCAACTTCGACCTGGACAAGCTGGCCGCGCTGATTGCCGAGGAGGGCGCGGACAACATCGCGTTCATCCGCCTCGAGTCCGGCACGAACCTGATCGGCGGCCAGCCGTTCTCGCTCGAAAACGCCGAGGAGGTCTGCAAGCTCGCCAAAAAGCACGGTATACTGACCGTGCTCGACGCGAGCCTTTTGCAGGACAACCTCTATTTTATGAAGACGCGCGAACCGCGCTGCAAGGACATGGACGTGCGCGAAATCTGCCGGACGCTGTGCGGCTGGATGGACATCATCTATTTCTCCGCGCGCAAGTTCGGCTATGCCAAGGGCGGCGGGCTGTGCATGCACGAGGAGTACCTCGCGGAGCGCATGAAGGAGCTCGTGCCGTTGTTCGAGGGTTTTTTGACCTACGGCGGCATGTCGACGCGCGAGATGGAGGCCATCGCGGTCGGCATCGACGAGAGCCTCGACATGGACTACATCTCGCAGGGGCCGAAGTTCATCGAGTTTATGTGCAAGGAGCTGCAGAAGTTCCACGTGCCGGTCGTCACGCCGCCGGGGGGCCTCGGGTGCCACGTCGACGCGCTGCGCTTCCTCCCGCACGTGCCGCAGTCGCAGTATTCGGCCGGCGCGCTGGCCAGCGCTTTGTACATTGCGGGCGGCGTGCGCGGCATGGAGCGCGGCACGATCAGCGAGCAGCGCGAGCCGGACGGCACGGAGCCGATGGCGCAGATGGAGCTTCTTCGCCTTGCGGTGCCGCGGCGCGTGTTCACCATGTCGCAGATCAAATACGCCGTCGACCGCATCGCTTGGCTCTACGAGAACCGCAGCGTCGTGGGCGGGCTGAAATTCATCCAGGAGCCCTCGTGCCTGCGCTTCTTCTTCGGCCGGCTCGCGCCGGTGTCGGATTGGCAGATAAAGCTCGTCGAGCGGTTCCGCGCGGACTTCGGGGACAGTTTGTAATGATATTACTTTTCTTTCTAGAAAGAAAAGTAACAAAAGAAAGTCGGGATACTAAAAAGAAAAGTAACGAGGTCGGGATACTAAAAAAAGCAACAAAAGAAAGTCGGGATAAAAAAAATACGGCGCGGCACATAGCACAAGCGGCAGGCGGCGGGGCGCTTCCCGCCGCCTGCCGCTATGCGTTTCGGCCCGCTTCTACAGCTCCGGCAAAAATGAGAGGTCCTCGTTCATGAACTGGTTGACACTCCGCTCCTCCTCGATGATCTCATGCAGCGTCTCCTCGCCGAGCTGCGCGGCGATGCACGAGGTCAGGATCACGACGAGCATCGTGGGCGTCGTGAACGAGTTCTGGTATGTGCCCGTGGTTGTGCGGCAGAGGAAATTGTAACCGTGCTCGGTGCCAGCGGGGGAGTCCATGCTGTCCGTGATCGTGACGACGCGCGCGCCGCGCTGCTCGGCAAACCGGGCGATGTTGCGCACGGGCATGTGGTAGTCCGGGAACGAGAACAGCACGACAAAATCGCCCGGCTTGAGCTTGGCCAGCAGGATGCGCACGGTGTTGCCGTTGCCCATCTGGATCGGCGTGGCCTTGACGCGCAGGTAACTGAGCCTGTGCGCCATGTAGTCGGCCAATATCTTGCAGCCGTCGTGGCCGAACACGAACACCTCGTCCGCGCGCATCAGGTCCCTTGCGCAGCGCAGCACCTGCCCCGCGTCGAGTGTCTCGAACAGCGTTTCGACGTTCTCGGCCTCCGTGCGCAGGGCGTTGGCGAGCGCGTTGGCCGGATCGCCGCCGCGCGCGCCCGGCCTGGGGAAGCGCGCGCTCAAAAGCGGGACGCGGCTGCGCATGCTCTCGAGCCGCTCGCGGAACGCGTCCTTAAGCTCCGCAAAGCCGTCGAAGCCGAGCGCGCGGCAGAGCCGCAGGATCGACACCTCCGAAACGCCGGTGCTGCGGCTGAGGTCCTTGAGCGTGATATAACAAATGCTCTCCGGGTTGCTGTTGATATAATCGATCACGGAGCGCTGCTTGTTGGTCAGCGAATCGTACCGGCTGCTGAGGGTTTCGAGCGAGGCCATGCGGCACCTCCTAGCTGTATTGTTCAGCGTTTGCTTTAGTCTATCCCAACTTTTTGCCAAAATCAAGCGCTGTTTGATGAACTTTGCTATCCTTTTTTGTGTCGGCGCGTTGACAGAAGCCATGTCATCTGCTACGCTTGATTCGTATCCGGACCGGCCGCGGGCACGCGCGCCGGATCAAATAAACAGGCCTTGTTCGCCCGCGAAAATCGCGTGAGGTGCCGTCTCAATGATCAACGATAAGCCCCTGATTCTGATCACAAGCGATTCCGACCGTTGCCGCACAAAGGGCGCGACGCCGCGCCATTTCGACACCCCGAAGGCGTACGCCTCCGCGATCGCCGCGGCGGGCGGCATACCTGTGCTCGGCGCGGAATACTGCCCGGAGGAGCTTGCGGCGCTTTGCGACGCGCTGCTTCTCTCGGGCGGCGACGACGTCGAGCCGGCGCTGTTCGGCGAGACGGTGCTCAACGAGTCCGTGCGGCTCGACCCGGACCGCGACGCGTTCGAGATTCCGCTGACGCGCGCGTTCCTGCGCCAAAAGAAGCCCATACTCGGCATCTGCCGCGGCTTTCAGGTGCTGTCCACCGCCATGGGCGGCACGATGTACCAGGACCTTGTCGAACAGCTCGGCATCGTGCATTCCGACGGCCGCATCCGGCATTTTGTGACCGCGAAGCCCGGATCGTTCTTTTATAACACGTTCGGCGAGCGGTTCCGCACGAACAGCACGCACCACCAGGCGGTCCGCGAGCCCGGGGAGGGCCTCGTCGTGACGGCCTGGTCGGTCGAGGGCGTGATCGAGGCCTACGAGCACGAGAGTCTGCCGGTGTTCGGCACGCAGTTCCACCCGGAGCGGCTCACGGGGGAACAGCGCGACCCGTGCACGCCGGACTTCGCGCCGATATTCACGCATCTGATCGATCTGGCGCGCCGCCGCGCGGCCGAAGAATAAATAA
>CAZIRB010000001.1:39906-64845 GCA_964541695.1 uncultured Oscillospiraceae bacterium
GAAGAATAAATAAAGGGAAGCGCCGCGCGCGCTTTTGCGCAGGACGGCGCCGGCGCCGACGCAGGAACGATATAGGAGGCAGCAGATGAAGATCACCGGTATCCGGCTGGCAAAGCTATCCGTGCCGCTGCGCGTGCCGTTTAAGACCGCGCTGCGCAGCGTGTCGAGCGTCGAGGACATCGTGCTCGAGCTCCACACCGACACCGGCGCGGTCGGTTACGGCGAAGCGCCGCCGACCGGCGTGATCACGGGCGACACGACGGACGGCATACTCGGCGCGTTCCGCGAGCACATAAAAAAGACGCTGCTCGGCCGCGACGTGGACGACCTCGAGGACAACCTCGTCGCGCTCAACGGCTGCATCGTGCACAACACGAGCGCGAAGGCCGCCGCCGACATGGCGCTTTACGACCTCTACGGACAGAAGTACAACATACCGGTCTACAAGCTGCTCGGCGGCTGCCGAAAGACGATCGAGACCGATATCACAATCAGCGTCAACGACCCGGACGAGATGGCGCGCGACGCCGCTGACGCCGTCCGCCGCGGCTACGACTGCCTCAAAGTCAAGGTCGGCAAGGAGCCGGAGAAGGACATCGCGCGGCTCATCGCCATCCGCAACGCCGTACCCAGGTCGGTCTGCGTCCGCATCGACGCCAACCAGGGCTGGACGCCTAAGGAAGCCGTGCGCATACTGAACGGCATGCAGGAGCAGGGGCTCGACATCGAGTTTGTCGAGCAGCCCGTCAAGGCGCACGATTTTACCGGCATGCAATACGTTACCGAGCGCTCGTATGTGCCCGTGCTTGCCGACGAGAGCGTGTTCTCGCCCGCCGACGCGCTTCGTATCATGCAGATGCGCGCCGCCGACCTCGTCAACATCAAGCTCATGAAGTGCGGCGGCATCTACAACGCGCTCAAGATCGCGTCCGCGGCCGAGGTATACGGCGTCGAGTGCATGATCGGCTGCATGCTCGAGGCCAAGGTCAGCGTCAGCGCCGCCGTGCACCTGGCCTGCGCCAAGCGCGTCATCACGAAGATCGACCTCGACGGCCCCGTGCTCTGCAGCGAGGACCCCGTGCTCGGCGGCGCCGTGTTCGACGAGAAGACCATCACCGTCGGCGACGAACCCGGGCTCGGCGTGCGCGGCGTGCAGGGGCTGCGGTATTTGGAGGCGTAGGGAAGGGGTTATTGGATTGCGGGGGCTCTGCCCCCTTCCACAGTTCGCAATGGTCGCACACGCCCCTTTGGGCCTGTGCTCCCTTGCTCACTGGGCCTGCGCCTCGCTTGCTCCGCCACAGGCGGCGCTCGGCTTCGGCCTCCTTTGGAAACCCAAATAAAAGGTGTGAACTGCGGGCCGCAAGACCCGGGGTCTTTTAAACCAAACAAAAAGCAGATCATAAACAGCGTTAAAATTAAGAAAACAAACGCCGATATTGCCGTTACGGGCGATATCGATGTTTTATCGTGTGAATGAACGGAACGGCAAGTATAGGCGGCGTAGTGCGGCTACGATGCCGGGGAATTGATTGTTGGATAATTCCACAATAAACAATGTGCAAATCATAATGAAAGCAAGAGTTCATTGCTGGCTTTTTCTTTTGTCCGCCCCTACACTTTAATGGAGGCGATGTTATGAATTTGGGCGAGCAGCTGCAATCGATGAGAAAAAATATCGGGCTGACCCAAGAATCTGTTGCGGAAATTATGAACATTACCCGGCAGACGCTTTCAAATTGGGAGAGAGGTATTAACCTGCCCGACATTTACACAGTTGCACGTTTAGCTACGGTTTATAATGTTTCCTTAGACGAAGTTTTCTTTGGGGAAACCTTTTTTAAGGGAGGACAAAACATGAAAACGAATTATAGCGACGCACAGATCGAAAGTCTAATTAAGAAACACTATCCTGATGCTCGTGAAATACAAGTGTTAAGCGGCGGGCTTGTTTCACAGACGTTCTCATTTCAATTAGAGACTGGAAAAGTCATATTTCAAGTTGGCGGAAAAAAGCAAGCATACCAAAAAGAGCAATATGTCAGTGAAAAATATAAAGACTGCCTGCCCGTTCGTGTAATCCGCGGCATTTATGAGAACATAGACGGTCGGGCATACTGCTTTTCCGATTACATCAAAGGTTCCAGGCTGTTTGATTTGAACCGGCAAGAGCAGATAAAGATAGTGCCGTCTGTTCTCGCTTTGCTGGAGAAAATAGCGTCGATCAAGGCGCCCGGGGATTTGGGTTACGGACGGTTCGATCAATCTGGCCACGCACGCTTTTCCAGTTGGAGCGATTTCGTTTCATCGGTTTATAACGATGACCTATACGGTTGGAAGAATCTCGAAATAAAAAAGATTGATCCCCATGTTATTCAAAACGCCATCTCTGTTTTAAGAAAGAATATTGATTGTATTCAGATTGACGAGGCTTGCCTGCTTCACGGAGATATTGGTTCATACAATCTTTTGACGGATGGAGTCCAAATTTCCGGAGTGATTGACTGGAGTCTGGCTTTATACGGTGACCCTCTGTACGAAGCAGCAAATGTCCTGTTTTGGAATGAGGATAAACTTCAGCCGTTGGTGCATGCAATCCAAGATAAATACATGACAGATGACCGTAACAAAAAGAAGCTTCACTGCTATATTATCCGTATTGGTCTGGAGGAAATCTATAATACGGCAATGCTCGGCGAAATTGGATATGACGATTCCTGGGTGATGAATAGGCTTGAGGAAGTAATCGAGCCCCTCTGAATCTATCGGACATAAGAGCAACGGCGCGGTGAGGCGGAAAGCCTCACCGTCTCTTTTTGTTGTCTTATGCGCCTTTCTTATACCGGCTGCTTTTTTCGCCGGGTTTCCAAGGGGCCCTCGGCCCTTTGGCGGGGTACGGGGCGGAGCCCCGGAAAAACAAAGCACAACCTCATGACCCGGGTTCGCTCCGTCAGTCCCCTGTCCCCGCTTCCGGCTCCGTCCCTTCCGCTCCAAACTCCACGCGCATCTGGCAGAGCTGGCCGTCCTCGAGCTTTTTGCGCATCAGATCCCGGCGGTCGAATATCAAAAGCCGCAGAAACTCCCACAGGCTGAACCACGAGAACACGAGCACGAGCTCGCGCAGGAGCGGCACGTCGAGCGCCGTGCTGCAGAGGATGAACAGCGCGGCGCTGACCGCGCCGATAATTAGCAGCAGCGCCGCGCGCCGGGCGTTTTCAACGAGCCGGGACTTGGTCTCGCAGAGCTGCGCGCCGAAATAGTCGGAGATCACGCGGCGGATCACGGCCTGCTCGGCCTCGGAGAATTGCGCGCCGGAGATGGCGAGCACGATCGCGTCCTCGATCGGGATAAAGAACGCGCACTCCTCGACGTAGTTGGAGAAGTCGCGGTTGATCCATTCATAGCCGGGCACGGAATACGCGGACACGATGTCGCCCAGACGGCTGGCGGCCGCGAAGATATAGGCGCAGCCCTTGCCGAGGTACTGCCTGCGCACGAACTTCTGGTAGTCGAAGCGCGCGTTCTGAAACGCCTGCAGGTTCTCCCGCACGCGCTTGGGCACGGTTTTTCGAAAGAGCGGCATGGACCCTCCCGCCGGCTAGACCAGGAACCCGATGGCGCGGAGCACCTCGAAATAATCGTCCGCGTGCATGCGGACCGTGTTGTCGTCGACCTTTGCGCAGCCCGGGTAAAAGCTGCGCTTCGTGGCGACCTTCTGGTCCTTGTAACAGATTTCGAGCAGAAAATCGTCCGGCAGGCGGCAGAGCGCGCCGGAGAGCGGCTGCGAGAGCGCCTGTTCGCTGCGTTCGCGGATCAGCTTGCACGCGCGCAAAGGCTGGAGCGAGCGGGTCATGCCGCCGTAGCCGTCCTTGACGGGCGCGGTCACAAGCTTCGGGTGCAGGTCCGCGTAATCGTCGCACAGCATGCGGTCGCCCGCGAGGAAGACGGTCGGCACGCCCTCGAGCGCGCAGGCCCAGCTGTACAGCATAAACTCGCTCACCTTGCGCCCGTTGATGCGGATCCACAGCGGATCGCCGGACATCGTGTGCGAGAGCGGGTTGCCGTCGCGGCCGGCGGCGGAGTGGTAGCCGATGAACATGGCCGCGTCAAAGCTCTTGTCGACACCGGTGGCCATGCTGTACGGATGCCCGGACCAGCCGCGGATGACCTCGCAGCACTCGGGCAGCTGGGTCAAATCGATGTTCGTGGCGGTCGCGTGCGCGTCCTTGATCAGGATGTAGTCCGCGCCCGCGGCGACGGCCCCGTCGCAGGCGGCGCGCACCTCGCGCGTCATCTGCTGACACGCCTCCGCGTAGCCGTACTCGCCCTGGTTTGCCTGCGGCCAGATCGTGGTCGTGGCGATGCCCTCGATGTCCGCGCTGATAAACACCCGCATAAAATTTGTATACTCCCGATTCTAAAATGAACTGAACGGGGGACCGCCGTCAGGGAAAAGCGGCTTCCGGCCCGTTTGTTATATAAAAAGTACACGAATTTCCGAATAAATGCAAGTCGAAGTTGACTATATTTCGTAGACCATTTATTATATTAGTATCCGCAGACGGATGCATGTCAGTAAACACTTTAATTTCGAGAAAAGGAGAGAAATCATGTCAAAACGTATCGTTTCCATGCTGTTGACAATGCTGCTGGTTCTGACCGCTTTTGCCGGCTGTCAGAAAACGCCCACGGCGGCGACTCCCTCCGAAGGTACCGAAGCCACGGCCGCGCCCGCAGAGACTGAGGCGACCGCGCCGGCCGAACCGGCTGTGTATTCCGAACTGTACGGTTCCGAGGTCGCGAGCCTCAACTACCTCATCGAGGGCGCGACGTGGGAGCAGCAGGTCGCCGCGAACGTGATCGACACGCTTGTCGAGTACGATTCCCACGCGAACCTGATTCCGGGCCTCGCCGAGACCTGGGAATGCTCCGCCGACGGTCTGACCTGGACGTTCCATCTGCGCCAGGGCGTGAAATGGTATGACTACACCGGCAAGGAGATTGCCGAAGTGACCGCGCAGAACTTCGTCGACGCGGCCAAGTACGTCTGCGACCCGAAAAACGAGTCCGGCACGGACTACATGATTCTCGACCTCATCGCCGGGGCCTCCGACTACTACGACCAGGTCAGCGCGTACTACGACACGCTGGGCGAGGGCGTGGAGGGCTTTGCCAAGGATTCCGGCGCGGACTTCTCGATCGTCGGCGTCAAGGCGGTGGACGACTACACGCTGACCTATACGACGGTCGACGTGTATCCGTTCTTCCCGACCTGCCTGACCTATGTTTGCTACATGCCGGCCTACGGCCCGCAGCTCGACGAGCTCGGCCTGGCCTTCGGCACGGACAACACCAAGCTGTACTACTGCGGCAGCTTCATCCTCACCGAGTTTGAGCCGCAGGTGAAGCACATCTACGAAAAGAACGTCAACAACTGGGACGCCGAGCACGTCTACATCGACCGGATCGAGCGCCTCTACAACGCGGAGTCGACGACGCTGGCGCCCACGATGGTGCTGCGCGGCGAGATCGGCTACGCGGATATTCCCAACAGCATCGTGGACGAATGGAAGGCGAACTATCCGCAGTACCTGAGCAAGGACCGCGCCGTTCCGGACTACTCATATTTCTACTGCTTCAACTTCCGTCCCGCGGAGGGCAACGCCGAGCGTCTCAAGATCTGGAAAGACTCCGGCTGGGAGCCCGACAACTGGCAGAAGGCCGTCGCCAACGCGAACTTCCGGCACGCGATCATGAGCGCGTTCAACCGCGACTACTCGATGTACGCGCTCGAACCCGACGATGCCGCGCGCAAGGAAGTGACGCAGCGCTCGATTACGCCGCGCACGTTCACCTCCGTCGACGGCACGGACTTCTCGGTGCTGCCGCAGTTTGCCAACGTAGACCAGTACTTCTTCAACGAGGCCAAGGCGCAGGAGTACAAGGCCGCGGCGATTGCGGACTTTAAGGCCTCGGGCGTCAAGCTCCCCGTCAAGGTCGTGCTCGGCTACCGGTCCGATCAGAGCGACTGGGAGAACGAGGTCGTGCTGCTCAAGCAGCAGCTCGAGAGCGTGCTCGGCACGGACTTCATCGAGTGCGTGCTCTACGCCGGCCCGGCCGAGAGCTTCCTCACGCAGGTCCGCCGCAACGGCATGTACGGCTTCATGCGCTGCAACTGGGGCGCGGACTATGAGGATCCGTCCACGTGGACGGCGCCGTTTGCGGCCGACGATTCCGTCACGGACGGCATCTACAAGGGCAACTCCTACAACGACATGGACTACTGCCTGTTTGAGGGCAGCGAGAACGAGATGACCGAGCTCATGCGGGCCTACTACGCCAAGGTCGAAGAGGCCAAGAAGATCCCGGAGACCGCGCCGCGCTACGCCGCGTTCGCCGAGGCCGAGGCTATGCTGATCGAGAACGCGGTCGTCGTTCCCTACTATATCGCTCCGGCGTTCTTCGTCGCCTCGAAGCTCGATATCTTTGAGGGCCAGTACGCGCCGTGCGGCGTTTCCAACCTGCGGTTCAAGTATCAGAAACTCCACGAGAACTACATCACGCTGGAGGAGTACGAGCAGAACTATGCCGAGTGGCTGACGGCCATGGGCATCAAATAGCGGGCGGAATGCGCATGTAACCGGAGACGGGATTCTGCGGGGAATCCCTGCTAAAAAAATGCGGGGATTCCCCGCCCATTATGGGGGGAACGATATGCTCAAATATCTGACCAAGCGCGTTCTGCGCTCCCTTTTGACGCTCTTGATCATACTGACCATCGTAATCATACTGGTCCGGCAGATGCCGATCGAGGGCTATTTCCAAAACTACGAGAAACTCTCGCAGGCCCAGATACGCGCGGGCCTGCACCAGATGGGCCTCGACCGGCCCATGCACGTCCAGATTCTGAATTTCTTCAAAAAGCTGATCTTACATGGCGACCTCGGCACGTCGATGGTTTACCGCAACAACGTGCCGGTTTCCGAAGTGCTCAAGACCAAGATTCCGTTCTCCATCAAGCTCGGCGGGATGGCGATTTTGCTCGGCATCGTGCTCGGCCTGCCGCTGGGGGTGGTCATGGCGCGCTATAAGGATAAATTCCCGGATCATCTCGGCACCGTTTTCATCGTATTCATCGAGGCCGTGCCCGCGGCGGTGTACTATCTGTTCATCCAGCTGTACGGCACGGAGCTGTTCCACATAAAGATGCTGTTCGACCCAAGCAACTGGAAGGCGTGGATACTGCCCGTCGTCTCCATGAGCCTGGGCAACATCACATACTACGCCATGTGGCTTCGGCGCTACATGGTGGACGAATCGACGCGCGACTACGTGCAGCTGGCCAAGATCAAGGGCGTGCCGCGCAACCAGATCATGTTCCGGCACATATTCCGCAACGCGTTCGTGCCCATGGCGCAGTACCTGCCGACATCGTTTCTCAACACGGTGATCGGCTCGATCTACATCGAGTCGCTCTATTCAATCCCCGGCATGGGTGGCCTGCTCGTCGACGTGATCAAAAAGCAGGACAACACGATGGTGCAGGGCATCGTGCTTTTGTACGCGACAGTGGGCATCATCGGCCTCATCCTCGGCGACATTCTGATGGTGATCTTCGATCCCCGGATCAGCTTTGCCGAGAAAGGGGGGAGCCGGTAATGGGACTTAAGAACCTGCCGATGACAAAGAAGCTCGAGTCGAGCCTGTGCGACGAGATCAAGCATGATCTGACCGGCGCAAAAGCCTTTACAATCGTGCCGTTCAACGCCTCTGAGGTCGAGCGCACGGGTTACTCGAACTACTCCTACTGGCGCAGCACGTTCCGCGCGTTCTCGAAGAACCTTGTCGCCATGTGCCTCGTGGCGATCGTGGCGCTGCTTGTGGCGTTTACGTTCGTGCAGCCGCGCCTGCCCGACCAGATCGACGCGTTCCAGATCAACAACGACCCGTCCACGGGACTGCCGTACCGCAACGTGCCGCCCGGCGAGACCCGCGCGCTGAAGGATGGGCGGGAGTTCCGTTTTTTGATGGGCACCAACTCGATCGGCCAGGACCTGTGGGCCAACCTCTGGTCCGGCACGCGCGTGTCGCTGTTCATCGCGGTGACCGTAGCCGCCATCGAGGCGGCCGTGGGCATACTCGTCGGCGTGCTGTGGGGCTATGTCAGAAAGCTCGACTTCCTGTTCACCGAGCTGTACAACGTGCTCGACAACATCCCGGTCACGATCGTGCTGATCCTCGTGGCCTACATCCCGATGCCGAACGTGCCGGTGCTGCTCAAGCTCATCATCGCCATGTCGTGCACGAGCTGGATCGGCATGGCCCGGTTTGTGCGCAATATGATCATCATCATCCGGGACCGCGAGTACAACCTCGCCTCGCGCTGCCTCGGCACGGGGACGTTCCGCATCATCACAAAGAACCTTTTGCCGTACCTGGTCTCGGTCATCATGCTGCGCATGGCGCTGGCCATACCGGCCAACATCGGCTACGAGGTGTTCATTACCTATATCGGCCTTGGCCTTCCGCCGAGCATCCCGTCGCTCGGCAACCTGGTCAACATGGGCCGGCAGCTCATGATGAGCCCGGCGCTGCGGTACCAGCTGATCTACCCCACGATCATACTCTCCATCATCACGATCTCGTTCTACGTCATCGGCAACGCGTTCTCCGACGCCGCCGATCCGAAGAACCACGTGTAAGGGGGTGAGCGGCATGACAGAACGCAAAAACGTCATCCTCTCCGTGCGCGAATTAAACGTCAAGTTCAATTTGCGCGGCCGCGTGCTGCACGCCATCCGCGGCGTCAACCTCGACGTATACCGCGGCGAGAGCCTCGCCATCGTCGGGGAGTCCGGCTGCGGCAAGAGCGTGCTGAACAAGAACTTCATCGGCCTGCTCGACCCGAACGGCTTCATCGAGAGCGGCGAGATCCACTACTACGGCATCGGGGGCGAGGACGTCGACGTGGCCCAGTACCGCCGCGAGCGCGATTGGCTGAAAATCCGCGGCGGCGAGATCTGCATGATATTGCAGGACCCCATGACGAGCTTAAACCCCCTCAAGACCATCGGCAGCCAGATCGCCGAGGCCATCCGCCTGCACCAGAAGCTAAAGGGCCGCGCGCTGCATAACGCCGTCGTGCAGGCGCTTTCCGACGTGGGCATCGAGGAACCGGAGCGCCGCGCGCGCCAGTACCCGCACGAGTTCTCCGGCGGCATGCGGCAGCGCGTGGTGATCGCCATCGCGATTGCTTGCAAGCCGAAGATATTGATCTGCGACGAGCCCACGACCGCGCTCGACGTCACGATCCAGGCGCAGATACTGGAGCTGCTCAAGAAGCTCAAGAAGAAATACGACCTCACGATCATATTTATCACGCACGACCTCGGCGTCGTGGCCAACATCGCCGACCGCGTCGCGGTCATGTACGCGGGCGACATCGTCGAGATCGGGCTGGCGAACGAGGTCTATTACGACCCGCGCCATCCGTACACGTGGGCGCTATTGAGTTCGCTCCCGCAGCTCGGCGTCAAGGGCCAGGACCTGTATTCCATCAAGGGCACGCCGCCGAACCTGTTTATGGAGCTATCCGGCGACGCGTTTGCCGCGCGCAACCCCTCCGCGCTCGCGATCGACTTTGTCGAGCGCCCGCCGTACTTCGACATTACCGAAACGCACAAGGCGCGCACGTGGTTGCTCGATCCGCGCGCGCCGAAGGTGGAGCCGCCGGTTCACATTCAGAATCTGCGAACGCAGCATAAAGGGGGTGAGCGCGGTGGAAGGTAAGCGCGAGGTGCTGTTGTCCGTGCGCGACCTCGAGGTCACGTTCGGTTCGCGGTTCCGGCCGTTCAAGGCGGTGCGGGGCGTGTCGTTCGACATCTACCGCGGCGAGACGTTCGGGCTCGTGGGCGAGTCCGGCTCCGGCAAGACGACGATCGGCCGCGCGATCATGCGCATCCACAAGCCGAGCGGCGGCGAGATCCTCTACAAGGGCGAGCGCATCAGCGGGAAGATCAGCCGCGAGCTGGACCGCAAGGTGATCTCCGAGATTCAGATGATATTCCAGGACCCCATGGCGAGCCTGAACGAGCGCGCCAAGGTCGACTATATCGTCGCCGAGGGCACATACAATACGAAAAAGCGGCTGGCTAGAAGCGAGCGCGCAGAGCTCGTGGAAAAATCGCTGCTCGAGGTCGGGCTTTTGCCGGAGTTTGCGAGCCGCTTCCCGCACGAGTTCTCCGGCGGACAGCGGCAGCGTATCGGCATTGCGCGCGCTTTGATTATGGAGCCGCAGTTCATCATCGCGGACGAACCGATCTCCGCGCTCGACGTGTCGATCCGCGCGCAGGTGCTCAACCTCATGAGCAAGCTGCAAAAGGAGCGGGGATTAACGTACCTGTTCATCGCGCACGACCTGTCGGTCATGCGCTTCATCTCGGACCGCATCGCGGTCATCCACCGCGGCACGATCGTGGAGCTGGCGGAGTGCGAGAAGCTCTTTAAGCACCCGCTGCACCCGTACACGAAGGCGCTTTTATCCGCGCTGCCGCTGGCCGACCCGGAGCGCGAGAAGAGGAAGGTGCTCGTCACCTACGACGCGAAAAAGCACGACTACGCTGCCGATAAGCCCGTTTGGGCGGAGCTGGAGCCGGGGCATTTCGTGCTCGGCAGCCAAAGGGAACTCGACGGCTACCGGGAGGAACTGCAAAAATGACAAACATCAAAACCGCGCTCGTCTCCTCGATGATCGCGCCGCTGTACTGCGTGCCCGCGCGCGGCGGCGAATTGGACGACGAGGCGCTCTACGGCATGAAGGTCGAGCTGCTCGAAGCGCACGAGGACGATTGCTACCGCATCCGCGCGCCGTACGGCTACGAGACGTTCTGCGGCGCGGAGCACCTGTGCTTCGACGCGGCGGAGATCGAGCGATACAACCCGCAAAACCGCAAAATGGTCGCCTCCGCGACGCTCGATGTCATGGCTGCGCCCGGCGTGCGCGCGGGGCATTTAATGACGGTGACACTCGGCGCGACGCTCGAGGTGCTCGGCGCGGACGACGGCGGCTGGACGCGCGTGCGGCTCATCGGCGGCCGGGAGGGGTACGTGCGCAGCTCGCACCTTTGCGCGTTCCACACGAGCATGCACGGCGACGAGGCGCATTTTCGGGACAACGTAGTCGCGTGGGCCAAGCGCTTCCTGGGTTCGCAGTACCGCTGGGGCGGGCGGACGCCGCTCGGCGTCGACTGCTCGGGGCTGTGCTCCGCGGCGTACTACATGTGCGGCGTGTCAATCTACCGCAACGCGTCGATCCAGGACGGGTACCCGATCCGTCCGATCGCGCGCGAGCGGATGCAAAAGGGCGACCTGCTGTTTTTTAAGGGACATGTCGCCATGTATATGGGCGACGGCAAGTATATCCATTCCACCGGTCGCGCGGGCGACGACGGCGTGGTGATCAACAGCCTTAATCCAACTGACCCCGACTACCGCGAGGACCTGGCGGGCGGCATCCTCGCGATCGGGTCGATATTTTAGCCGCCGCGCGCGGGGTCAAACCGGCAGACAAGAGGAGGTACGTGTAAGCTATATGGGCGTCAACGAGTATTTCAAGTATCTTTCCGTCGGCCTTCCGGCCGACATCGAGCGCTGCAAGCAGCACGGCGACTTTGCGCGCGCGATCCGGCTGATCGATAATAGGCTTGCCGGGAACGTGCCGGAGCCGCTGAAAAAATGCCTGACCGTCGAGCGTGAGATCATGCTGCGCCTGGCGGACAACTATCCGTACACGCGCGAGCAGGCGCTCGCGATCATCCGCGCGGACGTGCCGGACTTTTCCGACGCGGAGTTTACCGAATACGTCGACGGCCGGAAGATCGACTGGATCTATGTCGGCGGCGAGGAGCGGTATTTCGACCGCTTCTACCAAACGCTCCTCAAGGTGAACGCCGACTTTGCGCGCCGCGCGGCCGCGCACCGCAAAAGCGACGCGGACGACGATGTGGCCGCTAAGGAGCGCGCGCTCCTTGCCGGCACGATCGAGGAAATGAAACAGAACGGCCGCGCGAGCTACCGCTTCCGCATCCGCGCGTCGCTGAAGGTCAACGACGACAAGTTCGTGCCCGGCAAAAAGCTGCGCGTATACCTGCCCGTGCCGGCGGCCTGCCGGCAGACGAGCGGCGTCGTGCTGCACGATATGACCGACCTGCCGCACCGGCTCGCGCCCGCGTCCGCGGCGCAGCGGACGATCTGCTTTACGGCCGTGCCTCAGCAGAACACGGAGTTCTTCGTCGACTACTCGTTCACAAACACGGTCTATTACACGGACGCGTACCATGCGGCCGGCCATCCGGGCGTATACGACTTCGACGTGCACGAGCAGCAGCCGCACATCGTGTTCTCGCCGTGCATCCAGGAGCTTGCCCGCTCGCTGTGCGCGCACACGGACGACCCCATGGAGAAGGCGCGCTGCTTCTACGACTTTATTACAAAGAACGTGAAGTACTCGTTCATGCGCGATTATTTCTGCTTAACCGGCATCGCGGAACACTGCGCGCGGAGCCTTACCGGGGACTGCGGCGTGCAGGCGCTGCTATTCATCACGCTGTGCCGCGCGGCGGGCATACCGGCCCGGTGGCAGAGCGCGCTGTTTGCTTCGCCGCTCTCCGTCGGCGCGCACGACTGGGCGGAGTTCTACGTCGAGCCGTACGGCTGGCTGTTTGCGGACCCGTCGTTCGGCGGCGGCTCGGAGCGGCAGGGGAACGAAGCGCAGCGGCAGTTCTACTTCGGCAACCTCGACCCGTTCCGCATGGTCGCCAACCGGGAGTTTTACGCGCCGTTCGTGCCGGACATGGCGTTCTTCCGCGGCGACCCGTACGACAACCAGACGGGCGAAGCGGAGTATGAGGACGGCCCGCTGTGCCACGACGACTGCGCGCGCAGCCAGGTGATGCTGGACTGGAAAAAAATCATCTAGCGCGGCGTTTTGCGACTGGATTTTCGTTCCAAGCGGAGCCGTTTTCGTGTATAATCGGTTCCATAGCGATAAAGAAATGGAGAGCCGGAGGCCTTCCCATGTTACGGAACGTCTCCGGCGACGTATGGAGCCGTGAAACTGATCGATCTGCACGCGGACACCGTGTCCGGCCTCTTTAAAACGCGCAGCACGAACCTCGACCGCGCGCCGGATATGCACGTCGACCTCGAGCGCCTGAAAAAGGCCGACTCGCTCGTGCAGTGCTTCGCGCTGTTCAACGAGAGCCTCGACCCCGACACGTTCGAGGGCTGGAAGGCGTTCTACGCGTTCTACCGCGAGATCCTGGCAAAGCACGAGGACAAGCTCGCCGTGATCCTGCATTACGACGACATCGCGCGCGCAAGAGGCGAGGGGAAGGTCGGCGTGATGATCACCGTCGAGGACGCGCGGCCCTGTTTTGGCGACGTGGGGCGGCTCGACGAGATGGTGGCCTTCGGTGCGCGCATCCTATCGCTGACGTGGAACTACGAGACCTGCTTTGCGTACCCAAACAGCGCGGACAAAGACGAGCACCTGCGCGGGCTCAAGCCCCTCGGCCGCGACGCGGTCGAGAGGCTGAACGATCTTCCCTGCCTGCTCGACGTGTCGCATCTCTCGCTCGGCGGCACGCTCGAGGCGCTGCGACTTGCCCGCAAGCCCGTCGTCGCGTCGCACTCGAACGCGTATGTCGTCACCCCGCACCAGCGCAACCTAACGGACGAGGAGATCCGCGGCATCGCCGACACCGGCGGCGTCATCGGCATCAATCTTTTACCGGAGTTTTTGAGCGCGGACGGCGAGGCGGACTTTGAAAAGACGGCGCGCCACATTGCGCACATCCGCAAGGTCGGCGGCGGCGATGTGCTGGCTGTCGGCACGGACTTCGACGGCTTCGAGCACCCGCACCAGGACATTAAAGACGTGTCCGACATGCCGAAATGGGCGGACTGGCTGCTCGAAAACGGCTTCAGCCTAGACTTTGTCGAGGGGATGTTTTTTAAAAACGCCCTCCGCGTATTTCGGGAGGTGCTCCGGTAATGGCCAGGGAACGCAGGCGGATCCGCGAATGGATGGACGTGCCAGGCCGGCTCGAACCGGGCGAACGCAACGCGATCACCGACGTGCCGGGCGTGCTCGTGGGCCACAAGACGATCTGGAAGGGCGACTCCGTGCGCACGGGCGTGACGGTGATCCGCCCGCACGGCGGCGACGTATACCACGTGCAGACGCCCTGCGCCGTGTACGCGGGCAACGGCTACGGCAAACTGACCGGCAGCATGCAGGTGCACGAGCTCGGCGTGCTGGAGTCGATGATCGGCCTGACGAACACATTGTCCGTGCCGCAGGTCGCGCAGGGCATCCTGATGGCGCAGCAGCCGCTGATGACGCCCGGCGACGGCACGATGAACGTGCTCGTCGGCGAGACAAACGACGGGTACCTGAGCGACATCCGCGGCTTCCACGTCACGCCCGCGCACGTGCTCGAGGCGATCGCAGCGTTCTCGGCGGACGTGCCGGAGGGCGCGGTCGGCGCGGGCACCGGCACGACGTGCTACGGCTTTAAGGGCGGCATCGGCACCGCGTCGCGCGTCGTGCGCGGCAAATACCTCGGCGAAAAGAAGGATTACACGGTCGGCGCGCTTTTGCAGACGAACTTCGGCGGAAACCTGAACATCTACGGCCATCAGCTCCCGTTCGAGCCGCTGCCGGAGCCGGACCCCGCGGGCTCGTGCATGATCATTCTCGCGACCGACGCGCCGGTCGACGCGCGGCAGCTGCTGCGCATCGCAAAGCGCGGCATCGTCGGCATGGCGATGACCGGTTCGTATTTAAGCAACGGCAGCGGCGACTTTGCGGTCGCGTTCTCGAACTGCCCGGAGAACCTTTACGATGCACGCGACGCGCATATCCACGCGTACGCGCGGCTGTCGGATTCGCAGCTCAATCCGCTGTTCGAAGCGGCCGTGGACGCTGTTCGCGAGGCGGTGTACAACTCCCTGACCATGGCGGCCGACGTTGCGGGCTACCAGGGCCATCGCCGCGACGCGTTCGATATCACGGATTACGCAGCACTTATTCCGCTCAAATAGGAGGACGCGTTTGGACGCATTTGAAATTCTGTCCGATCTGACCACGGTCTGCGGCGTGACCGGCGCCGAGGAGCGCGTGGCGGACGCGGTCGAGCGGCAGTTTCGCCGCTTTACGGCGGACATCCGCCGCGACGCGCTCGGCAACGTGGTCGGGGTCATCGGAAATAAAGGGCCCATGCTGATCGTCTGCGCGCACATGGACGAGGTCGGCATGCTGGTGACCAAGATCGAGGACGACGGCCTTTTGCGGCTCTGCCCCGCGGGCGGCGTGGACGCGCGCGTGCTGCCCGGGCATGAGGTGCACGTGCACGGCCGGGAAACGCTGCCCGCCGTCGTCGGCGCGACGCCGCCGCACCTGGCCGAAGGCGACGAGCCGTCCGCGTATACGTTTGACGAGCTGCTCTGCGACACGGGGCTCAGCCCTGAGCATGTGCGGGAGCTCGTCTCGGTCGGCGACGCGGTCACGTACGCGCTGGTTCCGCCGATCAGGCTGCAAAACGGCCGCGTCGCGGGCAAGAGCTTCGACGACCGCGCGCTGATTACGGCCGAGATCCTCGCCATGGAACGGCTTGCCGGCGAGGACCTCAACTGCCGCGTCGCGTTTGCCGCGACAACGCAGGAGGAGGTCGGCCAGCGCGGCGCGTTCATCGCGACGTTCCTCACCGAGGCGGACCTGGGCATCGCGCTGGACGTCACGCACGCGCCGACGCCCGGCACGAAACCGTTCGGCACGACGGAGCTGGACAGGCTCGCCATCACAACCGGCACGAACATCCATCCGAAGCTGTACGCGTGGCTGGTGGAACTTGCCGCGCGCGAGGGCATCCCGTTCGAGCCGGAGGCCTGCGTGGGCAAGACCGGCACGGACGCCTGGACGATGCAGGTGCAGCGCGGCGGCGTGCCGTCCGCGCTCGTTTCGGTGCCGCTACGATACATGCACACGAGCGTCGAGACGATCGACCTGGCCACGCTCGACCGCTGCGTCGACCTCTTATGCGCGTTTATCCGCGCGCTCGACGGGGGATGGGAGGAAAAGCTTTGCTTGGACGATTAGAGGCGCTGTCAAACATTGCGGGCGTGTCCGGCGACGAGGCGCGCGTGCGCCGGTATATCCGCGCCGAGGTCGCGCCGTACGCCGACGAGACGAGCGTCGACTCGATCGGCAATCTCTACGCCATACGACACGGCGGCGGTCCGCGCGTCATGCTCGCCGCGCACATGGACGAGGTCGGCATGCAGGTAAACGGCGTGCTGGAAAACGGGCTGCTTAGCTACCTGCAGGCGGGAATCGACCCGCGCGTGGCCGTGAGCAAGCGTGTTTTGGTGGGCGAGGCCGCCATCCCGGGCGTGATCGGTGCCAAGGCGCACCATCTGCAGAAAAAGAAGGATTTCGAGCACGTGCTCGGCCACGACGAGCTGTTCATCGACATCGGCGCAAAGAACCGCGAGGACGCGCTCAAGTACATCAAGATCGGCGACTACGCGTGCTTTGCCACAACGTTTTCGCGCTTTGGTGACGGGCTAGTTAAGGGCAAGGCGCTCGACGACCGCGCCGGCTGCGCGATTTTGATGGAGCTTCTTAAAAACCGCTACGACTGCGAACTTGTCGCGGTGTTTACGGTGCAGGAGGAGGTCGGCTGCCGCGGCGCGGAGGTCGCGGTGCAGCGCGCAAGGCCGGACCTCGCGCTCGTGCTCGAGGGCACGACGGCCAACGACGTGCCCGGCGTGCCGGAGCATAAGCAGGTGACCTGCGTGGGCAAGGGCGCGGCGATATCGGTCATGGATCGCGGCACGATCGTGCGCGAACGGCTGCTTGCGGCGCTGAAGACCTGCGCGGAGCAAAACGGCGTCCCGTACCAGTTCCGCCGCGGCGCACTGGGCGGCACGGACGCATCCATGATTCACAAAGCGCTTACCGGCTGCGCGTCGGGCGGCATTTCCGTGCCGTGCCGGTACATCCATTCGCCGTGCAGCGTCGCGGCTATTCAAGATTTTAAGAGCGCGTACCGGCTCGCGGACGCGTTTTTGCGGACAAAAGCGTTTAACGAGGTGCTATGCCATGAATAAACAGGAAGTATCGGCGCTTTGCGCCGCGTTCGGCCCGTCGGGCCGCGAGGAGGACGTCTGCGCTCTGATCCGCAATATAACGGGGGGGCTGGCCGACGAAACGCGCGTCGACGCGCTCGGCAATCTGATCCTGCATAAAAAGGGGACCCCGGGAAAACGGCTGATGCTGTGCGCGCACATGGACACGGCGGGCCTCATCGTGACCGACGTCGACGAGCGCGGCTTTCTGCGCTTTTCCGCCGTGGGCGAGCTCGAGATCGCGCTCGTTCCCGGCCGGCACGTGCGGTTTAAGAATGGACAGCGCGGCGTGACGTTCTTCGAGACCGCGGACAAGACCGTGGCAAAAGCGGTGGCGGCGGACATGTTCATCGACGTCGGCGCCAACAGCTTGGCCGAGGCGCGGCGCGTTGCGGACATCGGCGACATGGCCGTGTTCGATATGCCGTTTGCGGACCTAGGGGACCGCGTCGCCTGCGCGGCCGTGTCGGACCGCCTGGGCTGCGCCGTGCTGATCGAGTGTCTGCGGCGCGTGCAATCGCGGCACGACCTGTTCTTCGTGTTCTCCGCGCAGGAGCGCGTGGGCGGCCGCGGCGCGGGCGCCGCGGCGTACGTTATCCGGCCGGACGCCGCCGTCAACGTGCACGCCGGCCAGGCCGGCGATGCGCCGAACGCGAAGCGCGCCTGCCTTGCGCTCGGCAAGGGGCCGGGCGTCGAGGTCATGGACCAGACCGCCATCGTGCCCGCGCACATGCGAGAAAAGCTCCGGCAGGCGGCCGAGCGCGCTGGCGTGCCGTACCAGAACGACGTGCTGCGGCGCGGCGGCTCGGACACGTTCCCGATCCAGCGCACGCTTGCCGGCGTGCCGACGGGCGTCGTGTCGCTCCCCGCGCGCTATCTCGGCTCCTGTGCGGAGACGGTCGATCTTTCGGACGCGGATAGCGCGGTAAAGCTGCTTTGCGCGTTCGCCGAGGGCGAGTTTTAGGGGGAGAACATGGATTACGAACGCTGCGAACATATCGTTACGGACTACGCTATGCGGCTGCTCGCGGTCGACAGCCCGAGCGGCTTCACCGACCGCGTGATCGCGCTGGTGGAAAGCCTTGCCGCGGAACTTGGGTACGCCTCGCGCAAAACGCGGCGCGGCAACCTGATCGTGTCCGTGCCGGGGCGCGACGAGAGCCGCACCGTGGCCCTGGCCTCGCACGTGGACACGCTGGGGCTGATGGTGCGCGCCGTAAAGGACAACGGCGAGCTGCTCATCACGCCGATCGGCGGGCCGCTGCTGCCGACGCTCGACGGCGAGTACTGCCGTATCTACGCGCGCGACGGCCGCGTCTATACGGGCACGAGCCTGTCGATGTCGCCCGCTGCGCACGTGTTCAAGGACGCCAGGACGCGCCCGCGCGACGACGAGAACATGTACGTGCGCATCGACGCCGTCGTGAAAAGCCGCGAGGACGTGCTCGCGCTCGGCGTCGGCGTCGGCGACTACGTCTGCATCGATCCCAAGTGTACGCTGACCGAGACGGGTTTTCTCAAGTCGCGCTTTATCGACGACAAGGGCAGCGCCGCCTGCCTGCTCACGATGCTCAAGCTGATGCGGGACGCTTCCGCGCGCCCGCGCTGCAATGCGGAGTTTGTATTCACCGTCTATGAGGAGGTCGGCAGCGGCGGCGCGACCGTGCCGGACGGTCTCGACGAGCTGCTCATCGTCGACATGGGCTGTATCGGCCAGGACTTAAGCTGCAGCGAGCGGCAGGTCTCCATCTGCGCCAAGGACTCCGGCGGGCCGTACGATTACGCGATGACGTCGCGCCTCGTGGCGCTCGCGCGCGAGCACGGCATCGACTGCGCCGTGGATGTGTACCCGCTGTATACCTCCGACGCCGCCGTTGCCTGGCGCGCCGGGCACGACGTGCCCGCCGCGCTGATCGGCCCCGGCGTGCACGCCTCGCACGGCATGGAGCGCACGCATTTGACCGCGCTCGCCGGCACCGTGCGGCTGCTCGGGCTGTATCTGGAGTGCGAGTAGGGACGGAGGAAAAGGGAACGGGGAGCGGGGAACGTTGAGGGCTCCCCACAGTTCGCAATGGTCGCGGTGCGTTGCGGCTAAAGCCGCTGCCTTCCGCTTCCTTGCTCACTGGGCCTGTGCCTTGCTTCATCCGCCACTGGCGGCGCTCGGCTGCGGCCCCTCCAAACACCCGCCAAAGGGCCGGAGGCCCTTTGGAAACCCCAATATGGGGCAGCAGGCAAAGTTACGCGTCCGACAGGATGGGATTCCAAAGGGATGTATCCCTTTGGCCGGGTGCGGGGTGGAGCCCCGCATATATTCTTCCTTGCATAAAAGAAGCCGCCTGTGCAGGCGGCTTCTTCGCACCAACGTTCTTAATCTATCAATGCGTCCGGTTATACTCCTTTATCCCGAGCGCGAGCAGGTCCATGGCGCGCTCGAGGTCGGCCTGCTTGAGCACGTAGGCGATGCGGATCTCGTCGACGCCCTTGCCGGGGGTGGCGTAGAATCCCTCGCCGGGTGCGAACATGACGGTCTCGCCGTTGTCCGAAAAATCGGTCAAAAGCCACTTCTGGAACGTGTCGGCGTTGTCGACGGGGAGCTTTGCCATCATATAGAACGCTCCCTTGGGCTCGGCGCAGACGACGCCGGGAATCTCGCGGAGCTTATTGTAGCACGTGTCGCGGCGCAGCTTATACTCGATGCGGACCTTGTCGAAATAGTCCGCGGGCACGGAGTACAGCGCGGCGGAGGCGAGCTGGTCGAGCGTGGCGACGGAGAGGCGCGCTTGCTGGAACTTTAAGACCTGCTGGCCAAGCTCCTTATTGCGGGTCAGCACGGCGCCGATGCGCGCGCCGCAGGCGGAGAAGCGCTTGGAGACGGAGTCGATGATGATCGCGTTCTGATCGACGGTACTGACGCTGCCGAGCGACTGCAGCGGCTCGCCGGCGTAGACGAACTCGCGGTAGACCTCGTCGGCGATCAGGAACAGGTCGTGCTTTTTGGCTATGTCCGCGATCATGAGCATCTCGTCGGGCGTAAGCACCGCGCCGGTCGGGTTGCCGGGGTTTGTGAACATGATTGCGCGCGTTTTATCGGTGATCAGCGCCTCGATGCGGCTGCGCTCGGCGTAATGATAGCCGTCGGCGGGGCCGGTGGTCAGCGGCCGGATCACGCCGCCCGCGGCGTTAACGAACGTGTTGTAGTTGGGATAGAACGGCTCGGGAATAATGATCTCGCTGCCCTCGTCGAGGATGCTGAGCAACACGAACAAAAGCGCCTCGCTGCCGCCGGTCGTGATGAAGATCTCGCCCTCGTCGTAGTGGATGCCGATGTCGTCGTAATATTTCTGCACCGCGCCGATCATCTCCGGCATGCCGGGGGACGGCGCGTAGGCGAGCACGGGCAGCTCAAAGTTGCGGATCGCGTCGAAAAACGCGTCCGGCGTCTCAATATCGGGCTGGCCGATGTTGAGATGGTAGATCTTCTTGCCGGCCGCCTTGGCCGCGACCGCGAACGGATGGAACTTGCGCATCGGGGACAGGCCGGATTTGAGCGCTTTGTCGGACAGTTTCATGATAACCTCCTGATCTTCCGATCTACATTGCTACCATTATATTTCGCGCGTAAATACCCTGTCAAGCCAACGCGGGCGGGGGTCGAATTGTTGGAGAAAACGCGGCGGAACAAACCGAAAAATAGAGATTGACGGATGAAATAAAACGCAGTATAACGTACAGGTACGGACCGTTTTGGTCCGCGATTTTGCGTAGAAGAAAGCGAAGTGAACAAAATATGGAAGCGCGCGAAGAGGACGTTCCGCTCCCGGAACCAAAGACCGTCGGCATCATCTACAACCTCAAGAAGGGGGTCAGGACCGACGTTCCGGACGCGGAGGCGGAGCTTGACAGCATCGAAACCGTTCACGCGATCGAACATGTGCTCAATGGCCGCGGATACGCCACCGTTCTGCTCGAGGCGGACCGGGAGCTTCCGAAAAAGCTGGCCGAGACGCGCATCGACATCGCGTTTAATATTGCCGAGGGGCTGAGCGGCCGCGGCCGCGAGGCGCAGGTGCCGGCCCTTTTGGACATGATGGGCATTCCGTACACGGGCTCGGACGCGACGACGCTGTGCCTCGCGCTCGACAAGGCGCTGACCAAGCGCCTGCTCGCGTCGTATCACATCAAAACGCCGCAGTACGTGCTGGTCTCGCGCGACGAACCGGCAAAGTATAAACATCTGCGCTTTCCCGTGATCGTCAAGCCGAACGCCGAGGGCTCGAGCAAGGGGATCTCCGAGATCAGCGTCGCCGAGTCGGCCGAGGAGCTGAGGATGCTCGTGCGGCGGAACCTCGAGCTGTACCATGAGGACATGCTGATCGAGGAATATGTGCACGGCCGCGAGTTCACCGTCGGCGTGCTCGGAAACGGCAAATCGACGCGCGTGTTCTCGCCGATGGAGATCGTCTACCGGCGCAACACGCAGGGCGCGTACCGCGTGTACAGCTACACCGTCAAGCAGAATTTCCTCGATTACGTGCACTACGAGTGCCCGGCCCGGCTCGGCGCCCAGACCGAGAAGCGCATGATGGCCACCGCGCGCCGCGTGTTCGAGGTGCTCGGCTGCCGCGATTTTTCGCGTATCGACTTCCGGCTCACCGATGACGAAAAGGAGCTGTATTTCATCGAGATCAACCCGCTGCCGGGTCTCGCGCCGTCGTATAGCGACTTCCCGATGCTCGCGGGCTTTTGCGGCATGCCGTACGACGAGCTCGTCGCGGGCGTGCTGTCCGCGGCGCTCGAGCGCTGCGATCCGGAAAAATAAGGCAAAATCCTGCGCGGCGCGTCCCGCCGCCATATTTGTGACGCAATCGCCAACGGCCTGCTCAAATCGTAAAAAACGCAACGCATTCGTTCACGCGGATCCGCTTTATTCGGGGCGGATCCGCACATTATACTATGGGCAACACCACACAAAGAGAAAAGAGGGAAAAATCGTATGAGCGATGGATTCGAATATGTTCCCGAACAGGACCGCGACGCGGCGGAACAGCAGCAGCGGGAAACGCCTATTTATCAGGAGCCGGGCTCGGCGCCGGAGCGGCCGCGGCCCGAGAAAAAGCGCCGCCCGTGGCTGACCACGATCGCCATGGCGGTCGTGTTCGGCCTGATCGCGGGCTCCGTGATGGTCGGCGTCAACGCGGCGGCCGGCACGATCGGCGTTTCCGGATCGCAGGCCGCGCAGTCGGGCGTGCCCGCCGGCGACGGGAAGGTGGCGCTGGCCAAGGCGGACGACTCGACCAAAGCGCCGGTTACGGCGGCGGCCGGCGCAGGCGGGTACACGGTGGCCGAGGTCGCCGCGAACGACATGCCCGCGATCGTCGCCATCACGAACAAGAGCATCCAGGAGATTCAGAACTACTTCTTCTTCGGCGGCGGCACGCAGCAGTACGAGAGCGAGAGCAGCGGCAGCGGCATCATCATCGGCCAGACGGACGCCGAGCTTTTGGTCGCGACCAACTACCACGTGGTCTCCGGCGCGAACACGCTCTCCGTTGCGTTTGTCGACAACAGCGCCGCCGAGGCGCAGGTCAAGGGCACCGACGCCGATAACGATCTCGCGGTCATCGCGGTGAAGCTGTCCGACGTTTCGGCCGATACGCTCAAGGCGATCAAGGTCATTACGATCGGCGATTCCGACGCGCTCGTCGTGGGCGAGCAGGTCGTGGCCATCGGCAACGCGTTGGGTTACGGCCAGTCCGTGACGGCCGGCTACATCAGCGCGCTCAACCGCGAGGTGACGGTCGACGGCCTCGCCAGGAAGCTGATCCAGACCGACGCCGCGATCAATCCCGGCAACAGCGGCGGCGCGCTCCTGAACATGAAGGGCGAGCTGATCGGCATCAACGCGGTCAAGTACGCGGACAGCGCCGTTGAGGGCATGGGCTACGCGATCCCGATCTCGACCGCCGAGCCGATCCTGAACGATCTGATGAACCATGAGACGCGCTACAAGGTTGCCGCGAGCGACGCGTCGTACCTCGGCATCACGTGCGCGACCGTCACGAGCGAGGCGGTCAGCATGTACGGCATGCCGCAGGGCGCGTACGTCGCCGAGGTGACCGAGAACGGCCCCGCCGCAAAGGGCGGCATGCTCAAGGGCGATATCATCGTCAAGCTCGACGGCGAGTCCGTCACAAGCTCGAACGGCTTGGTCGAACTGCTCGGCTATTACGCGGCCGGCACGACCGTGCAGGTCACCGTCGCCCGCGCGAACAACGGCCAGTACGCCGAGCAGCAGCTCACCGTCACGCTGGGCAGCAAGGCGGACGCGAAGGCGTCGTAAGAAGGGGAACGAAGGGAACGAGGGACGTTCGGGGCCGTTGCCCCCGGCCCGGAAAGGGGAACGGTCGGGGGCTCCGCCCCCAAACCCCTGCCAAAGGGGGGGAACAGTCCACAGTTCGCAATGGTCGCACACGCCCTTTTGGGCCTGTGCTTCCTTGCTCACTGGGCCTCGCTTTATCCGCCACAGGCGGCGCTCAGCTTCGGCCCCTTTTGGAAACCCGAAGGAACAGCAGTGGACATAAGCGCGCTCCCAAAACACCAGCCTCCCGCATCTTTTGCTTCTTTTCTTTAAGAAAACAAGCGGGGGATTGGGGGCGGAGCCCCCAACGTCCCCCCGTTCCCCTCAACGCAAAAAAGGAGCGGTTCACCCGCTCCTTTTCTAATCCCCAAAACACATCCACCCTATTCCGCGGACTCCTGCGGTGCGGGCGCGGCCTGCGCGGCCTGTTGTTCGGCGGCCTCGGCCGGGTGCTTTTTGCTCCAGCGATCCATAAAGAACGAAGCGGCAAAACCAACGGCGGCGGTGCCGACGCAGAGCAGCGCCTCGCCCGCGCCCGAAAACGAGGTGGGGATGATCGGGATCGTGGACGCGATGACGAAGCCGATCACGCAGTGGAACGCGATGCCGTAATGCTTCTCGAACAGGCGGCTGACGAGCCGGGCCAGGAGCAGCACGGTGGCGGCGATGCCGATCGCAAACGGGAACAGCACGACGGGGTCGAGCTGCGAGATGCCCTCCGAGAGCGGCTGGTACAGGCCGAAAAGGAGCAAGAGCGACGACGAGCTCATGCCGGGCACGATCAGGCTGATGCCCCAGAGCACGCCGCAGAACACGTACCACCCGAACGACGGCACGAGCGCCGTCTGCGTCCCGGCCTTGACGAGGTGGAAAAACGCCCAGAGCGCGGAAGTGCTCAGCGCGAGCGCGGCCCACATGGGCTTGGTGCGGCCGAAACGCGCGCTCTCGGCAAACAGCGACGGGAACGTGCCGAGGATCAGGCCGATGAACAGGCTTGTCACGGCGGCGGCGTCCTGCTCGAGGAAGTTTGCGATCACGCCGGCCAAGAGAACGAAGCCGAGCGCCCAGCCGACGCCGACGGGCGTGAGCAGTCTCCAGTAGCGCAGAAAATTGCGGATCGGGTGGGACAGTATCGCCATCATGGGCTGATAGATGCCGAACGCGACGCAGAGAACGCCGCCGGAGATGCCGGGTAAAATCGCGCCCGCGCCGATGACGGCGCCCTGAAACATGCGGATTAAAATGTTGCGCAGCGAAAATAGTACGCCTGGTCTGTCAGTATCTGTCATTTCCATACTCCTTGCCCCTCTAGTATACGACGAAAAAAACGTCCGCGGCAACGCGAAGTTATGACGAAAATGCAAAAATTGCGGTTTTTCATGCAATTCTCATGT
>CAZIRB010000001.1:64945-78447 GCA_964541695.1 uncultured Oscillospiraceae bacterium
AATCAAAACGCCCGCCGAGGGGAACGCGGCGGGCGTTTTGGGGGCATTTGCGCTTCTTTTCAGCGCAAAATCATGCGCGCATCGGCGACGACGGCGCCCTGTTCGTAGGCAAACACGGGGTTGAGGTCCACCTCGGCGATCTCCTCGTGGCGGAACATTAAAAGCGACAGCTTGGCGAGCATGTCGGCGAGCGCCCCGACGTCGCAGGGCTTGGCGCCGCGCGCGCCGGATAGCAGCTTGTACGCCTTGACGGAGCGGATCATGGCGAGCGCCTCGTCGTGCGAGAGCGGCGCGACCATCAGCGAAATATCGCGCATGGTCTCGGTGAACACGCCGCCCAGGCCGAACACCGCCACGGGGCCGAACGTCGCGTCACGCACGAGGCCCATGATGACCTCGACGCCTTTAGCGAGCATCGGGTACACGATCGCGCCGGAGAAGTCGTGGCCGTCGCACACGGCCCTGAGCGCGGCAAACGCGGCTTCGGCCTCCGATTCGTCCCGGATGTTCAGCTTCACGCCGCCCACGTCGGACTTGTGCAGGATGTCGCGCGAGACAATCTTCATGCAGACGGGGAAGCCGAGCCCCTTGGCGATCGACGCGGCTTCGGCACTGGTGTGCGCCACGCCGTGCGGCGGCGTCGAGATGCCGAGGTGATCCAGTATCTCCATCGCGTCCGGCTCGAGGATAAAGTCCTTGCCGAGCGGCTTTGCCGGAACGTCCGCGCGCAGCAGGCCGCGCACGCCGGTATCGTGGCACAGCGCGGACAGGCCGACGGCCGCGCACTCCCCGGAGGGGAAGCAGGGCACGTTCGCGGTTTCGAGCGCGGCGAGCGCAAGGTCGATGTCCGAGCCGACCGCAAACTGCGCGAGCACGGGCTTACCGTGCTTGGTTGACGCATTGGCGACGGCCTCGGCGACCGGCAGCGCCGCCAGGTACGGCGTGCCGACGTAGATCACGACGGCCGCGTCGAACGCGGGCAGCAGCCGGTCGAGCGCCGCGCCGTAGTGTTCCGCGGTGCCCTCGACCGTGACGTCGATCGGGTTGCTGAGGCCGGAGAGCGGGGGCAGGACCGCGCGGAGCGCGGCCTTGAGCGTTTCGCCAGGCGCGGCGGCGTCGAGGCCAAGCTGGGCCAGCCGGTCCGCGGTGAGCACGCCGGGGCCGCCGCTGTTCGTCACGACCGCCACGCGACTGCCGATGCCCTTGGCGCTTGGGAACGCCGCGAGCGCCTTGCACGCGTCGACCATCTCGGCCACGGACGCGACGCGCAGCGCGCCGCATTTACGGAAGGCCGCGTCGTACGCGTCGTCGGAGCCGGCCATGGCCCCGGTGTGGGACTGCGCCGCGCGCGCGCCGGTGCTCGTTCGGCCGGACTTGATGATGACGACGGGCTTCTTGGCGGTGGCGGCGGACAGCGCGTCCATAAACGCGCGGCCGTCCCGGACGTTCTCGACGTACATGGCGATCACGTCCGTACCCGGGTCGTCGGCGAGGCCGGAAAGCAGCGTGACGGCGTTGAGGTCCGGCCCGTTGCCGTAGCTTAGAAACTTCGCCACGCCGAGTCCGCGCGCCTTGGATTCGCTCATGAACACGCCGCCGATCGCGCCGCTCTGCGAGATCAGCGACACGCGGCCGGGGCTTGGCGCGGCCTCGAGCGTCGCCACGAGGCCGATCTCGGTGTTCACGATGCCCGCGCAGTTCGGGCCGACGTAGCGGATGCCGTATTCCCTGGCCGCGTCCGCGACCGCGTTTTCAAGCTCCGCGTTGCCGGCCTCCGAGAAACCGGAGGAGATGATGACCGCGGCGCGCACACCCGCCTTGCCCGCGTCGCGCAGCACGTCCGGCACGGTCTGCGCCGGGGACGCGATCACGACGAGGTCGACGGGGGCGGGGATGTCGCAGACGGAGACGTAACCCGTCCGTCCGCGCACGCCCGCGGCCTTGGGATTGACGCAGAATACGGCTTCGTAGCCGCCGTCGAGTATGCGCTCGGCAAGCACCGCGCCGAGCTTGCCCGGCGAGGCCGAGCCCGCGACCGCCACGGCGCGCGGATACAGCATGGCGTGCAGCGCGTCGTTCTTCATACGCCCTGCCCCGCGGCATACGCCGCTTTATTTGCGTCCGCGCCCTTGGGGAAGCGGGAGACGACGGCCGAGAGCAGCTCGTCGGCGGTGAACAGCTTGCCGACGGCGGTGTGCCTCTGCGCCGCGCCGAGCAGGAACACGTTGGCCGCGGCGCCCGCGGGCAAAGCGTCCGGGTCGACGAAGAAATAGTGTGCGCCGTGCCCCTCGGCGGCTGCGCGCACGACCGGCTCGTCCGGGTACGGGGCCTTGCCGAGCATGACGTCGGTGGGCAGAAAGCGCGAGCCGAACACGAGCAGGTCGCCGCCCTTTTTCAGGTAATCCACGGCCTTGAGGCTCTCGGAGAGCTCCATGGAGATCACCACGTCCGCACTGGCGAGCGGAATCTCGGGGCCGGCGGACGCGCTGCCGAAGCGGAGCTGCGCCTTGACGAAGCCGCCGCGCTGCGCCATGCCCTTGGTGGGGAAGTAGCTGCACGGGATGCCCTTTGCCATGGCGGCCGAGAGCAGGATGTCGGCGATGGTGAGCACGCCCTGGCCGCCGACGCCGACGAGGTAGAGGTCCAATCGGTCCATAACTTCACGCCTCCTTCTGAATCGCCGAGAAGCGGCACTGGGACTGGCAGATCCCGCAGCCGTTGCACAGCGTCTGGTCGATCGAAACGGTCTCGCCGTCAAACACGAGCGCGGGGCAGCCGGTCATGCGGATGCAGACCTTGCAGCGCGTGCACTTCTCCTGGTCGATGTGCACCTTTCCGTAGCGGATCTTGCGGCGGCCGGCCTGGATCGCGCACTCGCGGCGCGCGAGAATCACCTTTACTCCGTCCTTTTTGAGCATGTCGGAGAGGACCTCCGT
Organism: uncultured Oscillospiraceae bacterium; assembly: GCA_964541695.1. Lineage (GTDB taxonomy): Bacteria > Bacillota > Clostridia > Christensenellales > CAG-138 > CAZKGE01. The sequence continues at coordinate 67,882 of CAZIRB010000001.1, forward strand.
CATCTTCGGCACGTCGTACGGGTCGACGATAGCAAACTCCTTTACGCCGAGCGCGGGAACGATGTTCGCGATGTCGACGCGGTTGCAGTCCGCGTTTCTTTGAAACTCCATGTCCGTGCCGGGGTTGACCTGCATGCCGGTCATGGCGGTCCAGCCGTTGTCCATGATGATGGCGGTCATGTTCACGTTGTTCCAGACCGCGTTGATGAGGCCCGGGATGCCGCCGTGTATGAACGTCGAGTCGCCGATCGTGGCGATGAGCGGCGTCTTGACGCCCGCGTAGGCAAAGCCCTGCGCGAACGGGATCGACGCGCCCATCGAGATCTCCGTCCACAGCGTATGGAACGGCGGGCTCATGCCGAGGATCGTGCAGCCGATGTCGCCGGTGACGACGGCGTTATTCGCGTTGAAGCCGAGCTTTTTGAGCGCGGCGTTGATGGACAGGAACGTGCCGCGGTGCGGGCAGCCCGTGCAGACGCCGATCGGCCGCGCGGCGCAGCTCTTGACCGCGTCCGAGCGCGCGGGCAGGCCGGAAACGTCCGCCCCGGCGGCGGTCAGCAGCGCCTTTGCCACGGTGAGCGCGTCGAAGCTGCCGATGCGCGACAGCGTGCCGTCCTCCTTGCCGAGTATGCGGATGATTTTGCCGAGCTTCTGCGCCGCGATGTACAGCGCATGCTCGACGTACGGCTCGTTCTCCTCGAGCACGACGATCGTGTCGCAGCTTTTCACCAGCGCGGCAAGCTCCTCGCTGGGCGCGGGCACGGTGGTTTTGACAAACAGGCGCGAGAACGCGGGGACCTTCGCGTGCTGATTCGCCAATGTCACGCCCTCGTCGACGTAGCGGCCCATCACGCCCACGGCGACGACGCCGAGTGTCGTGCCCGTGACAAGCTGGAACGCGTTGATCTTATCCTCGCGGATCAGCGTTTCGGCCTTAGCAAGCCTGGCGATCAGGTCGCGGTGCTGGTCCATGCAGATCTTCGCGCCGGCCTTGGTGTACTTTTCGATGTCTTTATCGAGCGAAGGCTCGCGCGCGGGCTGCGGCATAAAGTCCGGCAGGTCGAGCGTCTCGTGCGCGAGCGACACGCTCGTGACGGAGCGCAGCATGACCGGCGAGCCGATCCGCTCGGACAGCGAGAACGCGTACTCGGTGAGCGCGTAGGAATCCCCCACGCTTGTGCAGTCCAGCACGGGCATGTCGCTCATCTTGGCAAAGCCGCGCACGTCCTGCTCCGGCATGCCCGCGGACACGCCGGGGTCGTCGCACACGTACAGCACGAGCGCGCCCTTGCAGCCGGAGTACACGACGGATATGAGCGAGTCGTAGCAGACGTTGAGGCCGGACATCTTCATCGTGCACAGCGCGCGCTGGCCCGCCCAGGACGCCGCGGCGGCGATCTCGAACGCGACCTTCTCGTTCGTGCTCCACTGCACCTCGATGCCCGGCAGTTTTTTGTTTATCAGGCTCCCGATGGCCTCGCTCGACGGCGTGCCGGGGTAGCCGGTGATGACCGTCGCGCCCGCGTTGACGGCGGCGAGGGCGACGGCTTCGTTTCCGCTGATGCTCCGGATCATAGCGTACCTCCCGATATGGCGATTTTCTGCAATTCCGTCAGCGCCGCGATGAAGCGCTCGTTTTCCGGCATGGTGCCGACCGTCACGCGCAGCGACGTACTAAAGCCCCACTGCGTGGCCGGGCGCACGATGATGCCGCGGCGAAGCAGCGCCTTCGACAGCTTGTCGGCCGGAAGAAGCGTGTCGACGAACACGAAGTTCGCGTAGGATTTGGCGTACGGCATGCCGAGCGCCTCGAACGAGCGGTAGAAGTATTCGCGCCCCTCGGCGTTGAGCTCCACGACCTCGTGCAAAAACTCGTCGTCGGACAGCGCCGCGACGGCGCCGGCCTGCGCGACGCGGTTGACCGGGAACGGCGGCAGAACGCGCATCAAAATGTCGGCCAGCTCCTTTTTGAGCACCGCGTAGCCCACGCGCACGCCCGCCAGGCCGTAGATCTTGCTGAACGTGCGCACGATGATCACGTTTTTGCCCTGCCGCACGTAGTCGATGCCGTTCTTATACTCCGGGGACTGCGCAAACTCACAATACGCCTCGTCGAGAACGGCGATGCAGCGATCCGGCAGGCGCGCGATAAAGTCGTCGAGCGCGCCCTTTTCGATGATCGTGCCGGTCGGGTTGTTCGGCGTGCAGAGAAAGATGAGCTTCGTTTTGTCCGTGACGGCGGCCGTCACCGCGGCAAGGTCGTAGCGGTGGTCGACGAGCGGCACGCGCACGAGCACGCCGCCCATGATCTCGGTCGACGACTCGTAGGTCTTGAACGACGGGCTGCCCACGACGGCCTCCTCGCCCTCGTTGAGGAACGCGGAGCAGATCATGTTGATCACGTGGTCGCCGCCGTTGCCGACGACGATGCAGTCGCGGTCCACGCCAAGCCTTGGGCAAAGCGCGTCGCGCACGGACGGGCTGCTGCCCTCGGGGTACATGTAGCAGCGCTCGAGCTCAGCGTGCATGGCCAAGAGCGCCTTGGGCGACGTGTGCAGCGGGTTCTCGTTGGAGGCAAGCTTGATGATGTCGGTCAGCCCGTATTCGCGCTGAACCTCCTCGACCGGCTTGCCGGGAATGTAGGGGGACATGTCCATGATACCGTGTCTTGCGAGCGCTGTTACATCCATAAATTCAAACCTCCGGCGATGTGATATGAAGTTTTTTCGCTTTCCTCGGGGCAAACTTTGTTAAACAATATGTTAACAAAACCTCAACAATTCGTCAAGAAGATTCTGCGTTCTTGACGCACGATAAAAGCGCATAGTACAATCGAGCAGACCAATTGATAGGGGGGCCGGATCATGCGCGAAACGCTGCTTGACGCGCTGTGCCGCACGGCGGCCGCGCTTGCGGAGATGTTCGGAAGAAACTGCGAGACGGTGGTGCACGACTTTTCCAACGCGGACTGCCGCATCGCCGCGATCTATAACGGCCACGTGTCCGGCCGCACGTTGTCCTCGACCGAAACGATATACGGCGTGACGATCTCGTCCGAGGACTGCAAGGAGCTGATCCCGGACTCGGACTATGTCAACGCGATGGTCGTGACCAGGGACGGCCGCAGGATCAAGACCACGTCGGTCAACTACATCGGCGAGGACTACCACTACGTGCTCGGCGTCAACTTCGACACGACGGCCATCCACGCGGCCGACGCGATTCTGCGCGATCTCGACATGGCGGACGGGGACTTCGACGCGTCGCCGCTTGCTGACAAAAAGCTCTCCGAGGCGTTCGACCGCTGCCTGTCCGTCATCGGTAAGCCCGTCGCGGAGCTGACCAAGCGCGAGCGGCTGCAGATCGTGTCCATGCTTAACGACGGCGGGCTCTTTTCCATACAAAAAGCCGTTCCGTACGTGTCCGAACGGTTCGGCGTCTCCCGATTTACGGTCTATAATTATCTGAACGAAATCAAAAACTGAACGCGGAAAACAGGCTAACGGCCGGCAAGCGCCGTCTGGTCCTCGATCTCGGCCAGGCGGCGGCTTTTTTGTTTCCACTTGCCCGAGCGGAAGCGCAGGAGCGTAAGGATGCCGCGCAGCGCGAGATCTATGACCATGGCGTACCACGCGCCGTCGAGGCCGAGGTTCAGCGTGCGCACGAAGAAGAGCGCGAACGGCAGCCGGACGCACAGCATGCACACGATGCCGACGAACAGCGGCGCCACGGCGTCGCCCGCGCCGCGCAGCGCGCCGGAGGTCACGATCGCCACGGCGAACAGCGGCTCGACGAACGCCACGATGCGTAAGGCGGACGCGCCAGCCTCGCTCACCGCGGGGTCCGGCGTAAACAGCCGGATCAGCGGCAGCGCGAAAGTGTACATCAGCGCGCCGACCACGACCATGACGGCGACGCTCAGGCCGATGCTGATGTACCCGTGCCGCTCGGCCGATTTCTCGTCGCGCGCGCCGAGCGCCTGGCCGACCATGATGATGGCCGCCGCGGCAAAGCCGTAGGCGGGGTTGTAGCAGATGCTCTCCGCCGTCGTGGCCAGGTAGTGCGCGGACAGCGCCACGGTGCCGAGCGACGAGATGACGGACATGTACAGAATCTGGCCGACGCTGATGACCGCGCGCTCGGCCGCAATCGGCGTGCCGATGCGCAGCACGTTCGACGCGCCCTGTTTTTTGAGCGAGTAGTCCGAGCGCAAAGTAAATCGCATCTCGTCGGTGCGCCGCGCCATGACGAGCAGCATGAACACGCCGGCCAGGCTCATGGCGGTCACGCTCGATATGGCCGCGCCGCGCACGCCGAGGTTTGCGCCCCATACATGGATGCCGCCGAACAGGCCGAGCGTGCGGCTCGGGTAGATGAGGAAGAGGTTGCCGAGAACGTTGAGCAGGTTGACGAGGATCGAGACCACCATCGGCAGCCGCGTGTTGCCGCCGCCGCGCACGACGCCGTAGAGCGTGAGCGCGACGAAGTTCGGCATGTTCGACAGGCTGATGATGCGCATGTACGCCACGGCGTCCGGCACGACTGCGGGCTCGGCGTGCATCCAGACGGGGAAGTGCGGCGCGACGAGCAGCATCACGCCCGTCATGAGGAGCCCAAGCAGCGCGCTCATGGTCAGCGCCTGCCGCGCGTACGCGCCCGCGGTCTTCGTGTCGCCCGAGCCGTAGCAGCGCGCGATGAGCACCGTCGCGCCGCCGGAGACCATCATCGAGAGCGCGTTCATCAGCCACATCGGCGACGCGTTGAGCGCCGCGGCGGCGGTCGCGGCCGCGCCCAAGGAGCCCACCATCGCCGTGTTGACGATGCCGATCAGCGCGCCCATGATGCTCTCGAATATGGCGGGCACGGCGAGCACAAATACCTTGCCGATCTCGTGCCGCGCCGTAACCGCGGTCTGTTCCGTTTCCACCGTACCGTTCCTGTTCCCGGCCGGCCGCGGTCGCCGCGCCGGCGCGCCCCTTTTCCAGAGGCGATTGCGATACTATATCACGTTTGCTGCCCGGGGTAAAAGGGTTTTTTACGCATAAATCCCCGGCGCGCCGCCGCCCGGGCCGCGCGGCGCGGGGGAGCAAAAGAAACAGCGCGCCCAGCGAAATGACGCCGGCAAAGCCAGGGGCGACCATTCGGCCGGGCATGCGTTTTTTTGCGGGCTGCGGCGATTCCTCCGCCGGAACCGCCGCCTGCGCCGCCGTCCGCCGGTCTTAACCGGCGCGGACGCGTCAGGTGTTGATGATGGCGATGCTCTCCACAACGTCCGCGACGTGTTCGCAGGCGTCGAAGCAGACCTCGAAGCAGCTGTACACCTCGCGCCAGGCCAGCACGTGCATCGCGTCCGTCTCGTCGGCGTGCAGCCGGTGCATCGCGTGCATATACAGCCGGTCGCCCTCCTCCTCGAGGCGGTTGATCTCGATGATGTAGGTCTTGAGCGTGCCGCTGCTCTTAAAGCGCGTAAACTCGCCGAGGAGCTTGTGCATGTTGTCGCAGCAGCGGATCAAAAGCGCGGTGAACGGCTCGACGTCGGGGCGGATGGCCTTGACGCTGCAGATGTGGATGCGGATTAAAACCTCCTCGATGGAGTCGGTCACGTTGTCCAGGTTCTCGATCAGCTTGGCGATGTCGTAGCGGTCGATCGGCGTGACGAACGCGCGCGACAGCTCCGCCGTGACCTCGTGCTTGACCTCGTCGGCGGCGTGTTCGATCTCGTGCATGCGGCGCATGCTGACCGGCAGCTCCGCGGGGTTGAAATTTGAAAGAATATCCGCGAGAAGCCGCGCCGAGTCGTACGCAAGCGCCGCGCTCTTCTCAAAGTTGCAGAAGAACAGGCTTTTTTGAGATTTCATAATAGATATGCTTCCTCCAATCTCAGGTTGACCGTTTCAAGTTTATCGAAACAGCGCGAAAAACAGCTTGGCGACCAGGTACCCGATCAGGCCGCAGCCCGGGAACGTGAGCACCCATGTCAGCACCATGCTGTTGGCTACGCCGAAGTTGACCGACGAGAGCCGTTTCGATGCGCCGACGCCCATGACGGCGGCGGTCTTGGTGTGCGTCGTGCTCACGGGGATGCCGAGCAGCGACGAAAGCAAGAGGCACAGCGCGCCCGCCGCGTCCGCGGCGAAGCCCTGGTAGGTCTCGAGCTTGACCATGTCCATGCCGACCGCCTTGATGATGCGCCAGCCGCCCACGGATGTGCCCAGGCCCATCACGAGCGAGCAAAGCAGCATCATCCAGAACGGGGGAGCGACGTTGCCCGTCGTGTCCGCGCCGTTTGCCAGGAACACGCAGAGGATCAGCACGCCCATGAACTTCTGGCCGTCCTGCGCGCCGTGCATGAAGCTCATCGCCGCGCCGCCGGCGATCTGCAGGCCCTGGAACGCGCGCGTGGTCCGGCGCCGGTCGACCCGCCGGAATATCAGCACGAGCAGCTTTGTGACCAGGTACCCCAGGGCAAAGCCGATCACGGTCGTGAGCAGCAGGCCGTAGATGACCTTGATCCATTCCGAGCCGTTGATGCCGGCAAAGCTGCCGTTGAGCGCGATGGCCGCGCCGGAGAGTCCGGCGATCAGCGCGTGGCTCTCGCTGGTCGGGATGCCGAAGTACCAGGCGGCCACCGCCCATATGATGATCGCGACGAGCGCGGCGCAGAGCGCCGTCTGCGCGAGCATGGCGTCGCCCTCAAAGTTGACCATGTTCTTGATCGTCATGGCGACCGTGGCGTTGAATGCCGTCATCACGAGCACGCCGAGAAAATTGAACACGGCCGCCATCACGATGGCCATGTTCGGCGAGATCGCGCGCGTGGCGATGCAGGTTGCGATCGCGTTCGGCGCGTCCGTCCAGCCGTTGACGAATATGACGCCCAGCGTGAGCACGACCGATATAAACAGCGCCGGGCTCCTGATTATCTGCGAGCAGAAAAACGCGAATCCAAAGTCCAAATTGTGTTGTCCCCCTCCCAATTCCCCGGACATTGCTGTACGGTCGGCGCGGCGCGTGATGCTGTCCGGCGCATCCCCGCACCCTCCTATATTGCCACCCGCGCGGGCATCCATGCAAGCGTCAAACGCGTGGCGCGCCGGCCGCCGCGCACGGGATTGCTGTCCCGGCCACAATACAACTACTTTATCATATCACAAAACCGCCGGGGCGGCGCGGGAATCTGCGGGAAGGCGCGCAAAATTTTCGTTCGTTTGCGTAAACGCGGCGGCTATGGGATAATATTGGGGAACCGCTTGAAAAAGGGCGGACGTTTTGTTATGCTGATAACATGGGGAGAATTTGGATTTGGTGGTGATGAAATGGAGCAACTTTTCTCGAACTTTGCTGCCTTGACGTGGCAGCAGCCGATCATGTGGATCATCGGCGGACTGTTGATCTACCTCGCGATCAAGAAGGACATGGAGCCCGCGCTGCTGCTGCCGATCGGGTTCGGCGCAATCCTTGTCAACCTCCCGATGTCCGGCGCCGTGACGCAGGTCATACACGGCGCGACCGAGACGGGCATCCTAAACGTCCTGTTCGACGCGGGCATCGCCAACGAGCTGTTCCCGCTGCTGCTGTTCATCGGCATCGGCGCCATGATCGACTTTGGGCCGCTTCTGATGAACCCCAAGCTGATGTTCTTCGGCGCCGCCGCGCAGTTCGGCATCTTCTTTACGTTCAGCCTGGCGTCGCTGTTCGGCTTCGAGATCAAGGACGCGGCCTCGATCGCGATCATCGGCGCGGCCGACGGCCCGACGTCGATATTCGTGGCCAACTTCTTCCAGTCCAACTACCTCGGCCCGATCATCGTGGCCGCCTATTCCTATATGGCGCTGGTGCCGATCGTGCAGCCGCCGGTGATCCGGCTGCTCACGTCGAAGCATGAGCGCCGCATCCGTATGGAGTATTCCAAGAGCACCGTGTCGAAGACGACGCGCATCCTGTTCCCGATCATCGTCACGGCCGTGACGGGGCTGTTCTCGCCGCGTTCCGTCGCGCTCGTCGGCTTTTTGATGTTCGGCAACCTCATCCGCGAGTGCGGCGTGCTCAACTCGCTCTCGGAGACGGCGCAGAAGGCGCTCGCCAACCTGATCACCCTCTTCCTCGGACTCACGATCGCGGCCAAGATGCAGGCGGAGGCGTTCCTCAATCCCCAGACGCTTCTGATCCTGTCGCTCGGCCTCGTCGCGTTTATATTCGATACCGTCGGCGGCGTGTTGTTTGCCAAGCTCCTCAACCTGTTCCTCAAGAAAAAGATCAATCCCATGATCGGCGCGGCCGGTATCTCGGCGTTCCCGATGTCCGCGCGCGTTGTGCATAAGATGGGCCTGGCCGAAGACGACCAGAACTTCCTTTTGATGCACGCCGTCGGCGTCAATGTGTCCGGCCAGATCGCGTCGGTCATCGCCGGCGGACTGATCATCTCGCTGTTGGGTTAGGAGGTGCGATAACATGAACGTTGCTGGATTTGAATCCTCGCTTTTTGTGATGGTGCAGGGCATGGCCGGCATATTCCTCGTATCGGCCTTCATCATCGGCTCCATCGTGCTGTTAAACTGGGCGTCCGCCGCCGCCGAACGCCGCCGCGCGCGCCGCAGCGGACAGGACGGGAACGGCTGAACGGGCCGGGGGTACGAATAACCCGGGAAAACGAGAGAGTGAACCTCCCGCGCAAGCGGGAGGTTTTTGGTTTGGTGCGGGGGCGGGTTAGGGGGAACGAAGGGTACGTTGAGGGCTCCGCCCTCAAACACCTGCCAAAGGGCCGAAGGCCCTTTGGAAACCCAGTGATAAAGTACCACGTAAGCAGCACGCTCGGCAGAACGGGTTTCCAAAGGGGGTTTCCCCCTTTGGCAGGGGCGCGGGGACGGAGTCCCCGCCGTTCCCTTCGTTCCCTTCGTCCCCGTCGTTCCCCTCGTTCCTCCCGTCCCAACGTTTCCCCGCAAAAAACGCCGCTTCCGCTTTCAAAAACCCGACGCAGGCGGTATAATACATAGCGGAAGGAGGGCGCGCAAAAGCATGGAAGGGTTTGAGACGTATTTTCCGGTGTGGGACAAGCTGACCAACGCGGAGCGGGCGCTTTTAGCGGAGAGCGTAACGTTCCGCAGCGTTCCGGCGGGCACGGTTCTGCACAACGGCGACGCGGACTGCGTGGGCATGTTTTTGATCCGCAGCGGGCAGCTGCGCGCCTACGTCCTGTCGGAGACGGGCCGCGAGGTGACGCTGTACCGGCTGCTGGAGCGCGACATGTGCCTGTTCTCGGGCTCGTGCATGCTTGCGAGCATCCAGTTCCAGATCACGGTATCGGCGGAAAAGGACACGGGGCTGTGGGTGATCCCGGTCGCGACGTACCAAAAGCTGATGGCGACGTCGATCCCGATGGCGAACTATACGAACGAGCTGATGGCGGCGCACCTTTCGGAAGTGATGTGGCTCGTGGACCAGATCCTGTTCCGCAGCATGGACAGCCGGCTCGCGTCGTTTCTGCTGTCGGAGAGCGGCATCGAGGAGAGCGAGCAGCTGTGCATCACGCACGAGCAGATCGCGGGGCATTTGGGCACGGCGCGCGAGGTCGTGACGCGGATGCTCAGGTATTTCCAGTCCGAGGGCATGGTGCGGCTCAGCCGCGGCGACGTGACGCTGACGGACCGCAAAAAACTAAGCGCCCTGGCCGGATAGGCGCAGGGCGCGGCTTGGTCGCTGCTATACCGCAGAGGAGGTTGTCCGAAACCCGGCTGGCCGCGGGGGACGGCGCGCCGGAGCACCGGTTACTTGAGCAGGTCGAGTATGGCGTTCTTCGGCCTTGCGCCGACGGCCTTGTTCGTGACCTGGCCGCCCTTGATGACGACGAGGGTCGGGATGCTCATGACGGAGTACTGCGACGCGATCTGCGGCTGCTCGTCGATGTTGACCTTGACGACCTTGATGTCGTCGCGCTCGACGGCGATCTCGTCGACAAGCGGCGAAACCATGCGGCACGGCCCGCACCACGGCGCGAAGAAATCGACGAGGACGGGTTTATCGCTACGCAGCACCTCGGACTCAAAATTGCTGTTCGTTACGCTGATGACTGACATCGTTATTCGCGCTCCTTTCGTTCTTCTGAAACTAGCATACGCAGTTTTTGCGTTTTATTCTGTGAGAAAGTCACAGTTTGGGCGGCAAAACGATAGAATCGGCTCAAAAAGCCGCCAAAATACGGGTAACCGATCAAAAAAGCCGCGGCGCATATCGGGAGGAGGCAATCATAAAAGCATGAAACGGATACTTCTGCTCGGCACGGGCGGCACGATCGCGTCGAAGGGCACGCAGGACGGGCTCGCCCCGCAGCTGACCACGGACGAGATCCTCTCCTATACGCCGTCGATCTTCGCGTTCTGCGATGTCGACGCGGTGCAGGTGTGCAACATCGACAGCACGAACATCCAGCCGTACCACTGGCTCGCGATGGCGGAGGCGATAAAAACGCGCTACGGCGGCTACGACGGCTTCGTGATCGCGCACGGCACGGACACGATGGCGTACACCGCGGCGGCGCTGTCGTACCTGATCCAGGACAGCCCGAAGCCG
>CAZIRB010000002.1:0-14638 GCA_964541695.1 uncultured Oscillospiraceae bacterium
GCGGGCGTTCAGGTTTGGGTGCCCATGAAGGAATGGGTTTCCAAAGGGGGTTTCCTCCTTTGGTGGGGTGCAGGGGCAAAGCCCCTGCGGGGAAAAAGGTACGACACAGGGCCTCCCCTCAACAAAAAACGGGCGCGCCCAACGCGGGCGCGCCCGTATGCTCCGGCGTTTGCCGCCGTTATGCGAGCTGGACGATGCCGCCGTCCACGGCGGCGGATTGATAGCAGCGGTCGATGATCCGCTGCGCGAGCACGGCCTGCGCAATATCCGGCGTTTCGGGGAATTGCACGCAGCCCGCGGCGAGGTTTAAATAGAAATTCATCAGCGAGGCGGTGTGCGCGTCGGTCAGCCAGCCGAGGCTCGACTTGGGGTAGATTTTGGTCAGGTGGACGGCAAAATCGGAGACCGCGTCGACCTTGCCGTACTCCTCGCGGCCCGTCCGCTGCGTAAAGACCCGCAACCGGCCCGGCTCGGCGCATGAAAAATGCATGCTGCCCGCAAGGCCGAACACCTCGATCGTGGACGACTGCTCCAGCACGGACGCGACGCGCGTGATCTCGACGGTGCCCGTCACGCCGCTCTGCATAATCAGCTGCGCAAACGCCCTGTCCTCCACGTCCACGTCGACGAGACAGCCGGTCTGCTCGTCCGGCCGCCGGCCGATAACCGTATCGACCCGGCACTGCACGGCCTCGACCTCGCCGAGCAGGAACCGGACCGCGTCGGCCGAGTGCACGCCGATGTCCAGCAGCGGGCCGCCGCCGCTCGCGTCCTTCTTGAGCTTCCAGTTGCTCTTGCGGTCCGGATTCAGATAGCCGGAATGCAGTACGCGGACCTGGAAGCCGATCACAGGTCCGATGTCGCCGCGCGCGATCCGGTCGCGCATGGCGACGATGCCCGGCATGAACCGGTACATCAGCACGACCTGGTTCGGCGTGCCGCTCGTTTCGGCCAGCGCCTGCAGCGTCTCGGCCTCAGCCATATCCTTGCCCGCGGGCTTCTCGAGATACAGCGGCCTGCCGTGCCCGATCACCGCCTCCGCCTGCTGAAAATGCGCGGCGTTCGGGCTGCAGATGTCCACGACATCGCTGTCCGCGATCAGCTCCTCAAGGTCCCTGGCATATCCTTCCGAAAAGAAGGGCGCCGGCTCCGAGCTGTTCTGCCGCAGGATCCTGCCGATCTTCAGCTCGAAGGGCAGGTCCTTGCCGTTTAGCGCGATCGCCACGTTCGCCAGGCAGTGCGTCTTTGCAATGCTGCCGAGCCCCACGATACCCGTCTTGATCCTCATACCTTGCGCCTCCCCGCCTACGATGTCCTTTGCTCGTCCCGCAGCTCAAGCAGCCGCCGGATGGCGACGCCCACGCCGTCGTGATTGTTGTCCGGCACGGTGAAGTCCGCCCGGCGCTTGATCTCGTCCTCGGCGTTCTCCATCGCCACGCGGACGCGCCCCGGCGTAAACATGGGGATGTCGTTGTTGCTGTCGCCGATCACGAACGTCTCGTGGTCCCGCAATCCAAGGTGGTCCGTCAGCTTTCTCAGGCCGACCCCTTTGTTGCAGCCTCTAGCCGTAATCTCCAGATACGTTTCCCCGACGCAGCTGATCTCGACGTACGGGATCTGCCGGATCAGGCTTACGCAGCGCTCCATCGTCTCTGCGTCAAAAAAATCCATATTGAATTTTTCGACGCGGTATTCGTTTTCGCGGATCTCCGTAAGGATATCGAACGCCACCTCGTTGTTTAGCAGATAGTTCCGGCTAAAATAGGGGTTGTTGTATTTCTCGATGACGCGGCGCTTGTTCTCGTGGGTCGTACAAAGATACCCGTTCAGAATCGCCGCGGTCGCAACGTCGTTTTCCTCGCTGAGCTTTAGGATGCTCTCGATCCCCTCGCGGCAGATGAGCGTCTGGGAGATATACCGCTCGTCGAGGAGGTCGTAGATCGCCGCGCCGTTGGAGACGACGCAGTAGCGCAGCCCTTCGGTCTGTTTCAACTCGTCCGGGACCCTCCCGATCGGCCGTCCCGTCACGGGAACGAAGTGATACCCCGCGCGGATCGCGCTTTTGACGGCGTCCATGCAGATCAAACTGATTTCCTTTCGGTCGTTGAGCAGCGTGCCGTCCATATCGCAGCCGATGAGCCGGACGCTAGACAATTGTTTCAACTTGATTTACCCGATATAGTCCTTTCTGTCTTCGCTTGGCCGCCCGAAACCCGCGCGGCCGCAAACATACGCTTTACACGATGCCGCTGTGCAGCACCTCGGTCAGGTCGGATGCGACCGCGTACGCAAGCTTTGTCAGTTCCGGGTCCGGCCGGATCATGTCCGGCACCAGCACGCAGCGGATGCCCGCCGCGCTTGCCGCGCGCAGGCCGTTGGCGGAGTCCTCGAATATGACGGCCTCGTCCGGCGCAACGCCAAGCTTTTCGCAGGCCAGCAGGAAGATCGCCGGGTCCGGCTTCCCCCGCTCCACCTCGTCGCCGCAGACAATCATATCGAACCGGTCGAGCAGCCCGTTGCGGGTTAATAGCCGTATCGCGCGCGCGCGCCGCGTCGAGGTCGCCACCGCCAGCTTCAGGCCCTTTTCACGCAGGTATTGCAACAGCTCGACGACGCCCGGCTTTAACAGGCCCTCCTCCGTCTCGATGCGCCCGTCGTATGTTTCGTGCACGCGCGCCTGGTATGCGTCGAGGCCGCTCGCGTCCTCCAAAAACTCCAGATACGCTCGCGTCGTGTCCGCCTCGTTCAGCCCCACCGTTTTCAATATGTGCTCCTCGGTGATCGGGAACCGCATCTGCTCGGCCACCTCCACGGCGATGCGCACAATCAGCCGCTCCGTGTCCAGCATCAGGCCGTCCATGTCAAAAATAGCCGCTTTGAATCGCTGTGTACGCATTCGCCCGCCCTATTCCTCCTCAGACTTTTTCTGCGGCGTCAGCAGGGCGATCAGCTCGTCGCGCTGCCCGTCGTCGGCAAAATACCGGTCTGGGATGGCTAGCGCCGCACCGCTCTTGAGCGTGATGCACAGATGCTGATCGTGCGGGAACACGTCCGCGACGTCGCCGACCGGATAGCTGCGGCTGCGCTCCTCCGTGCCCATGGTCAGCGCGCCGTTTTCCACGCGCAGCAGCAGCTCGCGATTAAAGCTCTCCTTTGCGGCGGACATGAGGCGTATCATCTTCGCGCGGCCGCGCTTGCGGCTGTACGCCCGAAAATATGTGACGCTCAGCACCGTCAATGCGGCGCAGATCCCAAGCAGCACGTCGAGGAAAACGTTTGTCCGGCCCGACTCGCGCAGAAACAGCACCTGGTTGAGCAAAGCCATCGAGCCGACCAGCAGCACAAAGAACAGAATCCAGCTCTTGCGCGCGATCGAACGCTTGTACCGCTCCGTACTGCAGACGGCGTCCGCCAGGCACTGCACGCTGCCCTCAACCGTATTTTTATAGCGGATTTCCATGATCATTCCACCTCTTTCGACAAATACGCTCAAATTTTACCGCCCGCCGGAGCAGTGCCGAAACCCGTTTACGCCCGCCGCGGGATTGCAAGTTTCTCTTGTTTGGCTTATAATGTTCAAAACCCGTGAAAGGTGCATATCTATGAACATTACGCCGGGAACAATCGTACAAAAGCCCTGGGGCTACGAAAAATGGATCGCGTGCAACGAATGCTACGTCGTCCGCGAGCTTCTGATCCGGAAGGGCTGCGCCGTCAGCCTGCAGTACCACGAGCGCAAGATCGAGACGCTCTACATCCTTGAGGGCAGCGCCTTGTACACGCTGCAGCTGCCCAACGAGGAGAGGACGGAGCGGGTCATCGGGCCCGGCGAGATATTGAACCAGTTCCCGTACCAGATTCACCGCCAGCGCGCGCTGGAGGATTTCCGCTTCATCGAGGTTTCGACGCCCGAGCTCGAGGACATCGTCCGCCTCGAGGACGACTACGGCCGCGGCAGCCACACGCTCTAAGCGCGGCTAGGCGGGCAGCTTCGTTTTCACGTACTGCCCGATGTTCTTGTAGCGCGTCTCCTTGTGGTCGATGCCAAACTTGCGGGCAAGCGCGTCGGAGACAAGCTGCAAAAACGCGAGTCCGACAAACACGCTGTACGGCGAGTCCGACGCGGAAGATCGGATATCGCCCGCGCGGTTGCCGACGATGCAGATCCGGTCCGTGATGCCGTTTTCGATCAAAAAGTTTTTCACGCCCTCCGCGTAGGACTGCGTATATTGGTCCAGCGCGAGGATGACGAACACGTCGCTGCCGTCCGCGGCCATCTCGAAGCCGTGCAGGTACTCCTCGATCTCCTGGTACGCCGCCTTGATATACGCGCACTCCGTCACCTTCATGGCAAACTCCCTTGCCACGGCGTAGTGGTTGCCGGTGGCCAGGATATTCAGCACGCTGCGCGGATCGATGAGGTCGAGCAGCCGGTCCAGCTGCACCTCGAGCTCCTCGGTGTACTCGGTCAGCTTGCCGACGACGCTTTTTAGCTGGCTAAGCTCGCTTGTAAACCGCGCGCCGCCGATCAGGCCGTTGTCCCTGGCGTAATGCAGCGCGAGCAGGAGCAGGCTCAGCACCGTAGCGCTGACGCCCTTCGATTTGGCGTTCCAGTCCTCCTCGCCGCAGCCGATGTTGATGTGGCGGTCGGCTTCCGCCGCGATGATCCCCTCGTCGTTGGACGTCAGGCCCAGCGTGACGCATTTGCCCTTGGCGTACCGAAGCGCCTCGACCACGAGTGCGGAATTGCCCACCTGCGAGATCAGCACGACCAGATCGTCGCTCTTTAACTCCGTCTGCGTCGCTATGAACTCCACCGGGTGCAGTACGGCCGCCGTGAGGCCGAGGTTTAGGATAAACGGTTCGGCAATTTTCCCGCAGTTGAACGACGAGCCGCAGCCCACGATGAACAGCCGGTTAAAGCGCGCGGGAATGGGGCCGGAGAAATGCTTCAGCGCGTTTGTGAGGACCGTTTCTTCCTCATAAATAT
The DNA here is from genome assembly GCA_964541695.1 of uncultured Oscillospiraceae bacterium. Classification (GTDB taxonomy): domain Bacteria; phylum Bacillota; class Clostridia; order Christensenellales; family CAG-138; genus CAZKGE01. The sequence goes on from CAZIRB010000002.1 coordinate 4,991, forward strand.
AGTCATACATACTGGCCATCGGTCCGCTCCCTTTCCTGTCGAATCACAGAATAACAACTAGTATCATACCAAGAAAACAGGGGCCGTGCAACCGTTTCGGTTTACTGGAAATCGATTTTCGTATAAAACTGTTTGTTATTTATTATATTGGTTCATTTCCGAACCAATTTGTTCTTTAATTGGACGAGTTGATAGCATGCATGGCTGGTCTGCGCAAACGGTGCGCCGGCCGGGCCCGGCGCACCGGGCGGCCGCGTCCGCGCGCAAGGGACGGAATCCCCCGCCATCCGCTTTCCGATATCGTCGAAGCCGTATCCGTGCAGGCGGGTGACGCAGTTGAACAGCGCTTCTGTACGGAAGCGCTGTTTTCATTCGCGCCAACGCGCCGGCAGCCGCGCGTCAGTCGATCAGCAGCGCGTCCCCGCCGCCGCCGAGCGTGAACGCGCCCAAGCCCGCGGGCAAAAACACGGTCCAGCCCTTCCGCAGCAGCACCACCCCGCCGCACCAGGTCAGCTCCATCTTGTCGCCCAGGCAGAGCACGCATAAAAAACTGTCGCCGCCGGCATTTCCCGCATAAACGCCGCCGTGCAAACGCAGCCGCCGGACGCGGAACAGCTCGTTTGAAAACAGCCGTTCGAGCGTCCGCGCGTCGCGACTCTCGAGAATTACGCTTTCGCATTTTTCAGAAACGGGCTCCAATCGCGCGACCGCCAGCGCCTGTTCGACGTGCAGCGCGCGCGGCAGGCCGTCGGCGCTGACGCGGCCGTAATCCCAGATGCGGTACGTCAGGTTGGAGTTCTGCTGGACCTCCGCGAGCAGGATGCCGCCGCCTATGGCATGGATCGTGCCGGGCGCGACGTAGAGAACATCCCAGGGCTTGACCGGAACGCGGGCGAGCGCCTCGCCGAGCGTGCCGTCCGCGATCCTGCGCGCAAACTCCTCCGGCGGCAGCGCGCGGTTCACGCCGTAGACCAGCTCGGCGCCCTCGTCGCACTCGAGCACGACCCAAAGCTCGGCCTTGCCGTGTCCGCCCTCGACGCGGTTGGCGTACTCCTCGTCCGGGTGCACCTGGATCGAGAGCGGCTCCGCCGCGTCGATCAGCTTGACCAGTATGGGGAGCTCGCGCGTTCCGGCATATCGGCTGCCGAGTATGCTGTCCGGGCATAGCTCGATGTAGGCGGACAGCGTCTCCCCGGCAAACATGCCGTTGCCGATGACGCTCGGCCCGTCCGGATGGCACGACAGCTCCCAGCTCTCCGCCAGCGGGCCGTTGCCGTCCGGCGCTTTTCCATAGCGGCGGCGCAACCGTTCGCCGCCCCACAGATAGTTTTTTGTGGCGGGCAGCATCAGCATCGGATATTTCAGCACGTCCATGGCTTCCTCCGTTTATGGGTAACCCCAAGAGGGGCTCAGTTCTTCAGGCTGTTGAGCGGCGCGGGGATACGCCCGCCGCGGCGGATGAACGCCGCGCTCGATTCGGTATGCACCGGCATGACCGGCGCGCTGCCGAGCAGGCCGCCAAGCTCGACCATGTCCCCAACCGTTTTACCCGGCGCGGGGATGATGCGCACGGCGGTGGTCTTGTTGTTGATCATGCCGATGGCGGCCTCGTCGGCAATGATGGCCGCGATCGTCTCCGCGGGCGTGTCCCCCGGGACTGCGATCATGTCGAGGCCCACGGAGCATACGCAGGTCATGGCCTCCAATTTATCGACCGTCAGTGTGCCCGCGCGCACAGCCTCGATCATGCCCTCGTCCTCGGACACCGGAATGAACGCGCCGGACAGGCCGCCCACCTGCGAGGACGCCATCACGCCGCCCTTCTTGACGGCGTCGTTGAGCAGCGCGAGCGCGGCCGTCGTACCGTGCGTGCCGCAGCGCGCAAGGCCCATCTCCTCAAGGATGCGCGCGACCGAGTCGCCCTGCGCAGGCGTGGGCGCGAGGCTGAGGTCCACGATGCCGAACGGCACGTTCAGCCGCGCTGAGGCCTCGCGCGCAATCAACTGGCCCATGCGCGTGACCTTGAACGCAGTCTTCTTGACGGTTTCGGCCACCACGTCGACGGGCTCTCCGCGCACCTCGCGCAGCGCGTGGCACACGACGCCGGGGCCGGACACGCCGACGTTGATCACGCACTCCGCCTCCCCTACGCCGTGGAACGCGCCAGCCATGAAGGGATTGTCCTCGACGGCGTTGGCGAACACGACGAGCTTTGCGCAGCCAAGCCCGTCCTGCGCCGCGGTGCGCTGCGCGGTCTCCTTTATGATCTCGCCCATCAGGCGCACGGCGTCCATGTTGATGCCCGCGCGCGTGGACGCGACGTTGACCGACGCGCAGACGAGCCGCGTACCGGCGAGCGCCTCGGGAATCGACGCGATCAGCCTGCGGTCGCCCGTTGTAAAGCCTTTCTGCACGAGCGCCGAGAACCCGCCGATGAAGTCGACGCCGCATTCGCGCGCGGCGCGGTCCATCGCCTGGGCAAACGGCACGTAACTTTCCGCATCGCTCGCCTCGGCGACAAGTGCCATGGGCGTGACGGATATGCGCTTGTTCACGATAGGGATCCCCATCTCGCGCTCAATCTCGCGGCCCACGGGCACGAGACGCTCCGCGCAGCGCGCGATCTTGTCGTATATTTTTTGCGCGGCCGTACGCGCGTCGCCGTGCGCGCAGTCGCGCAGCGAAACGCCCATCGTGATCGTGCGGATGTCGAGGTGCTCGCTGTCGATCATGTGCTGTGTTTCAAATATCTCCCGCTGATTGAGCATGTCGCCCCCCTAGATGCGGTGCATGGCGTTGAAGATGTCCTCGCGCTGGATGCGGACGTTCACGCCGAGCCGTGCGCCCTCGCCGTCGAGCGCCGCCGCGATCTCGGCAAACGGCACGGCCGCCGTGCCGATGTCCACGAGCATGATCATCGTGAACATACCGCCGAGTATCGTCTGCGTGATGTCCAGGACGTTGACGTTGACGCCGGCGAGCGCCACGCAGATGCCCGCGATGATACCCACGCGGTCGTGGCCGATGACGGTGACGATTGCATGCATGTTTACGCCGCTCCATTCCACAGGTTCATGCGGATGAGTGTATCACACCCCTTGTGCAAAAATCAACCGCCGCGGGGCGGCAAACGTCGAAATCCGGCGAATGCAGCGGGGTTGCCGCGGGGATCCTCCTTTTCGTGCCGCAACCGGTATAAGCGCCTGCAGACGGTCCGGCGCGGCCTGCCTGCCGGTTTTTCGCGCTTGCTTTATCCCCCGCGCGCGGATACACTAAACGATAAGCTTGACAAAATTATACAGAAGGGACCGTAAGCGTATGCCGTTTGCCATATTCACCGATTCCTCCGCCAACCTGACGAAAGAGACGCTCGGCGCGCTCGGCATCCGCGTCGTATCGCTGACCTATTCCGTGGGCGGCGAGGAGCACCTGTGCTACGACCCGGACAGGGCGTTCGACGGCGACGCGTTCTACGCCGCGCTGCGCGACCCGGCCTACCATGCGCGCACGTCGATGATCAACTCGGAGACGTTCAAACAGGCGTTCCGGCCGGTCCTTGCCGCCGGCGACGACGTGCTTTATCTCGCCATGTCCGCCGGTATCAGCGGCACCTGCCAGGCCGCGGCCGCTGCCGCGGAGGAACTGGCGGAAGCCTTCCCGGAGCGCCGCGTCTGCGTCGCGGACACGAAGGCTGCCTCGCTCGGCGAAGGGCTGATGGTCTGCCGCGCGGCGCTGATGCGCGACGACGGGAAGTCCATGGACGAGGTCCTCGCCTGGGTGGAACAAGCGCGCGAGGTCGTATGCCAGCATTTCCTCGTCGACGACCTGCAGTACCTCGCCCGCGGCGGCCGCATCGGCGGCGTGTCTGCGCTCGTGGGTACGCTGTTGCAGATTAAGCCCCTGATGAAGGGCGTAGACGGCAAGATCGTGCTCGACCGCAAAGCGCCCGGACGCAAAAAGGCGCTCAAGATGCTCGCGGAGATATTCGACCAGACCGTCGTCGACCCAAAATCCCAGACGATCGGCATCGCGCACGGCGGCTGTCTGGACGACGCGTTTGCGCTGCGGGACATGATCGCCGCGCAGCACGGCGTGGAGGATTTCATGATCGTCTGCTACGAGCCGGGCACGGGCGCGCACGTCGGCCCCGGCACCGTCGCGCTGTTCTTCTACGGGAAACCGTCCGCCGAGAAGCAGCCGCTGCCCGCGGCGCTGTTCAAGCGCTTCGACCTTGACTCCGGCCGCCTGCGCGCGTTCCTCGAGAAAAAGATCGGCCAGCTGCGCGGCAATGTAAACGAACCGTAATGAAAAAAGCGGCCGGTCGGCGGCCGCGGGCAGAACGCGGAATAGGGTTTGGGGTGCAGAGGAAGCCGGCGGAACCGCCGGTTTCTTTTGCGTGCTTGATCCGACGACGGCCGCGCCCGCCGGGCTGCAGCTTCGGAACCGTATGGTCCGGGCGCTTATCAGCAGCCGGTCCCCGGCGGCGGAACGGCGTTGTCCGGACAGCCGTCGAACACCGTAAGGTCCGGGCTTCAATCAGCAGCCGGCCCCCGGCGGCGGAACGGCGTTGTCCGAGCCGCCGTCGTCGAAATACGCCGGGAGATTGTACGGCGCAAATATGCCCTTGTCGGTCACGACGCCCTGGCACAGGTTCGGCGGCGTGATATCAAACGCGGGATAATAGCCCTTGACGCCCGCCTTGACCGTCGGCTGGCCGAGCGCCTGCAAAACTTCGTCGGGATTGCGCTCCTCGATGCACAAGCTCTCCTTCGTCGGGTGTTCCAGGACCGGCAGCCCGGTCACATAATACGGGATCCGATGATACCAGGCGGCCAGCGCAATCTGGAACGTGCCGATCTTGTTCACGATGTATCCGTCCATGGAGATGACGTCCGACGCGGACGTGAACACGTCCACCCGCTCCTTGCCCAGCACATAGCCGGGCATGTTGTCCGTAATGACGGTGACGTCAAAGCCCATATCGAGCGCCACGCTCGCGGTCAGGCGGGCGCCCTGGAAATACGGCCGCGTCTCGGGGCAGATGAGCCTGATTTTTTTGCCCATCTCGCGGCAGGCCCGCAGTGTCATGCCCAAATCGGTTTCGGCATAGCATTGGGTCATCACCGTGCCGCCGTCGGGCAGTTTCGCGGCGAGGAAGCGGCCGATCCGTTCGTTTCTTTCGTATTGCTCGTCCAGCCGCCGCAGCGCGCACGCGCGGATCGCTTCGACGACGTCCTCGCCCCCCGCCATCGCATGATCTGCGGCGGCGAGGCAGTCGTCCGTCACGACCGTCATCTTGCGCCTGGTCGTGGGGCGCGCGTTGGCGATGGCCGCGGCCGCGCCGGCAAGAAACGCGCGCAGCTCCCCGCCCTTTTTGCCGCGCGCTTCATGGGCGGCAAGCGCCATGCCCATCGCGGCCGCATGATAGGGGCCGAAACTCTGCGTCACCATGTTTTTGATCGCCAGCGCAACATCGGCGTGCGTCGTACAGGTCACGAACCGAATCTCGGCGGGGTACACACGCCTGTCCAGCATGCGCACCGCGCCGTTTTCGTACCACGCGACGTTCTCGTATTGCTGCAAAAAAGCCAGGTCGTGGTCGGGTCTCAATGTTCTTTCCTCCGTCGTCAGATCGTTGATCGGGTGTAATGCTTTGCAATTGGGTGGTTCCGGGGCGGCTCCTCCGCGGTCATGTTCGCAACGCGGAAAACCGTCCTCGGTTATTTGGGTCCATATCGAAAATCGAATCCGGCCTTGAACGCCGTGGACGCAAATGCCTCCCGGTAATCGGCCAGCCGGTACAGCGTGATGTCGGGCAGCACCATGCCGCTCCGCCTCAGCAAATTGAGGGCGGCGGGATAGCAGTTGCCGTTGCGGCTGCCGACGATCGTGATCTCCCGCACGACCACCTCGGTCAGGTCGGCCTGATTCATGCCCGCATAGGTGCTTTTTAGAACGATGGTGCCCTTGCTGCGCACCAGTTTCATCGCCGTGGCAAACCCGCTGGGAGAACCGGATATTTCCAACACCGTTTCAAATGTGCCGGACGGCTCCAGAGATGTTTGCGCAAAGCTCGAAAACAGCCCCAGCTTGCCCGCATGCTTGCCGAACACGACCACCGGCGTTCCGTTCTGCGCGACCGCCTGCGCGGTCATTAGCGCCAGCCGCCCGTCGCCGATCACCGCCACCGGCTCGGACGGTTTAATATGCACGTGCTGCATCACCGCAATGCCCGCGCTCAAAGGTTCCGTATAGATGGCCTTCTCCGTGGCAAGCTGCTCGGGCACGGGATGCAGAAGCCTCGTGGCGTACGCCATGTATTCGGCAAAGCAGCCGTCCTTGTTGCCGGAAATGCCGGGCGCTAGGCGATCCTCGCAGTGCTCCTCGCGGTTTGTCCGGCAGTACAGGCAGCGGCCGCAGCCGATGTTCAGCTCCCCGACCACGCGTCTGCCGATCAGGCTTTTTTCGGGGGATTCCTCCACGACCGCCACGAATTCATGGCCCAGCACGCCGCGAAAGCCCTTCTTGAACCCGTGCATGATCTCCTTGTCCGTGTTGCAGATGGCGGCCATCTCCATGCGCAAAAGACTTTCCCCGCCGGCGGGTTTCGGCATGGGATAGTCGGTACGGTATTGCAGGGATTCTCCGTCAAAATACAGCGCTTTCATTTCCTCACCTTTCTTCCCGCGGCTTCCCACGCGGGGACCGTGTGAATCAGCGAGCCCCACGCTGCCGCCCTTTGCGGCCATGCGCAGTCCTTCCCGCTCTTCCCGGCAAACAACAGGGAAACGCCCTCGTTCCGGCGATGCTCGCAAAAGCTTTGCTGCCGCTCGCCTGCGGGCTGTGCCTCGTTGGCAATGATGCTCCACGGCGCCCGACGGGCAGACGTTATAGAAGGATTGAGTGCCCAGCCTAGGATCGTCCATTAGCGGACAATTTTTCCGCGCAGCACAAAAGGGCTTTTTATCTCGCCCGCTACGGTCGCGCCGCTCGCGCCTTACGCCGCGTCTGCCACGAATGTATCGCGTCAAATGTCTATTGTCAACATTGGAGTTTTTGTTTCGAAATATGCGTTTTTATTGCGATGCCTAAAAACTTTGCCGTTGCTTGATTTGTTTTAACCAAAGGCAGGCAAAATAAAAACGCACAGCCGTCATCGCCGTGCTTTTTGCGATCTGTACCGGACGTTTGCAGTGTGCAAAGGCAAGCATTCTTCGATGTGCTTTAATATAGCATCGCGCGATAAAAACGTTTGATTGCCGACGCTTACGCCGGTTTCTGCACGCCGTTCGGGTCTATGATCGTCGCGCCGTCGAGCAGCAGCTCCGACACCGTCACAAACGCATATCCTTCGTTCAGCGCGGTCTGAATCAGCGTCGGCAGGTATTCCTCAATCTTGTAGCCGTTGTTGTGGCAGAGGATGATCGAGCCCGGGGAAAGCTTGGGCAACACGGCGTTTAAGATCGTCTCCGCGCTGCGCTCCTCGCGCCAATCGACGGTGTCCAGATTCCACTGGATCGGCTCGTAGCCAAACTCCCGCACGGTCCGGATCACGGTGTCGTTGTATTCGCCGTACGGCGCGCGAAACAGCGTGCAGCGCTTGCCGGTGAGCTGCTCGATCTCGTCGTCGAGCGTTTTGATCTCCTTCTGAATCTGGGCGGCGGACAGCGCGTTCATGTGCGGGTGCGTTTTGCTGTGGTTGCCGATCTCGTGACCGGCCGCCGCGATCGCTTTTACATCCTCCGGATACGTCGATACCCAGATACCGCAGAGGAAGAACGTCGCTTTGACATCGTAATGATCCAGCGTCTTTAGGATAAACGCCGTCTTGTCGTCCTCCCACGCCGCGTCGATCGTCAGCGCGATACTCTTGTCCGACCGTTCGACCGAATAAACGGGCAGCTCGCGGTGTTGGGCCGCGAGCACGTTGAGTTCGTATTCATTCATGATGGAACCGCTGACGGATGGCGATGCGCGGTTCGGGCGGTTGACCGCGAGAAGCGCGACAACGGCCAGTATCAGTATCAGCAGTATGACCGCCGCAAGAATCAGCGTCCTCTTTCTAATGATCCAAACGCGCATGTACCCGCCCCCTCCAGCATTGCTGTTGTACTGTATGCGGAAAAACGAGTAAAAATCACAGCGGCTGTACTTTCGTGCGGGCGGAGGGGGGTGGAATGGATCCCTTTGAGGGCTCCGCCCTCAAACACCCGCCAAAGGGCCAAATATCCGCAGTTCGCAACGGTCGCGCACGTCCCTTTGGGCCTGCGCTCCCTTGCTCACTGGGCCTGCGCCTCGCTCGCTCCGCCACAGGCGGCGTTCGGCTGCGGTCCCCTTTGGAAACCCGCAAGAAACCCCGGCGAACGAATTGGGATTCTCAAGGGATGTAGCCCTTGAGCGGAGGTTTGGAGGCAGAGCCTCCAACGTTCCAGTCCCAAACTTTCGCGTTTCCCAAGAAGGCGGAACCCTCATAACAAAAAACGCGGCCGCACATTCGTGCGGCCGCCAAAACCACGCCGTCCCCTTATTCCAAAAAATCCTTCAGCCGTTTGCTGCGGCTCGGGTGCCGGAGCTTCCTCAGCGCCTTGGCCTCGATCTGGCGGATGCGCTCGCGCGTGACGTTGAACTCCTTGCCGACCTCCTCCAATGTACGCGCCTTGCCGTCGTCGAGCCCGTAGCGCAGCCGCAGCACCTTCGCCTCGCGGAGCGTCAACGAGTTCAGCACGTCCATGAGCTGTTCCTTCAGCAGCGTGACCGCCACGGCCTCCGCGGGCGCGGGCGCGTCGTCGTCCGGGATAAAGTCGCCGAGGTGACTGTCGTCCTCCTCGCCGATGGGCGTCTCGAGCGACACGGGCTCCTGCGCGATCTTGATGATCTCGCGCACCTTGTCCTCCGATATGCCCATCTCGCGCGCGATCTCGTCCGGGCGCGGGTCGCGGCCGTACTCCTGCACGAGCTGGCGGTTCACGCGGATGAGCTTGTTGATCGTCTCGACCATGTGCACCGGGATGCGGATCGTGCGCGCCTGGTCCGCAATCGCGCGCGTGATCGCCTGGCGGATCCACCAGGTCGCGTAAGTCGAGAACTTATAGCCCTTGCGGTAGTCGAACTTCTCGACCGCCTTGATCAGGCCGAGGTTGCCCTCCTGAATCAGGTCGAGGAACAGCATGCCGCGGCCGACGTAGCGCTTGGCGATCGAGACGACGAGCCGCAGGTTCGCCTCGGCGAGCTGATGCTTGGCCTCCGGGTCCCCCTCCGCCATGCGCCGGGCGATGTCGACCTCCTCGTTTGCGGTAAGCAGCGGCACCTTGCCGATCTCTTTAAGGTACATGCGCACCGGGTCGTCGATGTTAACGCCCTCGGTCGAGGCGAGCACCGTCTCGATCTCGGCGATCTCCTCGTTGATGTCCTCGGGGATTTCGACCTCCTCGACGACATCGATGTTCAGCTCCTCGATATGGTCATAGATCTTCTCGACCTGCTCCTGATCGAGCTCGAGCTCCTCCAGCGCGTCCATGATCTCCTTGTAGGTCAGGATGCCCTTCGATTTTCCCTGCTCGAGAAGCTCGTTGATCTTTTGAATCCGCGGCTCTTTCTGCTGCTGCTCTTCCACGGTTCTTGCTCCTTTCGTCACTGTCCCTGCCGGCT
>CAZIRB010000002.1:14738-25364 GCA_964541695.1 uncultured Oscillospiraceae bacterium
AGCATGACCGCGAGCAGCGCCGTCTCCCAGCGCAGCCGCTCCGTCTCGGCGGGCTTGAACGGGTTGTCGCGCGGACTAATGCGGCTCTCCGGCGCGCGCTGGCCGGAAACGCCCGGCGTTTTCCCCTGCCCCGCGCGCACGCGCACCTGCTCGCGCAGCGCGTCGGGCGGATAGCCCGTCAGGCGCGCAAGGCGCTCGATATGCCGGTCGCGCTCGATCGGCTCGATCGAGCCGATGAACGCGCAGGCCTGCTTGGCAAAGCGCTCGCGCTCGTTCTCGTTATCCAGCGAAAACGCGCGCGCCATATTCTCGAGCTTGAACGCGTTGAGCGACAGCGCCGCTTCCTTCAGCGCGTCGAACGCCTCGCGGCCGCGTGCGCGGACGAACTCGTCCGGGTCCAGCCCGTCCGGAAACACGATCACGCGCACGTCCAAGCCTTCGCCGCTTAATATGTCCAGCCCGCGCAGCATGGCGTTCTGACCGGCCGCGTCGCCGTCGTACGCGATGTACACGCGCTCGACGTAGCGCTTAAGCAGCCGCGCCTGCTGCACGGTGAGCGCTGTGCCGAGGCTCGCGACCGCGTTCGTCACACCCGCCTCGAACAGGCCGATCACGTCCATGTAGCCCTCGACCATGACGAGGTCGTCGAGCTTTTTGCCCTTCTGCAGGTTCAGGCCGTAGAGGTTGTTACGCTTGTTGTACAGGGCCGTGTCGCCGGTATTGATGTACTTTGGCGTCCCGCTGTCGATCACGCGCGCGCCAAAGCCCAGCACGCGGCCGTTCGTGCCGATGATCGGGAACATCACGCGGCCGCGGAACGCGTCGTAGACGGAGTCCCGCTGCGCGTTTTTGATCGCAAGCCCCGCGTCGAGCAGTTCCTGCTCCGTAAAGCCCTGCGCCGTCAAGTGGTTTTTCAGCGCGTCCCACGAGTCCGGCGAGAAGCCGATGCCGAAGCGCTTGACCGACTCGGCCGAAAGCTTCCGCCCCGCCAGGTACTGCCGTCCAGGCAGCCCGTGCTCGCCGAGCAGCGTCTCCATATAGAAGCGCGCCGCGAGCTTGAGCGCCTGATACAGCCGCTCGCGGTACGCGCGGTCCCGCTGCAAAGCAACGTCGTCGACGTCCTCCGGCATCTCCATGCCGGCGCGCTCGGCAAGCAGCCTTACCGCCTCCGGAAACGCGAGCCGCTCGGCCTGCATCACGAACTGGATCACGGACCCGCCCGCGTGGCAGCCGAAGCAATAGAACAGCTGCTTGTCCGGCGAGACGGAGAACGACGGCGTCTTCTCGCCGTGCAGCGGGCACAGCCCCCACAGCCTGCGGCCCTTGGGCTTGAGCGCGGTATAGGTCGAGATGACGGACACGATGTCGTTTTTTGTCAGCAGCTCGGCAAGCCAGGCGTCCGGAAAAGCCACATCGTCACCGTCCTTTCAAAACACCCTGTTGTTATTCGACGCGTTTCGCGGTTTTCCTGCCTAATTCCAGCTTTTTGGCACAAACAATCGTTCGTACTCGTGAATCGCGAAATTATCCGTCATGCCGGCGATGTAGTCCGCCACGACGCGTTCCGCGCCGTCCGGCTCGATATTTATGCGGTAATCCGCCGGCAGCACGTCAAGGTTTCCCATATAATACTGGAACAATTCCTCGACGACGCGCTTAGCCTTGCCCTCCTCGCTCTTGGCGAGCGGGTTGTAGTACACGCGCTCGAACATGAAATCCCGCAGCAGCTCGAACTGCTCGCGCATTTTGTCCGACATGGCAAGCGCGGGTTTTCCGAAGCTTTCGCGCACAACGTCGATGATCAGCGCGTTGATGCGGCCGCCGTGCGTGTGCCCGAGCGTCTCCACGCAGCTTTTGGGCAGGTCGCTTTCGTCCAGCACGCCCGCGCGGATGGCGTCGTCGATGTCGTGGTTGACGTACGCGATGCGGTCCGACAGCGAGACCACGCGGCCCTCAAGCGTGACGGGGCTGCCGCTCTTTTTGTGGTTGACGATGCCGTCGCGCACCTCGAACGTCAGGTTCAGGCCCGCACCGTCAAGCTCGAGCTTCTCAACCACGCGCAAACTCTGCAAATTGTGCTCGAAGCCCCCCGGCACGAGCCCGTTCAGCACGTCCTCGCCGGAGTGCCCGAACGGCGTGTGTCCGAGGTCGTGCCCGAGCGAGATCGCCTCCGTCAGGTCCTCGTTGAGCCGCAGCGCGCGCGAAATCGTCCGCGCGATCTGCGAGACCTCGAGCGTGTGCGTCAGCCGGGTCCGGTAATGGTCGCCCTGCGGCGAAAGGAACACCTGCGTCTTGTGCTTGAGGCGGCGGAACGACTTGCAGTGCAGGATGCGGTCGCGGTCGCGGATGAACGCCGTGCGGATCGGGCACGGCGGCACGGGGGTGGTGCGGCCGCGCGTATCCGTCACGCGCATGGCGTAGGGGGACAGCGTCGCGTCTTGCAGCGCCTCGTAGTATTCGCGCGGGCACTGCGTCGAATCCATGCCGATTTTCACCTCGCTGACGTTTATAGTTGTCATGGTACTAAATTCACCATTTTTCAGAAAATTCCTTTGTTTCTCAAAAGAAAAGGCGTCCCACAAACGCGTGGGACGCCGGCGCTCCAAGTTTTTTCTTACTCCCCGTCGTCGGGCTTATCGTCCGAACGGTTCGCGTTGACGATATCCAGGTCGATGGGCTCGTTGCAGCACGGGCAGATCAGCCCCTCCTCGGAGTCGAGCATGTCCTCGTCGAAATAGATCGTCTCGCCGCATGCGGGGCACACCACCTCAAAGAAATCGTCCTCGCCTTCCTCGCCGTCATCCTCGAACAGGCTCTCGTCGAGCTCATCGAGCTCGTTGTATATCTCATCGATGCAGTCGTTGATGTCGTCGAGCGTCTCGTCCTGCTCCTCGAGCTCCTCCGCGATGGCGCCGAGCGCGTCGATGATGCCGCGCAGCAGCTTGCCCTCCTTGTCGTCGTTGAGGCTCATGCCGTCGGCCAGGCCGTCGAGGTAGGCAACCTTTTCGGAAATATAGCTCATGCGCATTCCCTCTCGATCATTTGCATTCAGTATGCGTCAAACGCGCTCCATGTATTCGCCCGTGCGCGTATCGACGCGGATCTTGTCGCCCTCGTTGACGAACAGCGGAACGTTGATCTGGTAGCCCGTTTCAAGCGTCGCGGGCTTGGTCGTGCCGGTCGCGGTGTCGCCCTTAAAGCCCGGCTCGGTCGCGGTGACGGTCAGCTCGACGAAGTTCGGCGCCTCGACGGAGAACGGGCTGCCTTTAAAGAAGCGGACCTTGACGTTCTGGTTCTCGACGATGAAGTCGATGGCGTCCTCGACCTGCTCGGCGCTGAGCGGAAGCTGTTCGTACGTCTCGGTATCCATGAAGTAATACAAGCCCCCGTCGCTGTAGAGATACTGCATCTCCTTGGTCTCGATGTGCGCGCGCGGATACTTGTCCGTCGGGTTGAACGTGCGTTCGAGCACCGCACCCGTCATCACGTTCTTGAGCCGCGTGCGGACGAACGCCGCGCCCTTGCCGGGCTTGACGTGCTGGAAATCCGATATGGCCCAGACCTGCCCGTCGATCTCTACCGTAACGCCCTTGCGGAAATCGCCTGCCATCAACATAGTCTCAAAATCCTCCCGTCGCTTGCGTTTAAAAAAGTTCCCTCGATTATAGTATCACCAGCCGGCCCGACGTGGAAACGAGGTCGATATGCCCGTCCTTGGTCAGGACGCAGCAGTCCTCGATGCGCACGCCGCCGCGCCCTTCGAGATAGATGCCCGGCTCGACCGTGACGGTCATGCCCGCCTTGAGCGTGTCCGTCGACGCGGCGGAGGCCGTCGGCGCCTCGTGGATGAGCAGGCCGAAGCCGTGCCCGAGCCCGTGGCCGAAACAGTCCCCGTACCCCTCGGACGCGATGTACTCGCGCGCGACGGCGTCGAGCTCTTTGCCCGTGATGCCGGGTTTGAGCGCCTCGAGACAGCGCGTCTGCGCCTCAAGCACGATGTCGTAAACTTTAATAAGTTCCGGGTCCAACTCGCCGATGCCGAACGTGCGCGTCATGTCGGAATGGTAGCCGTCGACGACGCAGCCAAAGTCGACCACGACGAGGTCGCCGCTGGTCAGCTTCCGGTTGCCGGGCCGCGCGTGGCACATGGCGCCGTTGGGGCCGGAGCCCACGATCGGGTCGAACGAGGGGCCCTCGCTGCCCAGGCGCGCGCAGAGGTAGTTCAACTCCGCGACCACCTCGAGCTCGGTCATGCCGGGCCTGACGCGGTCGAGCAGCTCCGAATACGCGCGGTCCGCGATGATCTGCGCCTTCTTGAGGCTCTCGATCTCGGGCGCGGTCTTGATCATGCGCGGCGCAGAGATCGCGCCGCCGAGGGGCTCCCATCTCAGGCCGAGCGGCTGAAACTGCGTAAAGCGCGCGACCGTCATGTTCTCCTGCTCGTAGCCGACGGACGAAACCGCGTGCTCTTTTACCGCGGCGGCGAACACTTCGACGGCGTTCGTGCGCGTGATCTCGCGGATCTCAACGCCGTCCGTTTCGCTTCTAGCCTGTATTAAATACCGGAAGTCCGTGAACAGAATCGCTTTTTCGCGCGTGACGAGCACGAAGCCGTCCGCGCTGGAGAAGCCGGAAAAATAGCGGATGTTCTCCGCGCTGGTCAGAAGCGCCGCGTCAAGACTCGCGCTTTTGACGGCCTTTTGCAGTTTTTCCAGGCGTTTTGCGGTCATATTCGATCATTTCCCCCAATGGATAATTGTAGCATAGAACCTATGGGGCAACAAGCATTATTTGTGGTACAGGCGGTTCGTCTCGTACTCCGGTTCCATCGTAAAGTTTACCCCGAGTTTCCTGAGCGTATCGCTGTCCACGCGCGAGAGGATCACGCTCGAGTGCGCCTCGCAGCCGGCGAGCTTTTGCAGCTGCTCCATCGCGAGCGCGGCCGTCGGGTTCGTCGCCGCGCAGATGGCGAGCGCAAGCAGCACCTCGTCGCTGTGCAACCTCGGATTGCGGCTGCCCAGGTGCCTGGTCTTCAGCTTTTGGATCGGCTCGATCACGATCGGCGAGATCAGGTCGATGTCGTGGTGGATGTTGGCCAGGGCTTTCAGCGCGTTGAGCAGGCCGCTCGCGGTCGCGCCCAGAAGCTGCGAAGTCTTGCCGGTCACCATACGGCCGTCCGAAAGCGCGAGCGCCAGCGCCGGGTCGCCCGTCTGCTGCGCGCGGTCAAGCGCAGCCTGCACGACCGGCCGGTCGGCGACCGTCACGCCGCACTTGTTCATGATGAGCTCCGTCTTGACGACCTGCTCGGCCTTGAGCAGGCCGCGCTTGGCCCCGCAGGCCACGTGGTAATACCGCCGGATGATCTCCTGCTTGGCCGCGCTCTGCACGATGGAGTCGTCCGAGATGCAAAAGCCCGCGGTGTTGACGCCCATGTCCGTCGGCGAACGGTACGGCGATTTGCCGGAGATGCGCTCGAGTATCGCGCCGAGCACGGGGAACGACTCGACGTCGCGGTTGTAGTTCACCGCGAGCTTGCCGTACGCCTCGAGGTGGAACGGGTCGATCATGTTCACGTCGTCGAGATCGGTCGTGGCGGCCTCGTAAGCCAAATTGACCGGATGCTGCAGCGGCAGGTTCCAGATCGGGAACGTCTCGAACTTGGCATAGCCCGCGCGCACGCCGCGCCGGTATTCGTGATACAGCTGCGAGAGGCAGACCGCGAGCTTGCCCGAGCCCGGGCCGGGCGCGGTCACGACGACGAGCGGCCGCGACGTCTCGATATAGTCGTTGTGCCCGAAACCCTCGTCGCTGACGATCAGCGGCACGTTGGCCGGGTAGCCCGCGATTGGGTAATGCTTGTACACGCGCACGCCGAGGTGGGTCAGCCGCCGCGCGTACGCGTCCGCCGCCGCCTGGCCGCAGTACCGCGTGATGACCACGCTGCCGACCAAGAGGCCCTTGCTTTGGAACGCGTCGATTAAACGCAGCACCTCGTTGTCGTACGCGATGTCGAGGTCGTTGCGCACCTTGTTGTGCTCGATGTCGCCCGCGTGGATGGCCAGCACGATCTCGGCCGCGTCGCTGAGCTCGTGCAGCATGTTCACCTTCGTGTCCGGCAAAAAGCCCGGCAGCACGCGCGAGGCGTGGTAGTCGTCGAACAGCTTGCCGCCGAACTCGAGGTACAGCTTGTCGCCGCACTGGGCGATGCGGTCCCGGATCTTCTCGGACTGCATCCGGACGTATTTTGCATTGTCAAACCCTGTCGCACTCATGCGGCTAAGTATAGCACTCATCAGGCCGCGTTGGCAAGAACAACAGAGGGCTCTAGAGCTGTTTTTTGAGCGCCTGGTTCAGCGTGGCGAGCGCCTTTTTCTCGATGCGCGAGACGTACGAGCGCGAAATGCCGAGGATGCGCGCCACCTCGCGCTGCGCCATGCAGTATCCGCCGATGAGGCCGTAGCGCAGCACGATCACCTTGCGCTCGCGCTCCGTCAGGACGTTGTCAAGGATGTTGCGCACAAGCTCGGACTCCATGCGGCTCTGCACCTCGTCGACGATCATGTCCGGGTCGGAGCCGAGGATGTCGGAGAACGAGACGTCGTTGCCGTCGTTGTCGACGCCGATGGCCTCGTGGATCGAGACCTCCAGCACCTGCTTTCTTTCCTGCCGGATGCTCATGAGGATCTCGTTCTCGATGCAGCGGCTCGCGTATGACGAGAGCGGCACACCCTTCTTTAAGTCGTACGTCGACACCGCCTTGATGAGCCCGATCGTGCCGATGGAGATGATGTCGTCCGCGTCGCGGCCCGCTTTGGCGTATTTCTTGGCGATGTGCGCAACGAGCCTTAGGTTATGTGTGATCAGCTTCTCGCGCGCGACGGGGTCGCCTTGCATCAGCCGCTCCAGGTATGCCGCTTCCTCGCTCGCCGAAAGCTGGCCCGGAAACGTATGCGCCGTTCCGACGTACGCCGCGAACAGCAGCAGATCGTGCAGGAACTCCAACAGCGACATAAGACCCTCCCCGCCCTTTCCCTTAATGCTTATGAGCGGCGGAATTTGTCCGATGCGCGCGAAAAAAGCGCCGCGGTGAACGCGGCGCTTGAAGTAGCGGTTGATTGAATAGTTGATTAAATAAAGGTAAGGGGTTTATCGCGGGGACTCCGTCCCCACACCCCTGCCAAAGAGCCGAAGGCCCTTTGGAAACCCGCAGGAAATCCCGGAAAGTTAGATGGTTTCTAAAGGTGCGAAACCCAGTGTCCGGCAGAAAGGGTGCCAAGGGCCTCCGGCCCTTGGCGGGGTGCAGGGGCGGCGCCCCTGCAAAAGCGGGGGTTTGAGGGCAAGGCCCCCAACCGTTCCTCAAACGTCCCTCACGCCCCCGTTACTTCCAGTACTGCTGGTACTCCTTCACGTTCGCCTGGTGCTCCTCGTACGTCTTGCTGAATATCAGCTCGTTGCTCACGGCCGGGTTGCCGTTGCAGAAATAGAGGTAGCCCTCGGACACAAAGCCCTCGTTCGGGTACAGCGCCGCGACGATGGCGGCCTTGCCGGGATTGCTGACCGGCCCGACCGGCAGTCCCTTGTGCAGGTACGTATTGTACGGCGAGTCCAACGCCAGCTCCGCGTCCGTGAACGTGTACTTGTTGAGCTTGAGCGCATAGCTCAGGCTCGCGCACGACTGCAGAGCCATGTCCGACTGGATCCTGTTGTGGAACACGGCCGACACGCGCGCAAAGTCGCCGTCCGCCTGCGCCTCGCGCTCGATCAAGGAGGCGAGCGTAATCACCTGGTCCATCGACAATCCGAGCTCGCCGGCGCGCGTCGCGTAGTCGTCGAGATAGATCTCGTTGAAGCGGTTGAGCATCTTGATCAGGATCGTGTCGATCGTCGAGTCCGCGTACACCTCGTAGGTGTCCGGGAACAAATACCCCTCCAGCACATAGTCGCGCTTCTGGTCGCCGCCGTTGAGCACGTTGGCGACAAACTCGAAGTTTTTAAATCCCTCGCCCGTCTTGCACGCGGCCAAAAACGGCGCGGTATCGCCGATCAGACCCTTTTCGAGCAGCACCTTGGCGATGTCCTCGACCGTGTAGCCCTCCGGAATCGTGAACTTGACCGTCTTTTTCGGCGCGTTGCCCTCGCTGATGATGTCCACGATCTGCTTGAGCGTCATGTTCTTGGACAGAACGTACGTGCCGGCCTTCATCGTGTTCGCCTTGCCGACGAAGTCGACGTACACCTTGAACACCGCGGTGCTCTGGATCAGCCCCTTCTGGTCGTAGCCGCACGCGTTGTACAGAAGCCGCGCGATCGTGCTGGCCGACGCCTTGGCGGGAATGACGACCTCGATGGGCGTGGCGTCGCGCTTGTCGACCGGCTCGATGTAGTTCGACAGCACGTACTTGACCGTGCCGCGCGCAATTAAAAACACGAGCAGCGCGGAGCACAGCAGCACAAGCCCCGTCCTGGAAAAGTTCCAGAGCTGGAGCAGCTTTCTCTGCGTCCGCGTCAGTTTCCTCTTCGACCGGTTCTCCATCGGCCCCTCCCCCCGCGTTGTTACGCGTCAGTCCTCCAGCGCCGACAGGTCGACGTCGATCGCTTCGGCGAGAATCTTGTACACGTCGCCGAGCATGCGGTTGAGCCGGAACTCCGAAAGCAGGTAGTCCGACGCCTCCTTGTTGAGCTGCAGCACCTCGCCGATCTTCTGGAGCTTCTCGAGCGTCTCGTCGTCCTTCTTGCCCGATACCGCCGCGGCCTGCGCCTTGATCTGGAGCCGGTGGTACTCGGCCAAAAGGGACTTGGTCGTGTCGTTCTCCATGATCTGCTCGCGCAGCCTTTTAAACTCGCGGTACTCCTCGCTCTGCTTGAGCTCTTTTGCAAGCTGATTTGCCGTGTCGTATACCATCTCTGACCTCCCCCTAGATTTCGATGATGATCGGCAGAATCACGGGCGTGCGCTTCGTCCGGTTCCTAAGGAACGACTTGAGCGCGCCGCGGATGCCGTTCTTTACGTTTGCGTACTCCGACTTGCCGACGCGCTCGAACTTGCCGGCCTCGTCGGTCAGGAGCTTGACCATGTCCGCGATGAGCTGCTCGCTCTCGCGCATGTACACAAACCCGCGCGAGATCACCTGCGGCGCGGCGAGCAGCTTGCCGTTCTCGCTGTCGATCGTGATCACGGCCGCGACCAGGCCGTCCTGCGAGAGCAGGCGGCGGTCTTTTAGCACGATGTCGTCGATGCCGCCCGCGCCGTCCACCATCACGCTGCCGGACGGTACGGCGCCGCTGACGCGGCCCTTCTTGACCGTGAGCTCGACCACGTCGCCGCACTTGACCACAAACACGTTCTCGGCGGGGATGCCCATCTCCTCGCCCAGCTTGCCGTGCATGTACAGATGCCGGTACTCCCCGTGCACGGGGATAAAATACTTCGGCTTGACGAGCTCGAGCATCAGCCGGAGCTCCTCCTTGCACGCGTGGCCGGACACGTGCACGTCGGCCATGCGGTCGTATACGACGAACGCGCCGCGCTCGAACAATTGATCGATCACGCGCGACACGCCGCGCTCGTTGCCGGGGATGGCCGAGGCCGATATGATCACGGTGTCGCCCTTGCCGACGTTGAGCTTGTGCGTTGACGTCGCCATGCGGAACAGCCCGCTCATCGGCTCGCCCTGGCTGCCGGTCGTGATTACGCAGATCTGCTCCGGCTTGTATTTTTCCAGCTGCTCGACGCGCACGATGCGGTCCGGCGGGAGGGTCAGATACCCGAGCTTGATGCCGATCTGCGCGACCTGCTCCATGCTGCGGCCCTGGAAGCAGATCACGCGGCCGTGCTTGATCGCGTAGTCCGACACTTGCTGGATGCGGTATACGTTCGACGCAAACGACGCCACGATGATCCGGCCCGGCGCCGTCGCAAAGTAATGCTCGAACGTTTCGCCAATCTCCTGCTCGGACTGCGTGTAGCCCGGCCGCTCGATGTTCGTGCTGTCGGAGAGCAGCGCCAGCACCCCGCGCGAGCCGTAGTACGCGAAGCGGTTGATGTCGATGGGCTCGCCGTCGATCGGCGTAAAGTCCACCTTGAAGTCGCCCGTGTGGATCACGGTGCCGATCGGCGTGGTCACCGCGATGGCCACCGCGCCCGCGATCGAGTGCCCGGTCTTGATGAACTCGATCTTGAAGCACCCGAGCTCGAGCTTATCGCCTGGCTTGATGCAGTTGAGCTGTTTCTTTTGAATGTGCATCTCGTCGAGCTTGTGCTCGATGAGCGCGATCGTAAAGCCTGTCCCGTATACGGGCACGCCGTTATGCTCCTGGAGGAAGTACGGCAGCGCGCCGATGTGGTCCTCGTGGCCGTGCGTGATCAGAAAGCCGCGCAGCCTGTCCAGATTGTCCTCAAGATACGTCATGTCCGGCACGACGACATCGATGCCCGGCATGTCCTCGTCCGGAAAGCTCAGGCCGCAGTCGATCACGACGATGTCGTTGCCGTACTCGATGACCGTCAGGTTCTTTCCGATCTCGCCCAAACCGCCGAGCGGTATGATTTTTAGTTTGCTCGCCATATTCTTTTGTGTTTTCTACTCCCTATCCAGCCTTAAAGAAGGCGTTGCCTCCAATGGTCTT
>CAZIRB010000002.1:25464-77462 GCA_964541695.1 uncultured Oscillospiraceae bacterium
GGCCACGCGCGCGGCCAGCTCGAGGTCCGCGTGCGAATAGTCCCCGCCCGACGTGGACTCCGACGGGATCTCGGTCGGCTTGGGCGTGGTGACGGGCGCCGCGGTCGCCGTGACCGGCGTAGCCGTCGGCGTCGCCGTCGGTTTCTCGGTCGGCTTGGCGGTTGCCTTCGGCGTGGCCGTGGGCTTTGCCGTGGCGCTCGACTCCCCGGTGGGTTTCGGCGTGGACGTTCGCTTCGGCGTGGGCTTGGGCGTGTCCGTCGCCTCCGGCGTCGGCGTGGACGTCGGGGTCGGGGTCGGCGTGGGCGTCGGGGTCGGCGTCGGAAGCGGCAGCGGCACCGGCGTCGGCGTCGTCTCCGCCAGCGCAAGCGCCTTGACCTCGGGCGTCGGCGCGAACCCGAACTCGACGACCTCCGTCCCGATTTGCACGGCGGGCTTCTGGCAGCCGCAAAGCAGCGCCATAGCCATCAGGATCAGAATGCCGGGTATCCATCGCCGGTTCATACGTTTCACCACGTCCCCCGCTCGCTTACTTTCGTGATTACAATATGTACTTATGTACGTCTTCCTCGCGAAATTCGTCCTTTAAGTGCTCGTTGACATACGGCGCGTCGATCACAAAGTCGATGACCGGGTGCTGGCCGTTGGCGTTGAACGCGATGTCGTCGAGCAGGTTTTCGACCACGGTGTGGAGCCTCCGCGCGCCGATATTCTCCGTGTTCGAGTTGGCGATGAACGCAAACCTGGCGATCTCGTTGAGCGCATCGTCCGTAAACGAGAGATTCACCTTGTCCGCGGATAAAAGCGCCGCGTACTGTTTGGTCACGGCATTCTCCGGCTGCGTCAGGATCCTGCGGAAATCCTCCTGCGTCAGGTCGTCGAGCCGCACGCGAATCGGGAAGCGGCCCTGCAGCTCCGGGATGAGGTCCGTCACCTTGGACACGTGAAACGCGCCCGCGGCGAGAAACAGCACGTAGTCCGTCTTGACCGGGCCGTACTTGGTGTTGACCGTCGTGCCCTCGACGATCGGCAATATGTCGCGCTGCACGCCCTCGCGGGACACGTCCGGCCCCTGCACCTGGCCCGCGCCGGCAATCTTGTCGATCTCGTCGATGAATATGATGCCGTCCTGCTCCGCGCGCGCGACCGCCTCGCGGGTCACGTCGTCCATGTCGATCCTGCGCTCGGACTCCTGCTGCACGAGGATGCGCCGCGCCTCGCGGACGGGCAATTTGCGCTTCTTGGTGCGCTTTGGGATGAGCTCCCCGAACATCTCGCCGAGGTTGATGTCGATGCCCGCGGCGATCATCGTGTCGCTCCCGCCGCTGCGCTCCTCGACCTCGATCTCGACGACCGCGTTCTCGAGCTGCCCCGCGCGCAGCTCGCTCATCACGCGCTGCCGCTCGGACATATGCTTTTTCAGCTCATCCTCGGACATCTCGGGCTCGGGCTGCTTTTGCTGCGCACCCGCGCCGAGCAGAAGCTGCAGCGGGTTGACCGTGGGCTGCCTGTCCTTGCGCTTGATGGGCACGAGCAGGTCGATCAGCGTCTGTTCGGCAGCCGCCTCCGCGACGAGACGCACGTCCTCCATGCGCTGTTCCTTACAGATGCGGATCGCGGCCTCGACGAGGTCGCGCACCATGCTCTCCACGTCGCGGCCGACATAGCCGACCTCGGTGAACTTGGTCGCCTCCACCTTGACGAACGGCGCGTCGACGAGCTTGGCCAGCCGCCTGGCGATCTCCGTCTTGCCCACGCCCGTGGGCCCGATCATGATGATGTTCTTCGGCGTGATCTCGTCGCGCAGCTCCTCGGAAAGGCAGCTCCGCCGGTAGCGGTTGCGCAGCGCCACCGCCACCGCGCGCTTGGCGCGGCCCTGGCCGATGATGTACTTGTCGAGGGCCTCCACGATCTCATGCGGCGTCATCATATCCCTACACCTCCTCGACGACGATCTTGTCGTTCGTAAAGATGCAGATCTCGCCCGCGATGCGCAGCGACTGCTCCGCAATCTCGCGCGCGGACAGGTCCGTGTTCTTGACGAGCGCCTTCGCCGCGGCCAGCGCGTACA
Source organism: uncultured Oscillospiraceae bacterium (assembly GCA_964541695.1). Classification (GTDB taxonomy): domain Bacteria; phylum Bacillota; class Clostridia; order Christensenellales; family CAG-138; genus CAZKGE01. The sequence continues at coordinate 27,533 of CAZIRB010000002.1, forward strand.
TGCCGCCGGAGCCGATCGCCGCAACGCCGTCGTCCGGGTCGATCACCTCGCCCGTGCCGGATATGATGAGCAGGTCGTTCTTGTCCGCCGCGATCAGCAGCGCCTCGAGCTTGTGCATCACCTTGTCGCTCCGCCAGTCCTGCGCGAGCGAGACCGCCGCGCGCATGAGGCTCCCCGCGTATTGGTCGAGCTTCTGCTCGAACCGCTCGCACAGCGTGAACGCGTCCGCGACCGAGCCCGCAAAGCCCACCACGACCTTGTCGTGATACAGCCTGCGGACCTTGCGCGCCGTGGCCTTCATAATATTCTGGTTGCCCATCGTCACCTGGCCGTCGCCCGCGACGGCGCACTCGCCGTTCCGGCGAACGCCGATGATGGTCGTCCCCGATAGCTCCATAGCTGTCCCTCTGCCCGTAGGCCCACCCCCCGTATCCCGGGCGGCGTTTGCTTGATTTTAGCATGAAAACGGGCGAAAGTCGCCCGTTTAACAATACGTTTTCAATTCTTTTACGATTGCGAGGGAACGTTCCGCGATCTTTTGATATTTCTCCCGCTTTCGGCGCGGCGGGCGGTCAAGCGGGGCCATGATGCCGAAGTTTACGTTCATCGGCTGAAAATCCGCGCCCGCGTAGCGTGAAACATACCGTGCCAGCGCCCCGACGGCGGTCTCATCGGTCAGCGGCAGGGGCTCCTGCCCAGATAGTTGCCTTGCCAGCTGCACGCCCGCAGTAAATCCGCTCGCGGCGGACTCGACGTAGCCCTCCACGCCCGTGATCTGGCCTGCAAAGTACAGGCCCTCCCGCGCGCGGAGCCGGTAGGTCTCGTCGAGCACGTTCGCGGGCAGGAACGTATTCCGGTGCATCACGCCGTAGCGCGCAAACTCCGCGTTCTCCAATCCCGGGATCAGGCCGAACACGCGGCGCTGCTCGGAAAACTTCAGGTTCGTCTGAAAGCCCACGATGTTGTACAGCGTGCCCTCGGCGTTATCCTGCCGCAGCTGCACGACCGCGAACGGCCGTTCGCCGTCCGCCGTCTCGAGCCCCACGGGCTTGAGCGGCCCGTAGGCCAGCGTCATCTCGCCGCGCTTTGCCATGACCTCGACCGGCATGCAGCCCTCGAACACGCGCGGCGTCTCGAACGCGTGCAGCTCGGCCGTCTCGGCTGAAATCAAGGCGCGATAGAACGCGAAGTACTCCTCGCGCGTCATCGGGCAGTTGAGATAGTCGTCGCCGCGGCCGTAGCGAGACGCGCGGAACACCTTTGTCGAATCGAGCGAGTCGAGCGTCACGATCGGCGCGGCGGCGTCGTAGAAATGCAGGCTCGTGCCGGTCAAGCGCTCGATCGCCTCGTACAGCGCGCCGTCCGTCAGCGGCCCGGTCGCGATGATCGCGGGCGGCTCGGGCAGCGTCTCCTGCTCGCGCCGCACGACGGCGATTCGCGGATTCGCCTCGATTTCTTTCGTGACAAGCCGCGAAAACCCCTCGCGGTCGACCGCGAGCGCGCCGCCTGCGGGTACGGCGGTTGCGTCCGCAGAGCGGAGGATCAGCGAATCGAGAAGCCTCAGTTCCGCCTTGAGCAGACCGACGGCGTTTTCGACGCGGTCGCTGCGCAGGGAGTTCGAGCACACAAGTTCAGCAAAGCCTGCGCTGTGATGCGCAGGCGTATAGCGGTCCGGTTTCATTTCAACGAGGGTGACAGAAACGCCGCGTTTGGCCAGCTGGTAGGCCGCCTCGCAGCCGGCCAGCCCCGCGCCGACCACGGTCACGGATGGTTCAGGCATCGCTCTTTTCCTGTTCCTGGTCCTGGTCCTTTCCCTTGCGCGCGCCGCGGTGGATATGGCCGCAGCTCTTGTCCGTGCAGACGATGTAGCTGCCGTTCTGGCCGATCTTCTGCACCATCAGCCCGTTGCACTTTGGGCAGCGCATCTTGACCGGCTTATCCCAGGACACAAAGTCGCACTCCGGGTACTTCTCGCAGCCGTAGAACGCCTTGCCGCGCTTGCTCTTGCGCTTGATGAGCGCCGCGCCGCACTTGGGGCAGGCCACGTCGATCTTCTCGATGATCGCCTTCGTGTTGCGGCACTCCGGAAAGTTCGGGCAGGCGAGGAACTTGCCGTACCGGCCCATTTTGTACACCATCATCGCGCCGCACTTCTCGCACGGCACGTCCGACACCTCGTCCGCGATCTTCACGCGCTCGATCGACGCGCCCGCGACCTCCACGGTCTTTTCAAACGGGCCGTAGAACTCGCCGAGCATATCGACCCACTCGACGCTGCCGTCCTCGACGCCGTCGAGCTTCTCCTCCATCGTCGCGGTGAATTTCACGTCGACGATGTTCTCAAAGTTCTCCTTCATCAGCTTCGTCACAACGAAGCCGAGCTCCGTGGGCACGAGCTGCTTTTTGTCGCGCGCAACGTACCCGCGCTCGATGATCGTCGAGATCGTCGGCGAGTACGTGCTCGGCCTGCCGATGCCCTTCTCCTCAAGCGCCTTGATCAGCGTGGCCTCGGTGTACCGCGGCGCGGGCTGCGTGAACCGCTGCTCCGGGGTCAGCTTGGACGCGGTGAACGCGTCGCCCTGCCGGATGTTGGGCAGCGCGACCTCCTTCTCCTGCGTGTCGTCGCGCCCCTCGGTATAGACCGCCGAGAAGCCGTCGAACAGCGTCTGCACGCCGTTGGCGCGGAACGTGACGCCGTTTGCGTCGAGCGTCACCTGGCAGGTCGCGTACCTTGCCTCGCGCATCTGGCTCGACAGGAACCGCTCGTAGATCAGCTTGTACAGCTTGAACTGGTCGTTGGACAGATGCTCGCGGAGCTTGACCGGCTCGTTTAGTATGTCCGTCGGGCGGATCGCCTCGTGCGCGTCCTGCGCGCCCGCGCGGCCCTTGTAGAAGTTCGGCTTGTCGGGCAAATATTGCTTGCCGAAGCGCTGCTCGATGTACGCAAGCGCCGCGGACTGCGCCTCGGACGCCACGCGCACGGAGTCGGTGCGGATATAGGAGATCAGGCCCGCCGGACCCTTTTTGCCGATCTCGACGCCCTCGTAGAGCTGCTGCGCGATCATCATCGTGCGCTTGGCCGTAAAGCCCAGTTTGCGCGACGCTTCCTGCTGCAGGCTGCTCGTCGTAAACGGCGGCGCGGCGTGCTTGGTCTTCTCGCCGTTTTTGACCTCGGTCGCGGTGTAGGCGGCGTTCTGTATGCGCGCGAGCACGGCGTCGACCTCGGCCTGCGTGTGCAGGTCGGCCTTCTTGCCGTTCTCGCCGTAATACTTGGCTTCGAAGGCTTTTTTTGAGTCCTTAAGATTTGAAAACTCCGATGCGTTGTCGCTGGGCATAAGCAGCGCGGACAGCACCCAGTATTCCTCGGGCACAAAGTCGAGTATCTCCTGCTCGCGGTCGCAGATGATGCGCGTGGCGACGGACTGCACCCTGCCCGCGGACAGGCCCTTGCGCACCTTGGCCCACAGGATCGGGCTGATCTTGTAGCCCACGAGCCGGTCGAGTATGCGCCGCGCCTGCTGCGCGTTGACGAGCCGCATGTCGATCGCGCGGACGCCCTTGATCGAGTTCTTGACCGCGTTTGCCGTGATCTCGTTGAACACGATGCGGCACTTCGAGCCCGCGTCGAGGTTGAGCACCTGCGCAAGATGCCAGCTGATCGCCTCTCCCTCGCGGTCCGGGTCGGTCGCGAGATAGATCTTCTGCGCCGCCTTGGCCTCCTTGCGGATACGCTCGAGCACGTCGCCGCGGCCGCGCAGCGTGATATACTTCGGCGCAAAGCCATTTGTCACGTCCACGCCGATCTGGCTCTTGGGCAGGTCGCGCACGTGTCCGTTCGACGCGATCACCTTGTACTGGCTGCCCAGAAATTTTTCGATTGTCTTGGCCTTTGCGGGCGATTCCACAATGACCAGCGATTCCGGCATGGCTGTGCTCCTCCGTGGTTGACAGTTTATCGGGCCGCGCCGCCGATCGTGAGCGCGTACATGCGGCCCGGAAGCTGTTTTATTATTCCTGAAAACTCCAGGCCTGTCAAGCAAGAATTTAGCCTGCCCGCCTCGAAGGCGAGCGCCTGGCACAGTTCGTCAAAGCTCGATTCGCCCTGCCGCAGCCGCTCCACAACGGCTTTTTCCTCCGGCAGAAGCTGCGCCGAATCCGCCGCGTAGACGGGCTTTGCCGGTCCGTCCGCCGCCGCGGAAGAGCCGTATTCGGCCAGGATGTCCTCCGCGCAGAACACGGGCTTGGCCGCGCCCTGCTGGATGAGGCGGTTCGTGCCGACGCTCAATAGGTCCGTGATCCGCCCCGGCACGGCGAACACGTCGCGCCCCTGCTCGAGCGCGCAGTTTGCCGTGATGCTTGCGCCGCTGCGCTCGCCCGCCTCGACAACGAGCACGCCGCGCGACATGCCGCTGATGATGCGGTTGCGCACGGGGAAATGCTCCGAAAGCGGCTTTGCGCCGGGCAAGAACTCCGAGATCACCGCGCCGCGCTCGATGATTTGCCGGTACAGCGCGTCGTTGCCGGCCGGGTACACGACGTCGACGCCGCAGCCGAGCACCGCGACCGTCGGGTATTCGGACGCCTCGCAGTCGAGCGCGCCCAGCGCCGCGTACGAATCGATGCCCGCGGCCATGCCGGACACGACCGTCGCGCCGCGGCGGGCAAGCTCGAACGCGAACAGCCGCGCGATGTCGCGGCCGTACTTTGTGGCCTTGCGCGTGCCGACAATAGCGAGCGGCAGCGCCATGTCCCGCTTGAGCCGACCTTTGTAGAACAGCAGCCGCGGCGGGTCATGGATTTCTGCAAGCAGCGCGGGATAGGCTTCGTCGCCCGGTACGGCGACGCCGATTTCGTGCCGGATAAGCCAGTCCGCGTACCGGTCCAAAAACCGCTCGTCCGCGGCTTCGAACAGGCGTTTCTGCACAAAATCGGAGAGGAACGAAAACGCGGCCGCGTCGCGCGTTTTGGCCGCCATAAACACCGCCTCCGGGTCGGGAAAGCGCTCGTCAAGCGACGCGTAGGCGCGCTGGTTGCACTCCGCCGCGTAGTGGATAAACATCTGCAGCCGGTGCGCGCGGTCGAGGTCCGGCATGTCAATTCCCCCCTTCGCTCATGTCGAGGCTGCGGTACTGGATCGCCTCCGCGTAGTGATCGGGCAGGATGCTGTCGCTGCCCGATATGTCCGCGATCGTGCGCGCAACCTTTAAAATGCGCTGGTAGGCGCGCGCGGATAAGTGCAGCTTTGCGTACGCCTGGGAAAGCAAAAGCTCCGAGCGCGCGGAGGGCGCGCAGTACTTATGGATCAGCTCCGCGCGCATCTCGGCGTTCGTCAGGATGCCGTCGTTTTGGAAACGCTCGCGCTGGATGCGCCGCGCCTCGTTGACGCGCTCGCGCACCCGGCCCGACGGTTCGCCGCCCTTCGGGCCGCTGATCTCCGAGAACCCGACCTCGGGCATCTCGATGCGGATATCGATGCGGTCGAGCAGCGGGCCGGACACGCGGCTTCTGTACCGCGCGATGGCGGACGGCGCGCAATGGCACGGGTTTGTGCGCGAGCCGTAGTTGCCGCAGGGGCAGGGGTTCATCGCGGCCACGAGCATGAACTTGGCCGGATAGGTCGCGGTCGCCGCCGCGCGGCTGACCGTGACGAAGCCGTCCTCGAGCGGCTGGCGCAGCGATTCCAGCACGCTGCGCCCGTACTCCGGCAGCTCGTCTAAAAACAGCACGCCGAGGTGCGCAAGGCTGATCTCGCCCGGCAGCGCGCGCGTGCCGCCGCCGATCAGCGCCGCCGCGGACGCGCCGTGGTGCGGCGCGCGGAACGGCCTTTCACGCAGGATGCCGCCGCCCTTGACCGCGCCGGAGACGGAATGGACCTTCGTGATCTCGAGCGCCTCGGCATAGGTCAGCTCGGGCAAAATCGAGGGCAGGCTGCGCGCGAGCATGGTCTTGCCGGAGCCGGGCGTGCCCACGAGAAGCAGGTTGTGCCCGCCGGACACCGCGATCTCGGCGGCGCGCTTTGCGCCCTGCTGGCCGCGGATCTCGGAAAAATCCGCACCGTAGCGCGCGCTGCCGCCCTGCCACGCGGACGGCGGAAAAGGCTCTATGGGATTGTCGCCGCGGATATGCGCGGCGAGCGCCCCAAGCGAGTCCACGGGGTAGATCGCGACGTCGCCGACGCAGGCCGCCTCCTCGGCGTTGCCGGCCGGCACGAAGATTTGACGGATGCCCCTTGCCTGCGCGTCGATCACCATAGGCAGCACGCCGGAGATTGCCCGTACCGCGCCGTCGAGCGCGAGCTCGCCCAGAAACACCGTGTCCGCCGCGGCAAACGGCGCAAGCTGGCCGGACGCGGCGAGGATCGAGACCGCGATCGGCAGGTCGTAGAACGCGCCCTCCTTGCGGCGGTCCGCCGGCGAGAGGTTGACCGTGATGCGCGCGGCCGGGAAGGCAAAGCCGGCGTTCTTGATCGCTGCGCGCACGCGCTCGCGCGATTCGCGCACCGAGGCGTCCGGCAGGCCGACCGTCTCAAACGCCGGCAGGCCGTTTGCGATATCGGTTTCGACGGACACTGAAAAGCCGCCGAGACCGCTTAAGCCCTCGCTCCTGACCGCAAAATACACGGAAGTCTACGCCCCCTCCCGTTTTCCTTCCTTTCTGAACACGAAACAGCGGTTGCCGATGTAGTTGACGAGTATCGCGCACGGCGTCGCAATCAGCTTGCAGACCGTGTCGCCCTTGACAAAGCGCGAAAGGAAATCCGGAACCCAGCCCGCGACCCACGCGTCGGTGACGCCGAACACGCTGCGGCACAGATAGATGACGAGGAGCGACACGCCGAGCGACGCGACGTTGACAAGCACGAACAGTCCCATTTCGCGCGCCGAGCGCGTACGTTCCTCCTTAAACGTCCAGGCGCTGTTGAAGATGTAGCTGTTGACGAGGCCGCAGGTGTAGCTGATCACCTGCGCGATATAGGTCCAGCCGAGCAAAAGGTTCAGCGCCTGAAACACGAGAAAGTCGACCAGCGTGTTCATCACGCCGACGATGTTGAACTTGACGAATTGAACCAGCGTCTTTTTTGCGCCGCTTTGATTACGCTCCATACAGAATATTCCCTCCCGGCAGTTTTTGCAAGGTCTCGGCCAGCGTCCGCGGGATCGGCAGCCCGGAGATGCCCGGGTACAGCACGATAAAGAACAGGAGGCCTAAAGCCAGCCAGACCCATTTGACCGGCCAAAGCTCCGGCTCCCGCTCCTCGAGCGCCGTGACGAGGTACATCGTCGCGAGCAGGATAAACGGCACCGTCGCAAAAAAGTGATAGATGAACGTGCAGCGCGAGACGAGCACCCACGGCAGGTAGTTGGCGAGGATGCCCGTGAATATGACAAGCAGCGCCTTGTCCGGCCGCACCTTTCCGGAAAGCCGCAGCGCGGCGAGCGCCGCCGCGCCGATGGATGAGATCCACCAGACCGCCGGGTTGCCCGAGGCCGACATCGTCGAGACCGTGTTCTCCGTGCCGGAATAATAATACCACATCGGCCGGACCGCGAACGGCCACTGGTACCAGCTCGACTGGTACGGGTGCGTCGCCTGCAGCGTCGAGTGGTAGTTGTACATAAACTGCTGGTAGTGCCAGAACGTCCGGAACATGCCGGAAAGGCCGTAGTTTTCCTCCGTGCCCGCGGCGTAGATATAGTACGGCGCGTAGGCCGCAAAATAGATGGCAAACGGAATCACGACAAAGAACGCGACGCAGAACAGCAGCGTTTTGATCGTGTTCGGCAAAAACAGCGCGGCCTTTGCCCGGTCGGCGTGCGAGGCGGAAGCGGACAGCGCGCGGTACTTCCGATACCGCTCGAAAAGCGAGAAAAACAGCAGCGCGGCCAGCCCCGCGCCGGCGTAGATGCACGTCCACTTGCACGCGGCCCCGATGCCGAAGAACAGCCCGCACGCGCCAAGCGGCACGAGCGTCTTCTTCAGCCCGTCGGCAAAGAAGTCCATCGTGACGTAGCGGTACATGAAATAGTACATGAGGAGTATGAAGAACACCGCGTACACGTCGATCGTCGCGATGCGCGTCTGCGTAAAGTGCATGAAGTCGAACGCGAACAGCGCCGTGCAGACGAACGCGTTCTCCGTCTTTTTCAGGAGCCTGCGCGAGAGCGCGTAGAACACCGGCAGCATGCCGATGCCGAACAGTGTGCCCACGATGCGCCAGCCAAACGGCGTCATGCCGAACGCCGCAACGCCCAGCATGATGAAAAGCTTGCCGAGCGGCGGGTGCGAGTTTTCGTACGGGGCGAGGTTGTGCAGGTGCTCGTAGGCCGTGCGCCCGTGGTACAGTTCGTCGAGGTACATGCCGTTCGTGCACGCGGGCACGTCGGGCACCGTGTCCTGCTCGTCGAGCAGCGCGGACTGCGTGCCGGTCGGGTTGACGAGCGTCGCGGGGAGCCTATTGCCCGCCGCGTCGAAGAACGCGATCTCGTTGATGCGCACATGTCCCGAGCACAGCTCAACCGTGACCGTGTCCGCCGTCGCGGCAAGCAGTACGCTGTGCCAGCGGAACATGTCGTCGTACGTCTGCTCGTAGCTCGTCTCCGCGCCGTCCGGCGCGGTAAAGCGCAGCACACCGCCCGTGTCGATGTTGCCGTACACGCGGCACTCGGCAAGCTCGACCGTCCTGCCGAACGCGGCCGTGACCGTCTCGCCCGCGACGTCGCCGTAATACACGGTCTGCGGCGCCTTCGTCACGCCGAGGTACGTCAGCGCGGCCGCGCCGTAGACGAGTATAAGGCCGAACAATAGAATGTAGTCTTTCCGCGTGTAGCGCGTCCCGCCGTCCGCGGAGATCGACAGCGCGAAAGCCGCCCGCTTCCTGTCCTTTTTGATCTGAAGCGCGGGCAGCGGCGCGCGCGCGCGGCCGAGCCATAATAGGTCGACGGCGACCACGATAAAGTACAGCGTCGTCAGCACCGTCGCCGCGGAGCCTATACGCGTGAGCACGTTGTAAAACACCCCGCGCGCGGCCTGGTGGTCGACGATGTACAGGGCGGCGAGCGAATTAAGCAGCACCGTCACGGTGTACGAAAGAAACAGCAGCAGCAGCCTGCGGTCGCGGTAGTACGCGTAGCCGACGAGCAGCAACAGCAGCGCGGGAATTACGTACCGCTCGTGCATGTAATGCCCGAACGTGAACATCAGCGCGACCGAGAGCGCGCAGCTGATGTACGCCGCGCCCTTGCCGGTGCGCGCGCCCTTCCAATACAGTGCGCCGGAGAACACGGCCGACAGCGCGATGAACGCCGTGCCCCAGTCCGCGTACGTCGACCCGAGCACGCGCGTTTCCACGGGGGCCCAGTTCCCACCGAGCAGCGCGGGCATGTTGAACGCCTCGATCGACGCGTACGGATAGGAGACGGCGGTCGTGCGGTATTTATCGAGTATCCAGGTCCAGTCCTGCGTTCCCTTAAACGGCAGCGATATGAAGAATATCACCGCGAGCGCCGCAAGCACCGCGAGCACGGTATGCAGGAGCTTTTTCTTCCAGTCCGAACCGACGACGCCGCGGAAATAGATCACCGCGAGGATCGGCCCCGCCATCAGCGCCTGGGGCTTGAGCAGAATCGCCAGGCCGTACAGCACGCCCGCGAGGATGCGCTTCTCGCCGAGCACAAAATAGATCGCGAGCGCGACGAGCAGCGCAAGGATCGAGTCGATCTGGCCCCAGCCGCCGGAGATGAACATCAGCGCGGGGTTGAGCGCGACGAGGCCCGCAAGCAGCAGCGAGAACGGGCGGGATACGCCGTTTTGCCTGGCCAGCTCGTACAAAAGATACGCGCTGATTAGATCGCAGATCGTCGCGGGGAGCTTGAACAGCAGCACGTGCCCCGCGCTGCCGTAGGTCAGGCCGAGCCCGGAGCCGAGCGCGCTCAGCGCGCCGCAGACGTACATATACCCCGGCGGATAGTCCGCGAATATGCCGGATGTGTAGAACCCCGGCACGCCGTGGACCCGGACGGCGTTGCCCCAGGCCATAAAGCAGTTGATGTCCGTCGGGTGGCCGACAAATATGACGGAGAGCAGCACGCGGCAGGCCACGGCCAACGCAAACATCGCGGTCAATGTGCGCCTTGTATCCGCGTCTTCGGAAAGCGGCGACTGCTCGCTGCGCAGGTACGCCATGTACAGCGCGGCAAAGAGCAGCGCGAATACTGCGCCGGTCACGAGCATGGCCGAGAACACGCGGGACGGGGGCAGCGGCTCCTTGGGCGTCTCCGTCGCCGTGCCGGCCGCGCCGTTGTCGGTCGGCAGATAAATCAGGTTCGTCGCGAGCGCTTCGTCGCACTCGGTCACGCGCAGCCCGTAAAACCACGCGCTCCCCACCGCCATCGTGCCGTAGCCGCCCAGCCGCGCCGCCACGCGCAGCTCCCGCTGCTCCGGCCCGGTCTTCACATACATCTCGACCGCCGTCCACTCCGACGAGCCCGTGACGTCCGTAGAGAAGCAATACGTGCCGTCTATGGAGTAGTTGTCGATCGAGAGGCAGGCGCCGCGGCCGCCGGTGACATTGCTCGTGCGGATATAGCCGGACACGAGATAGCAGGTGTCCGACCGCGCGGCGATCGTCTGGCAGATGCGCGAGTCGTTCTCGGTTCCGTTCACGATGCCGACGCAGCGGCCCGCCGTCTCGTCCTCGTACAGCCCCGCTGCTGCGGCGTCGTCGCCGGACACGTAGGCCTCGAACTCCCACTCGGCGGGCAGCGCCGCCCCCTCCGGATAATCGGCAAAATCCGCGTTCCTCAGCAGGTTCTCCTCCGCGGCGTCCCCCTCGGCCCGCGCGGCCGCCGGAAACGCCAGCACCAGCCCTAAAAGAAGGAGCGCGGCGGCGATTCGTTTCAAAGCAATTACCTCGACCTGGGAAATATAACTAAAGCTAGTATTGCATCATTGTATCAAATCAAACCCGCGCTGACAAGCGGCCGCCCGTCACGAGAGGCCGAACGCGTTCTCGATGTGCGTAACCGTCCCCGTGTCCAGATACACCTCGACAACGTCGAATCGCGCGGGCGCGTCGGTCAAGCCGTGCTCGAGCAGGTACCCCTGCGCGGCGATTAGCAGGCGCTTTTGCTTCTGCAACGTGACAAACTCCGCGGGCGCGCCGAAGCGGACGCTCGAGCGCGCCTTGACCTCCACGAACACGAGCGTGTCCGCGTCGCGCATCACGAGGTCGATCTCCTGGTGTTCGTAACGGTAGTTGCAGCAGACGAGCGAAAAGCCCTTGCCAAGTAAAAACGCGCAGGCCGTCTCCTCGCCCTGTCTGCCGGTCTGCGTGGTCGTCACAGCCATTTTTGGATGAAGCTTTGGCGATGGATCGGGCAGGGGCCGTATTTTTTGATCGCCTCGATGTGCTCCGCGGTGCCGTAGCCCTTGTTGCGGATAAAGCCGTAGGCCGGGTACAGCGCGTCCTGCTCCCGCATGTATTCGTCGCGCCGCACCTTGGCGACGATGGACGCCGCGGCGATGGAGTACGAGCGCGCGTCGCCGTGTATGTACGGATGCTGGCGCGCGCAGATATCGAGCCCGGTCAGCGCGTCGATCAGCACGTCTGTCACGGGTGCGCCGATTTGGGCAAACGCCATGGCAAACGCGCGCTTCGTCGCCTCGAGAATATTGATCCGGTCGATCGTGTCGGGCCAGACCCAGGCGACGGAGATCGCTTCCGCGACGCGCTCGATCTCGGCGCACACGGCCGCGCGGCGCGCCTCGGCCAGCTTCTTGGAGTCGTCGACATGGAAAACGAGCGCGCGCGGCGGCATCACGACGCAGGCGGCGACCACCGGCCCCGCCAGCGGCCCGCGGCCGACCTCGTCCATGCCCGCAAGCACGCACTCCGGCCGCGACCAGAACGCGCCGTCGATCTCGGCGAGCGCGGCAAGCCGCTGTTCCTCCAGCGCGCGGTTCATATGCGTCCCCCCTCGCCTTGCGGCGCTTCTAGCGTGACGCGCCCAAGCTTGCCCGCGCGGAATTCGTCGAGCACGATGCGCGCGGCGCGCTCCGTGTCCGGCTCCCCGCCGGACAGCAAAAACCCGCGCGAGCGGCAGACGAGTGCGAGCAGGTCGCCGCTGTCCGCGTCCGACGTTAATTTCGGATAGCGCGCAAGCAGCGCGTCGCGGGAAAGCGACATCAGCTCGCCAAGCAGCGCGGACGCGAGCTCCTCGGCGGGCACCAATTCGTCGCGGATCGAGCCGATATACGCCAGGTGCCTGGCCAGGTCCTGATCGGCCAGCTTCGGCCAGAGCAGGCCGGGCGTGTCCATCAATTCAAGGTACGGCGTGATCTTGACCCACTGTTTCGCCCGCGTTACGCCGGGCTTATCGCCTACGGCCGCCCGCTTCCCGCCCGCGACGCGGTTGATGAGCGTGGACTTGCCGACGTTCGGGATGCCCGCGATCAGCGCGCGTACGACCTTGTTCACGCCCTTTTTGCGCATGCGCTCGACCGCTTCCGCGGCGGCGGCCTCGATCAGCGCGATCACCTCGGCGCGGCAGCGCGGCGCGGTCGCCGAAATGCCGCCCGCGGCGAATCCGCGCGCACGGAACTGCGCGATCCAGCGCTTCGTCAGCGCCGGGTCGGCCAGGTCGCTCTTGTTCAGCAGGATCACGCGCGATTTGCCCGTAAACAGCTCGTCAAAGTCCGGGTTCTGCGTGGCCGCGGGCGCGCGCGCGTCGACAAGCTCGGCGACGACGTCGACGAGCTTGAGGTCCTCCAGCAGGAGGCGGCGCGCTTTGGCCATGTGGCCCGGATACCATTGGATCTGCATGCGGGATACGCTCCGTGGGTTGTCGGTATAGTGGGGGGCGGCGAGTTTGACGCCCGTAGGGGAGGGTTCTCTTACTTTTCTTTCTAGAAAGAAAAGTAACAAAAGAAAGTCGGGAAAAGAGAACCTTGCTTCGCTTTTTTTTCGTTTCCTTTTCTTTCGCGAAAGAAAAGGAAAGGCCGAATGGTTTTTCTCTTTGCTTTTCTTTCTAGAAAGAAAAGCAACAAAAGAAAGTCGGGAAGGGGGCCCGCTTAGCTTTCTTTTCGTTTCCTTTTCTTTCGCGAAAGAAAAGGAAAAAGAAGCTAAAAACTAACAATGAAGAAACTCCCCCGGCCGTCCGGCTGGGGGAGTGATCCGGTCGTTATTGGGCGGGCTTCTCGTCGATGCGCTCGCGCACCTTGGCGGCTTTGCCGGCGCGGTCGCGCAGGTAGTACAGCTTGGCGCGGCGCACCTGGCCGTGGCGCATGATCTCGATCCTGCCGATGCGCGGGCTGTTGTACGGGAACGTCCGCTCGACGCCGACGCCGTACGAAATGCGGCGGACGGTGAACGACTTGCGCACGCCGCCGCCCTGCATCTTGATCACGACGCCCTCAAAGCTCTGCAACCGCTCGCGGCTGCCCTCGATGACCTTGACGAACACGCGGACGCTGTCGCCGATCTCGAGCTCCGGCAGGTCCGTGCGGATCTGCTCTTTTTCCAGTTCCTGAATGATCTTTGACATTGAAATTGTCCTCCTTTTTTACAGGGCGTTCATATCCGGCAAAAGCCGAACAGCGGACCGTCCGTTGTCACAAGCGCGATTATAACACAATAAAGCAACCGAATGCAAGGCCAACTTTCCCCGTTTTCGGGTAAAATCCGCCCCGGAGCCGGCCGTTTTCGGCGCGGCTTACGTTCCGCGCCGCCCGTCCTCGCCCTCACCGCCCTCCGTGGACGGCAGAAGATCCGGCCGGGCCGCCCGCGTTTTTTCGAGCGCGCGTTCCCGCCGCCATTTCTGAATGTTCGCGTGATGGCCGGAGAGCAGAATCTCCGGCACCTGCATGCCGCGAAAGTCCGCGGGCCGCGTGTACTGCGGATATTCGAGCAGTCCCGCCGAAAACGACTCGTCCTCGGCGCTCTCGTCCGAGCCTAAAACGCCGGGGATGAAGCGCGAGACCGCGTCGAGCAGCACCATCGCGGGCAGCTCGCCGCCGGTGAGCACATAGTCGCCGATCGAGAGCTCCTCGTCAATGAGCGACAGGGCGCGCTCGTCCACGCCCTCGTAGTGGCCGCACAGCAGCAGCAGCCGCGGCAGCTGCGCCAGCTCCCGCGCGCGCGCGCTCGTCAGCGTCTTTCCGCGCGGCGTCAAAAGGATACGGTGCGCGCTTTCGCCGGAGAGCACCTGCTCGACGCAGTCGAATATCGGCTGCGCCATCATGACCATGCCCGCGCCGCCGCCGAACGGGTAGTCGTCGGTCTTTTTGTGCTTGTTGTCGGCGTAGTCTCGGATGTTGTGCGTGCGCACGTCAAGAAGCCCCGCCGCACGGGCGCGGCCGAGCATGCTCGCGTCGAGCACACCGGGAAACATCTCCGGAAACAGCGTGAGGATGTCAATCCGCATAGACGGCGACCTCCGCGAGCGCGTCCGCGTCGAACACGATGCGCTTTCCCGCTAGGTCCACCGTGGCGAGTACGCGCTTGAGCGCGGGAACGAGCAGCCTGCCGCCGTCGATCTCGTAGACGTCGTTGGCCGGCAGCGAGAGCACGTCCGTTACGCGCCCGAGCCTCCGCCCCGCCGTGTCCAGCGCCTCGCAGCCGACGAGGTCCGCGACAAAATACGAGTCGGGCGCGAGCGTGACCGCATGCGCGCGATCGACACAGAGGTACGCGCCGCGCAGCTTCTCGGCCTCGTCGCGCGTATCGATCCCCGCAAGCTGGAGAGACACGCCGTCGTTCAGCAGCTGGGCCTGTAAGACCGCCACCGGTCGGTAGCTGCCGCCCTGCTCGACGAACACCTCGGCCAGATCCAAAAACCGACGCGGGTCGTCCGTCGTCGGGACGACCTTAATCGCGCCGCGCACGCCGTGCGCGCGCACGACGGCGCCGATGCGGAGATAGTCGCTATTCAACGATCTCCACCATGTATTTTTTGTCCTCGCGCACGGAGGTGGCCTTGACCACGGTGCGGATAGCCTTGGCGATGCGGCCCTGCCGGCCAATCACCTTGCCCATGTCACCCTCCGCCACGCGCAGCTCGATGACCGTGCAGTCGCCGTCCTCTTTGGTGGACACCTGCACCGCCTCCGGATGGTCGACGAGGCTCTCGGCGATAAATTTGACGAGCTCTTCCATATTCTTCAGCTGATCGCGCCGCTCTTTTTGAGCAGGGCGCGGACCGTGTCCGAAGGCTGGGCGCCGTTCTTGACCCACTCCGCCGCGCGCTCGTTGTTGACCTTGAGCTCGATCGGCTCGGTCAGCGGGTTATAGTAGCCGAGCTCCTCGACGAAGTCGCCGTCGCGCGGCGCGCGCGAGTCCGCCACGACGATGCGGTAATACGGGGCCTTCTTCGCGCCCATCCTGCGCAGTCTGATCTTGAGCATACGTTTTTGTTCCTCCAACTTTCCTGTTTCTTCTGTATTTCGAAAACGGTATTTCCGTTGTTCGCTAGAATCCAAACGGGAAGCCGCGCCTGCCGGGCTTCATCTTCCCGCCCGACATCTGCTTCATAAGCTTCCTCGTCGAGTCGAACTGGTTCATCAGCCGGTTGACCTCCTGGATGCTCGTGCCGGACCCGCGCGCGATGCGCTTGCGGCGGCTGGCGTTGAGCACGTCGGGATTTGCCCGCTCCTGCTTCGTCATGGACTTGATGATCGCCGCCGTGCGCGCCATCGCCTTCTCGTCGACCTGCACGTTCGCCGCCTGGCCCTTCATGCCCGGCAGCATCGAGAGGATCTCCTCCATGGAGCCCATGTTCTTGACCTGCTCCATCTGGTCGAGGAAGTCGTCGAGCGTGAACGAGTCGGTGCGGAGCTTTTGCGAAAGCTCGACCGCCTTCTGCTGGTCGAACGCCGCCTGCGCCTTGTCGATCAGCGTCAGCACGTCGCCCATGCCGAGTATACGCGAGGCCATGCGGTCCGGGTGGAACGGCTCGATGTCGGTCAGCTTCTCGCCCACGCCGGAGAATTTGACGGGCAGCCCCGTCACCGCGCGCACGGACAAAGCCGCGCCGCCGCGCGTGTCGCCGTCGAGCTTGGTCAAAATCACGCCGGTCAGCTTCGCCTTCTCGTGGAAGGTCTTGGCCGTATTGACCGCGTCCTGGCCGGTCATGGCGTCGAGCACAAGCAGCGTCTCGACCGGCCGCACCGCGCTTTCGATGCGCACGAGCTCCGACATCATCTCGTCGTCGATGTGCAATCGGCCGGCCGTGTCGACGATCACGACGTCCAAGAAATTCTTCTTCGCGTGCGCGACGGCGAGTTTGGCCGTCTCGACGGGGTCCGCCGTCCCGCGCTCGAACACCGGCACGCCGACCTTTTCGCCGACAATCACAAGCTGCTGGATAGCCGCCGGGCGGTAGATGTCGCACGCGGCCAAGAGCGGGGACTTGTTGTACTGCTTCTTCAAAAGGGCCGCGAGCTTGGCGCACATCGTCGTCTTGCCCGCGCCCTGCAGACCAGCCATTAAAATGACCGCTGGCGTTTCGCTGCCGAACTCGAGCTTTGCGTTCGTCGAGCCCATCAGCCGCGTCATTTCCTCGTTGACGATCTTGATGACCTGCTGGCCGGGCGTGAGGCTCTCGAGCACGCCGGAACCGACCGCGCGGTCCGTGACCGTCCTGACGAAGTCCTTGACGACGAGGTAGTTCACGTCCGCCTCGAGCAGGCAGAGCCGAATCTCGCGCATCGCCTCGCGCACGTCCGCCTCGGACAGCTTGCCGCGGCCGGTCAGCTTGGAAAACACCTGCTGTATCTTTTGGCTGATTCCCTCAAACGCCATCTTCGTCCTCCCAGCACGCCGCCACCGCGGCAATTTTGCCGAGCAGCTCCGCCTGTTCCGTTTCGGTAAGCCGCAGCCGTTCCGCGGCGGCGGTCAGTTCCCGCAGCGCCAGCCGCATCGCGTCGTATTTTTGCATGAGGCCGAGCGAAGCCTCGAACGCGTGCAATTGCTGCTCGCTGCGCGCGATCGCGTCGCGCACCGCCTGGCGCGAAACGCCCTCGCGCTCCGCAATCTCCGAAAGCGAGCAGTCCTCGAACGCGTACTGCCGCAGCAGCTCGCTCTGCCGCGCGGTCAACAGCTTCCCGTATGCGTCGAGCAGCCTGCCGAGTTCCACCAAACGGTCCATGCGCCGCGTTCCCCGCCATCAAAAAAAATCCCGCCTGTAAAGTAGTTTTCCTTTACAGACAGGAGTATTATACCCGATACGCGCCTAATGTCAAGCGTTTTATTCGGCCAAGCCCATCAATATCGCCTCGGCAAAGCGGTCCGCGTCGAACGGTTGCAGGTCGTCGATCCCCTCGCCCACGCCGATGAAGCGCACGGGCAAATGGAGTTTGTCGCAGACCGCCACGACGACGCCGCCCTTGGCGCTGCCGTCGATCTTGGTCAGGATCACGCCGGTGAGCTCGCATGCTTCCAAGAACGCCTGCGCCTGCGCGACAGCGTTCTGCCCGGTCGTAGCGTCGAGCACGAGCAGCGTCTCGCAAGGCACGTCCGGCAGTTCGCGCGCGATCACGCGGCGGATTTTGGCCAGCTCCTGCATCAGGTTCTGCTTGGTATGCAGCCGCCCCGCCGTGTCGACGATTAAAAGGTCGCATTTTTTGGCCTTGTACGACGCGGCCGCGTCGAACACAACGGCCGCCGGGTCCGCGCCCTCGCCGTGCCGCACGAGCGGTACGTTCGCGCGCTGTGCCCAGGCCGAGAGCTGCTCCGCCGCCGCCGCGCGGAACGTGTCCGCCGCGGCCAGCATGGGTTTGCGCCCTCTCTCGCGGTACTGGTGCGCGATCTTACCGATCGAAGTGGTCTTGCCTACGCCGTTGACGCCGACGATGAGCAGCACCGCGGGACCAGAGTCCGCGGCGAGCGCGCCGGACGGCCGCACGGCGTCCGCAATCAGCGTAACAAGCGCGGCCTTTGCCTCCGTGCGCATCACGGTGCGGTCCTGACGGAGCCGCGTCCGCAGCGCGGCGATCAGCTTCTCCGTTGTTTCAACGCCCATGTCGGAAAGGATCATCGCCTCCTCGAGCTCGTCGAAAAATTCGTCATCGACGCGCTCGTCGGCATGGAACACGCGCGAGATCAGATTCTCGCGCGTTTTGCCGAGGCCGCGCGCGAGCTTCTCAAAAAAACCGATGTTCTTCTCCATCAGGATACCTCCTCAAAGCGGGCGGACACGATCTTGCTGACGCCCTTCTCCTCCATGGAGACGCCGTACAGCGTGTCGCAGACCTCCATGCTGCCCTTGCGGTGCGTGATGAGGATGAACTGCGTGCCGCCCGAATAGGACTTGATAAAGTCCGCAAACCGCGATACGTTCGCTTCGTCGAGCGAGGACTCGATCTCGTCGAGCAGACAGAACGCCGGGGGCTTGAGCCGCAGCATCGCAAACAGCAGCGCGATGGCGGTCAGCGCGCGCTCGCCGCCCGAGAGGAGTGACAGCAGCTGCAGCTTCTTGCCCGGCGGCTGCGCGATGATGTCGATCTCGCAGTTCAACGCGTCGCGCTCGTCGGCCAGCCGCAGCTCCGCGTACCCGCCGCCGAACAGCTCGCAGAACACCCCGGTGAAGTTTTGCTGGATCAGAGCGAACTGTTTCTTAAACTCCGCCTCCATGGTTTTGGTCAGCTCGACGATCAGCGACTCCAGGTCCGCCTTGGCCATGGTCAGGTCGTCGCGCTGCGCGGACAGCGACGCGTGCCGCTCGCTCACCGCCTTGTAATCCTCGATCGCGGCGACGTTGATCTCGCCGAGCGCGCGGATCTCGCCCTTGAGCTCCGCGATGCGCGCGTTTGTGTTGCCGATTGCGATCTCGCGGCGAAGCGGCAGCGCGTTTTCGTACGTCAGCGAGTATTCTTCCCAGATATGGTTCTGCATTGCCGAAAGCTCCATCTCGAGCCGGCTTTTGTTCATCTCCTGCTTATGCAGCCGCTCGGTGAGCTCGCGCGACTCGCTAAGCAGCCCCTCGCGCTGCGCGCGCAGCGCGGAGAGCGCGTCGGCAAGCTGCGCCCGCTCGTCCTCAAGCGCCTGCTGCGCCTTCTTCCGTTCCGCCGCAACGCCCTGCTCCGTCGCAACCGAGGCCTGCATCTGCTCAAGCCGCGCACCCGCCGCGTCGATCTGCTCTTTTAGTGTGAGCAGCTCGGCGTCGAGCGCCAAAACGCGCTTTCTGCCCTCGTCCAGCTCGCGCTGCAGCCGTTTTTTCTCGCTTGCCGCGGCGTCGCGCTCCTTGGCCAGCGCCATGCGGCGCACGCGCAGCTCCGTGATGGCCGCGTTCTGTTCCTCGCGTTCGGCTCGGAGCGCGGCAAGCGCCTGCTGCGCCTTTGCCACGTCCTCGCGCGTGCACGCGTTGCCCTGCTCGATATCCGTCTGCAGCGTGGCCGCGCGCTCGCGCTCCGCGGCAAGCTCCGCGAGGTTCTCGAGGATACCGTCGCGCTCCTCGGCCAGCTTCTCGAGCGCGGCGCGGTTCTCCGAGATGTCGCGCAGAATGATTTCGGTCCGCTCATTCTGCTTGGCCAGGTCGATCTCGCGCCCATGCAGCTCGCCGCGGACACCGTCGATCTCGGCGCCGAGCAGCAACAGCTCGTTCTTACCCCGCTCGACGTCGGCAAGCAGCGCGGTCTTCTTCTGTTCCGTCGCGCGAATGGCCTCCATCAGTTCCGCCATCTCGCGCTCACGCCCGAGCAGCGAGAACGACCGCTTCTTCTGGCTGCCGCCGCTCATCGAGCCGCCCGTGCTGATGATGTCGCCGTCGAGCGTCGCGATATGGAATGCGCCGCCAGAGCGCTTCTTGAGCCGCACGCCGCTGTCGAGGTCCTTTACAATCGCCGTGCGGCCGAGCAGAAAGCCGACCGCGGGCGCAATCTTTTTATCGAATGTGATCAGCTCGCTGGCTAGGCCGATGCAGCCTTCCGCATTCAGCAGCGCGCGCTCCTGCGGCGTGGGCGTCTGAACGCGCAGAAGCGAGAGCGGCAAAAGCGTCGCGCGGCCGTAATCCTTCTTGCGCAGGTACTCGATGACGTACTGCGCGTCCTCGGGCGTCTCGGTGACGATGTTCTGCAACGACGAGCCGAGCGACATGGAAATCGCCGTCTCGTACTCCTTCGGCACGCGGACAAGCTCCGCGACCACGCCGACCATCGCGCGCGAAAGCGCCGCGTCGTTTGCCGCGTCGCGCATCAAAAACTTGACGCTGTCGTAATAGCCCTCGCGCTGCCGCGCCATGTCCGAGAGCACGGAGAAGCGCGACTGCTGGCTGCTCGCCGCCTGCTCGAGCTCGCGCACGCGCTGCTGCAGATTGCGGTAGGCCTGCTCTTTATCCGCCTGGCGCGACTGCGCGTCCGACAGGCGCTTCGCCGCGTCGTCGCGCTGCGCTTCCGCGCCCGATTGCGCCTCCTTGGCCGCGCGCAGCTCCTCGTCGAGCCGCCCGCCCTTTGCCTGGCAATCCTCCGTCTCCCGGGAAATATCGCCGATGCGCGCATTGAGCGCCGTGGCCATCGCGCCGGAATGCGTCACGCGGTTTCGCGCGTCCGACAGCCGGTTCATCGCCTCGATGATCGACGCCTTCATCGCCTCGAGCGCCGCTTCGCTTGTTTCGATCGTTTCGTCCGCCGCGGCAAGCGCGGCGGTCTTTTCCGCAATCTCCGCGTCCAGCCGGGAAAGTGCGACCGCGTCCGCCTCGTCGCCCTGCATCCGCTCCACCGCGGAGGACAGCTCCGCCGCCGTCCCAAGCAGCTTTTCGCGCTCCGCGCTGAGCCGCGCGCGCTCGGCGGCCGCGTTGTCGCGCCGCTCGATCAATACGTTGCACTCGCCCGTATGCGTCTCGACACCCGCGAGCATCGCCATCAGCGCGTTCTGCATCTCGAACAACTCCGCGTCGAGCGTGCGCGCGCGCGATTCGGCCTCCGCACACTGCGAAAGCAGCGCCTGCTCGCGCTCGCCGCAGCGCGCGGCGTCGGCGGCCATTTCGCGCATCGCGCCCGCAATCGCGGCAAGGCGCTCGTTCATGCGCTCGTACTGCGCCAAAAATAAATTGATCTCGAGGTCCCGCAGCTCGTCGCGCAGCTTGAGAAATTCGCGCGCGGCGCGGCTCTGTTCCTCGAGCGGGCCGAGCCTGGCAAACAGCTCCGCCAGGATGTCCTCGATGCGCTCGAGGTTCTTGCCGGTGCTCTCGAGCTTGCGCTCCGCCTCCTCCTTGCGCACGCGGTAGCGCATCACGCCGGCCGCCTCCTCGAGCGCGGTGCGGCGGTCGTTCGAGCGGTTGGCGAGTATCTCGTCCACCTTGCCCTGGCCGATGATCGAATAGCCGTCCTTGCCGATGCCGGTGTCGTGAAACAGGTCGGCGATGTCGCGCAGGCGGCACGGGTTCTTGTTGATGCAGTACTCGCTCTCGCCGGAGCGGTACACGCGCCTCGTCACGGCAACCTCGGCAAACTCGATCGGCAGCTTGTGATCGGCGTTATCGAACGTCAGCGTAACCTCGCAGTAGGAGAGCGCCTTCTTCTGCTGCGTGCCGCCGAAGATAACGTCCTCCATCTTTGCGCCGCGGAGCGCCTTTGCGCTCTGCTCGCCGAGCACCCAGCGCACCGCGTCCGCGATATTGCTTTTTCCGCTCCCGTTCGGGCCGATCACCGCGGTGATACCGTCGCCGAACACCAGTTCCGTCCGGTGCGCGAACGACTTAAACCCGATCAGGTCCAGTTTAACCAGCCGCAAGCATGCCTCCCGATCCTATTTTTCTTCCTGCGCGCAAAGCTTCTCGATGGCGGCCCGCGCCGCCTCCTGCCCCGCCGCCTGCTTGGACGCGCCCGCGCCTTCGCCGAGCACCTCGCCGCCAAGCAGCACGCGCATCGTAAATTCTTTTTTATGCTCCGGGCCGGTCTCCGAAATCAGAACATATTCCGGGCCGGCGTTGTGCTCCTTCTGCACGTGCTCCTGCAGGCGCGTCTTATAGTCCTTGTCCGTCGTCTGCACGCACGCTTCCTCGAGCAGCCGGATCACGCGCGAGAGGATGAATTCGCGCGCCGCGTCCATGCCGCCGTCGACATAGATCGCGCCGATCAGCGCCTCGAGCGCATCGGACACGATCGACGGCTTCTCGCGCCCGCCGGTGACCTCCTCGCCGTGGCCTAGCCTAAGCGCCTCCGGCACGCCGAGCGCGCAGGCCGCGCGATACAGCGACTGCTCGCAGACGAGGCGCGCGCGCGCTTTCGTCATGTCGCCCTCCTGCATGCGCGGATTCGAGCGGTACAGCCGATCGCTCACGACGAGCTCGAGCACGGCGTCGCCCAAAAACTCCAGCCGCTCGTTGTGCAAGCTTCCCGCACGCCGCCCGTCGCCCTTGACGAACGACGTATGCGTCAGCGCGGTAAACAGGAGCTCCTCGTCACAAAACGAGTACCCCAGCGCGCAAATGAGCCGCTCGATTCCGGTTTCCGTCCGCTGCGTCACGTCCATTTCCCGATCCGCCGATTAGAAAAAAGCCCGCACCGTTGGATGCGGGCATCGGCCTGACTGATTCAGTCCTTTTCCAGATACCCCACGATATCTGCGATCGTGTGGATCTTCGGCAGCTCCTCGTCCGGGATCTCCACGTCGAACTCCTGCTCGAGATCCATGATGAGCTCCACAATATCCAGAGAATCGGCCTTGAGGTCGTCGATGAGTCTGCTCTCCATCTGAACGGTCGCGGGGTCGATATCCAACTGCTTGGAGATGACCTCCCGAATCTTCTCAAAATACATAATGATATCTACTCCTCGGTTTTGTTTATACGGATCCCATTCCGCATGTATTCTATATGAACCGGCCTATGTTGTCAATCCTCCTGGGTGAAAGAGGCAACCGCCTCGCCCACGAGCGCGACGACGTTTCCGGCGACCAGCTTGTGCGCCTGGAGGATGGCGGAGCAGAACGCTTTTGCGTCCGAGCTGCCGTGCGCCTTGATCACGCCGCCGGATACGCCGATGAGCGGCGCGCCGCCGTACTCCGAATAATCGAGGCTCTTTTTCAGCTTAACAAACGCGGGTTTGGCCAGGAGCGCGCCCGCCTTGGTCAGCGCGCCGGCGGTCAGCTCCATCTTCAATTTTTTCATGAGCATCGAGGCCGTGCCCTCGATTGTCTTGAGCACGACGTTGCCGTCGAAGCCGTCGCAAACCACGACGTCGAACTCGCCCGAGAGCACGTCGCGCGCCTCGCAGTTGCCGATAAAGCGCACGGGCGCGCTTTTAAGCAGCTGGTGCGCGGCCTTGGTCAGCTCGTTGCCCTTCTCCTCCTCGGTGCCGTTGTTGAGCAGGCCGACGCGCGGTTCTTTGATGCCGAACACGCGCTCCATATAGGTCGAGCCCATCAGGGCAAACTGCGCGAGGTACTCCGGCTTGCAGTCGGTGTTCGCGCCGCTGTCGAGCAAAAGCACGCAGCCCGTGAGCGTGGGCAGCGCGACCGCGAGCGCGGGCCGCTTGACGCCCTTTTGCCGCCGGACGATCAGCGTCGCGCCGGTCAATAGCGCGCCGGTGCTGCCGGCGGAGACGATGCAGTCCGCGCGGCCCGCCGCAACGTCCTCGAGCGCGCGCACCATCGAGGAATCCTTCTTTTTGCGGACGGCGAGCGTGGGCTGCTCGTCGCAGCCGATCGTCTCGGTCGTGTACACGACCGAAACGCGCGACACGTCGAAGCGGCCCGCGGCCACGGCGGCGTCGAGCGCGGCCTTATCGCCGTAGAGCGTCAGCTCCGCGTCCTCCGGCAGGAGCTTCTGCGCGGCCTCGCAGCCGGCAAGCGCGGCGAGCGGCGCGTTGTCGCCGCCCATGACGTCGATGGCAAGGTTCATACAGACACCCCCCTAGTTTGTGCAACGTATTATATCAGAAACCGGGCCGAAACGCAAAAAAAGGCTTTCATGCAGCCGCACAAAAGCCTTTCGCGCTCCACACGAAAGAAGGTGAACCGTTACGCGTTCTTCTTTTCCTTTTTTTCCATGTCGAGAACCTTCGCGCCGTCGTAGGTCCCGCACTTTTTGCAAACCGTGTGCGGCGTGACCAGCGAGTGGCACTGCGGGCATTCCACGAGGGTCGGCGCGTCCAGACGGAACGTATTCGCCCGCCTCGAGTCCCGCCTCGCTTTCGAAGTTTTTCTCTTCGGTACTGCCATGGTTACACCTCCTTATGTTCGTTACTCAATTTCTTTAGGTCCGCGAACGGCGTTTTTACGTCCGCGGCCCGGCAGTCGCATTGTATCGTATTGCGGTTGACCCCGCAGATCGGGCAGAGCCCGCGGCAATCCTCCCGGCACACCGACGCGATCGGAAGGTTTAAGTACAGATTGTCCATCACCGCGTCGTCGAGCGTAATCCGTTCGCCCTCGTAGGCGTAGGTCTCGCGCTCGTCCGGCCGCTCCGGCGCCTTCTCGAACCGTTCGGAAAACGCGCACGCGATCGCTTCCGTAAAATCCTCGCCGCAGCGCGCGCACACGGAGTTGAGACTGGCCTCGATCGTACCCGTCACCGTGAACAGCTTGCCGTCGAACACGTACGCGCCGCCGACCTGTACCGGCCCCATAAATTCCAGCTCGCGGCCTAAATAGGTCTGCCGCTCCACGGCAAGCTCGCCGGAAAAAGCGTACGTCGCACCGATGTTCTTGAGCGCGGCCGCGATATTGATCTCCATACCCTGCGTTCACATCCCTTGCCGGCAGGCTTAAAAGCACGACCAACCAATATATTAGCGATTCCGCCGGCGTTTGTCAACTGCATTCTTGCCGCGCTTTGTGCCCGTGCGCGCGGCGTTTGCGGCGGTTTTTGCCGCCTCGCGCGGCGGCGGCACGAGGCAGCCGCGGCCAAAGCCGATCAGGTCACTTCTTCCCGCCTGTTCCAGCGCCCTGCGCACGAGCGCGAAGTTTTTCGGGTCGTAGTACTGCAAAAGCGCGCGCTGCATGCGCTTCTCGTCGGGCGATTTCGGCACATACATCCGCTCCATCGTGCGCGGGTCGAGCCCGGTATAAAACATGCAGGTCGAGAGCGTGCCGGGCGTGGGATAGAAGTCCTGCACCTGCTCGGGCCGCATGCGGTTCTCCTTTAGGTAGAGCGCGAGCTCAATCGCGTCCGAAAGCTCCGAGCCGGGGTGCGACGAGATCAGGTACGGCACGAGGTACTGGTCGAGGCCGAAGCGCCGGTTCAGCCGCGCGTACGTTTCGGCGAAGCGGTCGAACACCGCGCGCGGGGGCTTGTTCATGTAGTACAGCACGCGGTCGGACACGTGCTCCGGCGCAACCTTGAGCTGGCCGCTGACGTGATGCCGCACAAGCTCGCTCAAAAACGCGTCGCTCTTATCGTACAGCGCGTAGTCATAGCGCACGCCGGAGCGCACGAACACGCGCCTGACCCCCGGCAGCGCGCGGAGCTTTTTCAGCAGCGCGGTGTAGTCGCTCTCGTCGGCGATAAGGTTCCCGCAGCGCTCGTAGCCGATGCACTGCCTGTCCGCGCAGACGCCCGCCGTCAATTGTTTTTTGCAGGCGGGCTGCCGGAAGTTCGCCGTGGGGCCGCCGACGTCGTGGATCACGCCGCGAAACGCCGGATCGCACGTCAAATCCTTCGCCTCGGCGAGGATGGACGCGTGGCTGCGCGCCTGGACGACGCGCCCCTGGTGGAACGTCAGCGCGCAGAAGCTGCAGCCGCCGAAGCAGCCGCGCGCGGACGTGATCGAGAACGAGACCTCGTCGAGCGCCGGGATATGCGCGCGGTAGGACGGGTGCGCGCGGCGCGTAAACGGCAGCGCGTAGATTGCATCGAGCTCCGCGGCCGTCAGCGGCGGCTGCGGCGGATTGACGACGAGGCAGCCTTTCTCGTGCGGCTGCACGAGCGCGCGGCCGCGCACGGCGTCGTGCTC
The DNA here is from genome assembly GCA_964541695.1 of uncultured Oscillospiraceae bacterium. GTDB lineage: Bacteria > Bacillota > Clostridia > Christensenellales > CAG-138 > CAZKGE01. The sequence continues at coordinate 53,417 of CAZIRB010000002.1, forward strand.
GCGCTGCTCGGACATAAAGGCCTCGGCGTACTTCCGCTTGTTTTCCGAAACCTCCGTAAACGAGGGCAGCACCACCGCGCCCGGCACGTCGTCGGGCTTGTCCGCGCGGTAACAGGCGCCGCGCACGTCCGCAATCGAGCGCACGTCGCGGCCGGAGGCGAGCGCGTCCGCCACCTGCACGATCGAACGCTCCGCCATGCCGTAGAGCAGAAGGTCCGCGCCCGCGTCGTACAAAATCGAATGGCGCACCTTATCGTCCCAGTAATCGTAGTGCGCGAACCGCCGTAAACTCGCCTCGATGCCGCCGAGTAGTACCGGCACGCCGGCGTACGCCTCACGGCAGCGGTTGCCGTACACGATCGCCGCGCGGTCCGGCCGCGCGCCGGCGCGCCCGCCGGGCGTGTACGCGTCCTCGCCGCGCCGCTTCTTGGCCGCGGTGTAGTGGTTCACCATCGAGTCGATGTTGCCGCCGGTGACGAGAAACGCAAGCTTCGGCCGCCCGAGCGCGCGGAACGCGTCCGCGCTGTGCCAATCGGGCTGCGCGAGCACGCCCACGGAATAGCCGCGGCTTTGCAGCACGCGCGCGATGATCGCCGCACCGAAGCTCGGGTGGTCGACGTACGCGTCGCCGGACACCAGCACAAAATCCGCCGACGCAAAGCCGCGCCGGCGCATCTCATCGGGCGTTAAAAACGGTATGCTGCTCTCGGGGAAATCGGTCATGGGAGATCGGCTTCTTTTTTCCAGGCGGAGCGCGGCTGCTCGGGCTGCTGCGGCACGCGGCGCAGCTCCTCCTCGACGGATTTTTTGCGCGGGGCGGCGGTCCCCGTCTCGATCTCGAGCGCGACCGCGTCCGCAATCGCGCGCACGGTGTCGTCGGGCAGGTCCGCGCCCGGAGCCGGCGCGATCGCCGCGCGCGGCTGCGCGATGCGCCGCGGCTGCGCAAGCCTTCTGCGCGTGTCCGCACTCTCGAGCATGCGGTCCGGCTGCACGCCGCCGGAAGCAGCCACGATGCTGTCGTATCGCTTGAGCTCCTGCAGCATCTCCTCCATCGCGGCCGTCATCTCGAGGCGCTCCTTCTGGAGCGTCTCGATCTCGGTGATAATATCGTCAAGGAACGCGTCCACCTCGCGGACATCATAGCCCATGAACGACTTGGAAAAGACCTTGTTGACGATATCCGAAGTCTTGATCATACCGCTCCTTAAAAAGCGGACACACCAATGCGTAATTGATGTGCCCGCATGCTGTGCTTTCCCCGGCCCGGGTTACATCGAATCGCCAAAGTCGTCGTTATTCCCGACTACATCATAATTATTCGGAGCGACGACAAAAATTCCGCGAGATATTTTGCACATGGTCCCGCTGAGCGCATACACGGCGCCGGAGAGGAAGTCCAGTATGCGCTGCGCGCACTCCACGTCCAGCTCCTCCATGTTCACGATGACCGGCTTGCGGTTCTTTAAGTTGTCGATGATGATCTGCGTATCCTCGTAGCTGACCGGGTGGTACACGATCATCTTCATGCCGCCGGAGATCGGCAGGTTGGAGCCCGTCGAGGCGGCAGGCGCGGCTTTTTCGGCCTTTACGCGCGACTGCGCGCGGTTGCCGAAATGCACCACGTTGTCGGCGCGGCTGTCGCTTTCCTCGCGGTAGTATTCGTCGCGCTCCTCTTCGGTTTCGTCGCTTTCCTCGATTCCAATGAAATCCAGGAACTTCGTGTATAGACTCGCCATCCAGTTTCCTCCCACATATGCAGGCCGCCCCGCGGCGGCCGGACCCCGTTATTTCGTCCGCTCCCCGAATATCGCCGTGCCGACGCGCACCATCGTCGCGCCCTCCTCGATCGCCACTTCAAAATCGTGGCTCATGCCCATGGAGAGCTCGGCAATCGGCAGCTTCGGGTACTCCCGCCTGAGCCGGCAAAAGAGCTCGTACATCCGCCGAAAATACGGTCTTGCCGCCTCCGGCTCCCCCGCCGGCGGCACGCACATCAGGCCCTTGACGCATAAATGCGAACATTCCGAGAGTATTCCCACAAGGGACGGCAGTTCCGGAATGGAAATCCCGCCCTTTTGCGGCTCGTCGCCAATGTTCACCTGCACGAATACGTCCTGCACGCCGCCGTTCGCCGCGGCCGCCTGCTCCAGTTTTTCACAGAGAGCGGCGCGGTCGACCGACTGTATCGTGCCGACCCGATTACAGACGTATTTTAACTTATTCGTCTGCAGTTGTCCAATGAAATGGGTGGTAAGCCCGTGCTGTTCAAAGAAATTTAACTTCTCCTTCAAATCCTGGACACGATTTTCTCCCACTTCCGTCACACCGGCAGTAACCGCCTCCGCGATGCGGGGTATGTCCACGAACTTGGTCACCGCGATCAAACGCACGTCGCCCGCGCTTCTCCCGGAGCGCGCGCAGGCCGATTCCATGCGCGACCGCACGTCGCAGTAGTTGCCGTAAATCCCGCTCATGGCTTGATGTACTTCTGGCCCACGGCCAACGTGTCGGTCGAGTTCCTTGCGCGGATCACCGCTTTTTTGCCGTCCTCGGCAAGCACGTCGATCTCGACGCGCAGCGGCTGGTCGCCGTACTTGATGTTGAGCCCGGCCACGCCGTTGACGATGTCGATCGCCTCCACCGGCACGACGAGCCCCTGCGCGGACTTGGTGATCTTTGCGGATACCGTGCGCACGCCGACGAGCTTGCCGATGTCCGTGTTAAACTCCAGGATGTTCACAATCTGCTTCTCGGAGACCGCGGGCTCGCGCGCCGTGGCCTCGTACACCTGATCGGAGTAATCCGTAAACGTGATGAAGTATTTCTCGCCCGCGGACAGCCGCAGCGGGTCGGTCGCCTTCGTCACAAACACCAGGTACCAGTGCGTCGGCTTGATGAGCCGGTACAGCGGGATGTCCTCGACCGATTCCTTGACGACGCTCGTGTTGCCGCCGGCCACGACCTTGTCGATCAGGTCCGCGTTGATCGTGCTGAGCTTGTTGATCGCCAGAGCCTGCTCGTAGCCGTCGAAATAGAAGCTGATGATGCCGGTGCCCGCGCTGTTGACCACGTCGCGCTTCCAGCTCTTGACGCTGTTTTGCTGCTCGTCGAGCTGCGAGTACATCGAGGTGAGCTGCGGGTCGGCGGAGACCAGCGTGCGCAGCACGGTGCTGCGCTCGGCCTGCAGGTCTTTAAGCGACTGCTCAAGCGCGAGCATGTCGAGGTCGGTCTGCCCGCGCGACGCGGCGCGGATCTGGTCCTCGACCGTCAGGATGCGCGTGTTCACGTCGGCAAGCTCCGGCGGGACCGTGCCGGCGAGCAGCTCCATCTGGTGCGCGTACACCTGCTTTTGCAGGTTGAGCAGCGTCACCATCGTCTCGTCCTGGTAGCCGCGCTTGAACACCTCGGCAATCAGCGTGCCGTCCTCGACGGTCTGCCCCTCGACGACGTCGAACGTGACCTTCTCGTACGCCTCGGTCCGCACGACCGCCTCGTCGCGCACGATCACGGCGCTGGCGTCCAGCTCCGCGCCGATGCTGCCGTAGGTGATCTCGTTCCTGTGCAGGCCGACCCTGGCCAAAAATACCGCAAACGACAGCACGGCGGCAAAGCCGAGCAGCACTGCGTAGAAGCGGCCCTTGTTCTTGAGCTTCCTCGTCTTTGCCACGGCTATTCCACCTCGTACCCGGGCTTATCGGACCTGCCGTGCTGGCGGTCGAAGTTCTCCCCGTTCTTCTCGCAGTAGCGCGTAAACAGCTCGTCCGCGTCCATGCCGCTGCGGATGCACATGCTCACAAAAAAGTGCAGCACGTCGACAAGCTCGCCGCGCACCGCGGAAGCGTCGACGGGCTTTTTATTTTTCCACCATTTAAAATTGACCTCGTCGAGCACTTCGGCAAGCTCGCTCACCATCGCGAGCACGTCCTTCTGGATCCACTCCTCGGGGGAATAGTCCAACCGGCGGCGCGTCTCAATATCAGAATCCAGCGCGCGCTGCATCGAAAATATCGTATCGAGTTTGTCCATATCCGTCCCCCCGGCCGCCGCTCCCGCGCGCTAGAACCCCTTTGTCACGAGCTCCGTCAGCGCGTCCGCGTGCGGCTCCGTGCGCCCGACGAACGCCGCGCAAAGCTTCGTTCCGTCCAGCACCGTCTTAATCGCCGCGTTAATATCTTCCATTGTAACACAGGTGATGCGGTTTATCGTTTCCGCCTCGATATATTCACGATTTTGTAACAACGCGACCTTGCCGATCGCGTTCATGACCGCGCCCGGCGATTCCATGCTGAGCAGGTAGCTGCCCTTTAGCTGCTCCTTGCAGCGCGTAAACTCCTCCTCGGTCAGGCCGTGCTTTTTAAGCCGCTTCAGCTCCGCGAGCATCAGCTTGAGCACCCGGACCGCCTGCTTCTCGCCGGTGCCCGCGTAGAGCGCGAACGACCCGGTCTTTGTATAGAACACCGGGTACGAATAGACGGAATACGCCAGGCCGCGCTTCTCGCGGATGGCCTGGAACAGCCGCGAGCTCATGCTGCCGCCGAGCGCGTTGTTGAGCACGGAGAGCGAGAACTGCTCCATCGTGTCGCGCGCAAAGCCGGGCAGCATCAGCGTGATATGCACCTGCTCGATGTCCTTTTTGATGCACTCGACGCGGCTGACGCCCGGAAAGCTCTGCTCAAGCTCCGGCGCCGCCTCGCCCTCGTGCAGCTCCCCGAACTCCTTCTCGACGAGCTCGATCAGCGCCTTCGGCTCAAAATGGCCCGCGCACGCGATGACAATGTTCTTTGCGCAGTAGTGCTTCTCCTTATAGGCAAGCAGCAGCTCGCGCGTGAACGCGCGCACGGATTTTTCGGTGCCCAGTATCGGGCGCGACAGCGGATCGTCGCCGAAGAACAGCATGTTGGCCACCTCGGCGGCCATGTCCTCCGGGCTGTCCTCCATCATGAGGATTTCCTCGACGACGACGCTCTTCTCCTTGCGCAGCGGCGCCGTCTCAAACTTGCTGTGCAGCGCGATGTCCGAGAGCATGTCCATCGCGAGCGGCAGGTGCTCGTCCAGCACCTTGGCGTAAAAGCACGTGCACTCCTTGGACGTAAACGCGTTGAGCATGCCGCCCACGGCGTCCATCTCAATGGCGATCTGCTCCGCCGTGCGACGCTCCGTCCCCTTGAACACCATGTGCTCGATAAAGTGCGCCGCGCCAAGCTCCTTGCCCGTTTCGCGCACGGAACCGGTGTTCACCCAGATGCCGACGGAAACCGAGCGTACGTGCTCCATCGCCTCGGTGACGACGCGCACGCCGTTTTTCATGGTATGGATTTCGACCAACGTATTCCCTCATTTCAGAAGTTCCCCGACCGTCGTGACCGAGAGCCCGCATTGGCGGATCGTGTCGATCACCGCCGGCAGCGCGCGCGCCGCCTCCGCGGTCGGGAGTATCATTAGTATGCTTCCATCAAACGCCTGCTTCGATGCGCGCAGCGCGATATCCGCCGCGTCCCCGCGCGCGCTGAGCAGGTCCGCCGTGCACGCCACGTGCACGAGGCCCAGCGCCTCCGCCGCGTCCGCGGAGGTTCCGCGGTCGCGCAATCCGGCGTTGTACAGCTCGACCTTTTTGCCCGTGATCTGCTCGATCACCAGGGCCGAGGCCGAAACGTCGCGCTCGACGAGGCCAATATCGCCGTCGATGGTCGGCACGTAGCCGCAGGAGCCGATCTCGTGCCCGTCCGCGATCATCGTTTCCAGCGTGTCCGCGTGCGCCTTGGCCCACTCGCCGCTGACGAAGAACGTGATGCGCGCGTCCGCCTCGCGGAGCGCGTCGAGCATGTCCTCCACGGCGGCGGCGTCCCAGCTTACGATGCACTCGAGCGCCACCGCGCCGCCCTTTTTGCCGCGGTACACCGTTTCGTCGGAAAGCGCGGCGATCGCGTCGTCGCCAAGGCCCGTGCCGGTTACCACATACAACAGAACGATTGTCAACAGAATGAACACATTGACGGTGCTCATCAGCGAGTCCGCGATCTTCTGTTTCTCCATCGTGTTCCCTCCCGCGCTTTCCTATCTACATTCGTATTCGCGGGGGGAAAACATTATTCTGCCGCGGCGCGCGCTTTCGGGGGCGCGGCAGTTTGCCGCGCCCCCGAATCGAAGCGTTCCGTGCGCGCTATTCCTTTTCGGGCGGCAGAAGGTCCTTGCGCGTAAGGCTGATCTTGCCGGTCTTTTTGTCGATCTCGATCACGCGCACGAGCACCTGCTCGCCCATCTGCAGCACGTCCTCGACCTTGTCGACGCGCTTGTTGGCGATGCGCGAGATGTGCAGCAATCCGTCCGTGCCGGGCTTGAGGTTGACGAACGCGCCGAACTCCTTGATGCCGACCACGGAGCCGTAGTACACGTCGCCGACCTCGATCTCCTTGACGATGCCGTCGATGATGCGCTTGGCCTCGGCGGCCGCCGCGGAGTCGGGCGACGCGATGAACACCGTGCCGTCGTCCTCGATGTCGATCTTAACGCCCGTGTCGGCGATAATCTTGTTGATCACCTTGCCGCCGGAGCCGATGACGTCGCGGATCTTGTCCGGATTGATCGTGAACGTAATGATGCGCGGCGCGTACGGCGACAGCTCGGCACGCGGCTCGCGCAGCGTCTCGGCCATCTTGTCCAGAATGAACAGGCGGCCCTTCCTGGCCTGCTCCAGCGCCCGCGTCAGGATCTCGCGGTTGATGCCCTTGATCTTGATGTCCATCTGGATCGCGGTGATACCCTCGCGCGTGCCCGCGACCTTGAAGTCCATGTCGCCCAGGAAGTCCTCGAGGCCCTGGATATCGGTCAGAATCGCGAGGTTGCCGGTCTGGTCGTCCTTTATGAGGCCCATGGCCACGCCCGCGACGGGCTTTTTGAGCGGGACGCCCGCGTCGAGCAGCGCCAACGTGCTTGCGCAGATGGATGCCTGCGACGTAGAGCCGTTGCTGCTGACAACCTCGGACACGAGGCGCATGCAGTACGGGAACTCCTCCTCGGACGGCAGCATGGGCTCGATCGCGCGCTCGGCTAGCGCGCCGTGGCCGATCTCGCGCCGGCCGGGGCCGCGCATGGGACGGACCTCGCCGACCGAGTACGGCGGCATGTTGTACTGGTGCATATAGCGCTTGCTCTCCTCGAGCGTGAGCCCGTCGAGCATCTGCGCCTCGGAAATCGTGCCGAGCGTGGCGATGGTCATGACCTGCGTCTGGCCGCGCGTGAACACCGCGCTGCCGTGCGTGCGCGGCAGAACGCCCACCTCGCTCCAGATCGGCCTAATCTCGTCCTGCTTGCGGCCGTCCGGCCGGATCTGCTTATTGATGATCTTATCGCGCACGATCTCCTTGGTGATCGAGTACAGGATGGCGTCGATGTCCTTGGCGGAGTTGGGGTATTCCTCGGCAAAGGCCGCGATCGTCTCGTCCGACACCTGCTTGCCCCGCGTGTCGCGCTCCTTGCGGTCGAACGTGTCGAGCGACCAGACGACCTTGTCGAACGCGAACGCGCGCACCTTCTCGGCGAGCGTATCGTCCGGGTGATAGAGCTCGAATTCGCGCTTTTCCTTGCCCGCCTCGGCCGCGATGTCCGAAATAAACGTCACGATCTTTTTGATCTCCTCGTGCGCGAACAGGATCGCGCCGAGCATCTCCTCCTCGGTGACCTCGTTGGCGCCGGCCTCGACCATCATGATGGCGTCCTTCGTGCCGGAGACGGTCAGCGTCAGCCTGCTCTTTTCGCGCTGCGCACAGTCGGGGTTTATGACGTACTCGCCGTCGACGAGGCCGACCGCCACGGAACCCGTCGGGCCCGCAAACGGCGCGTCGCTGATCGACAGCGCGACCGACGAGCCGATCATGCCGAGCACGTCCGGCGGCACGTCCTGCTCGACGGAGAGCACGGTCGCGACGACCTGCACGTCGTTGTAGAAGCCCTTCGGGAACAGCGGCCTAAGCGGGCGGTCGATCAGCCGGGAGGTCAAAATGGCCTTCTCGGTCGGCCTTCCCTCGCGCTTGATGAAGCCCCCGGGGATCTTGCCCACGGCATACAGCTTCTCCTCAAACTCCACGGACAGCGGCAGAAAATCGACGCCGTCGCGCTTGGTCTTGGACACGGTCGCGCAGACGAGCACCGCCGTGTCGCCGCAGCGGACGAGACACGAGCCGCCCGCCTGTTCGGCGTACTTGCCGATTTCGACCGAAAGCGTGCGTCCGCCTACGGTCATTTCAAAGGTTCTTGCTTGCATGTGATGACTTCCTCTTTCTTTTCTTTCTTTATCTTCATTTTCATTACAGCCTTCGTCATGCGCGTTTCGTCCGCAAATGGAAAGAGAAAGGCGGGAATAACCCCGCCCTTCCGTTATTTCCTGAGGTTCAAGCTTGCGACGATTGCGCGGTAGCGCTCGATATCCTTCTCCCTCAGATAATTCAGCAGCCCTCTGCGCTGACCGACCATCTTGAGCAGGCCCCTGCGGGAGTGGAAGTCCTTCTTGTGGAGCTTGAGGTGCTCGTTTAGATGGTTGATCCGCTCGGTTAAAAGCGCGATCTGCACCTCTGGGGAGCCGGTGTCGCCTTCGTGCAAGGCATACTTTTCGATGATTTCCTGTTTCGTCATGGGGTACCTCCGTTTATTCTGTATCCCCGCGGACAGAGTAATGCGTCGGAGCGTCGCAAAACCATGTGGGCGGTTCAAAAATACCTAGTTAATATAGCATACCCGTGTTCGCTTGTAAACAGCAAACGCGAAGAATTGCCTGTTTTTTCTTATATCAGCAGGCGCTTCGCGGCCGCGATGTCGCGTAAGACGCGCTTTGCCAGAGCCTCCTCGGAACCGAACGTTTTCTCGCCGCGGATGCGCGCGATAAAGTCCACGGTGAGCGTCTCCCCGTACAGGTCGCGGTCAAAATCGAGAAGGTGCGTCTCGATCATGAGCCGCCGCCCATGCAGCGTCGGGTTCGTGCCGACGTTCGTGACCGCGCGGTACGTCGTGCCGTCCACGCTCGCGCGCGCCGCGTACACGCCCGCCACGGGGCAGGCGCGCGCGGGGTCCGGCAAAAGGTTTGCGGTCGGGAAACCGAGCCGCCTGCCGTTTTGCAGGTTCGGAACGACCGTGCCGGATACGCGGTACGGCCGCCCGAGCATCCTGGCCGCGGCGCGCACGGCGCCGTTTTCGATGCAGCGGCGGATGCGCGAGCTCGACACCGGCCTGCCGCGAAACAGCACCGGCTGCATCACGCGCACGAGAAAGCCGCGCTCGCGGCCGATGGCGCGCAGCGTCGCGGCGTTGCCCGCGCCGTGCTTGCCGAACGTGTAGTTGAAGCCCGCCACGACGCCGACGAGCGTAAACCGCGCGGTAAGCGCGTCGAAAAACGCGCTGGGGCTTAAGGACGCAAACTCCTTTGTAAACGGCACGGCGCAAACCTCGTCGACGCCGGCCGCAAGGATCAGCTTTTCGCGCTCGGAAAACGTCGTCAAAAGCGTCAGCCTGCCGCCGCCGAGCACCTCGACGGGGTGGTTGGAAAACGTAAACGCGACGGCGCGGCAGCGCTCGCGCTGCGCCAGTTCCCGCGCGCGCCTTAGCAGCAGTTGGTGTCCGATATGGACGCCGTCGAACATGCCGAGCGCGACGACGGCTCTCTCCCGTTCTTGCATGGATGTCCCTCAGTACAGATGGATTCTCAGCCGCACGCAGCCGTTTTTAACCTCGCCCACGCCCATAAACCCGCCGCAGTAGACGCGCGCGGGCCCGTCGGCCGCGTCGACGCCGGACGTTTCGAGCGCGTTCATCGTCGGCACGCGGCGGCGCTTTTGCAGCGTGACCGCGGGCAGGAACATAAGCGCGTCCTCGCACGAGATCACGGCCTCGGCGAGGGTTTCGTCAAGCTTCTTTTGCGCCAGCGCCGCGATGGAATGCGCGTTCTCGAGCGTAAACGGCCCGGCCGCCGTGCGCAAAAGAAACGACAGATGCGCGGGCACGCCGAGATAAAGGCCGATGTCGCGCGCGAGCGCGCGCACATAGGTGCCGCGCGAGCAGGAAACACGCAGAAGATAGCGGTTTTTGGCGAGCTGCTCGATCACGGTAAGCTCCGATATGGCGACGCTGCGCGTGCGCTCCGGCACCTCGCCGCCCTCGCGCGCAAGGTCGTACATCTTGCGGCCGTCCACCTTCAGCGCGGAATAGGCCGGTGCAAGCTGCTGCGTCTCGCCCGCAAAGCGCGGCAGAACCGCATGGAGCTCGTCCGGCGTAATGTCGCAGTCCGCCGTCCCGGTCACGGTGCCGTACGCGTCGAACGTGTCGGTCGAAACGCCGAGTATGAGCTCGAACAGGTACGTTTTTTCTTTCTCAACGAGCAGGTCAAACAGCCGCGCCGCCCGGCCGAGCGCAATCGGCAGCACGCCGGCCGCGCCCGGATCCAATGTGCCCAGGTGCCCCGCGCGCTTCTGGCCGAATATGCCGCGCACGTCGTACACGGCGTTGCTCGACGTCATGCCCGGCGCTTTGAGCACGTTGACGAAGCCGTCCATCAGCCGTCCGCGCCCGTCAGCAGCGCCGTCGCCGCCGCGAGGATCGCGTCTGCGGCCTCGGGCAGCGGGCAACTGAGCGTACAGCCGGCCGCGAGCCGATGCCCGCCGCCGCCGAAGCGCGTCGCAATCTTCGACACGTCGGCCGAGCGCTTGGCGCGCAGGCTGACGCGCACGGAGCGGTCCTCCGCCTCGCGCAGCAGCGCCGCGATCTCCACGGTGTCGATGTCGCGGATGGAATCGACCGCGCCCTCCGTGTCCTCGCCCAGAGCGCCGCAGCTCTCCATGTCCTCGCGCGTCAGCGCGGAGATGCCGATCCGGCCGTTTAAGTAAATCTGCGTCTTGTTGATGACGATGCCCAAAAGCTTCATTTTGTGCAGCGGAATCGTGCGGTAGATCGCGCGGTTGAGCTCCGGCAGGTCGATGCCCGATTCGAGCAGCTCCGCCACGATGCGCAGCGTGTCCGGCGTCGTGTTGGAATAGGCGAGGTTGCCGGTGTCGGTCACGATCGCCGCGTACAGGCAGGCCGCGATCTCGCGGTCGATCGGCACCTTAAGCTCCAGCAGGAGCTGGAATATCAGCTCGCCGGTCGCCGCGACGTAGGCGACAAAGTTGTTTTTGAGGAACGCGTCGTTTGTGCGGTGGTGGTCGATGTTGAGCGAAAACTGCGCCGCGTCGACCAGCGGTTTGCTGGCGCCGGTGCGGGCAATGTCCGCGCAGTCGACCGTGACCACGGCCGGGGCCGAGGCCACCTTGTCCGGCGTGCGGATCACGTCCGCGTACGGCAAAAAGCGGTAGATCGCGGGCACGGGGTCCTCACAGACCACCGTGGCGCGCTTGCCGAGCTTACGAAGGCCCGCGTACAGCGCCAGGGACGAGCCCAGCGTGTCGCCGTCGGGCGAAACATGGGCGATCAGCACGAAATCGTCGTGCGCGCGGATAAAATCCGCCGCGGCGTTCAGCATGGCCCTCAGCTCTCCTTGTCCTGCTGCAGGTCGTTTAAAATCTTCCCGATGCGCACGCTGTACGCGATGGAGTTGTCCAGTGAGAATTTCAGCTGCGGGATGCAGCGGATGCGCATGCGTCCGCCCAGCTCGCGCGCGATAAAGCCCGCCGCATGGTTGAGCGCGTCCACCGTGCGCTCGCGCGCGGACTCGTCCTCGTCGTACACGGACACCTTCAGCTTGGCGAATTTTAAGTCGTTCGTAACCTCCGCCTGCGTGATCGTCGTCATGTCCGAAATGCGCGGGTCCTTCATGTCTCGGATGATCTCGGCGACGGTCTTTTTGACCTCCTCGTTCATCCGGTCTCCCCGTATCAAAGACATCTTTCCTTACCTTTTCACTTCCTCAACGATATAGGCTTCGATCGAGTCGCCCTCCTGAATATCGTTGAATCCCTCGATGCCGATGCCGCACTCGTAGCCCGCGGCGACCTCCTTGGCATCGTCCTTAAACCGCTTGAGCGAGGCGATCTTGCCGTCGTGGACGACGATGCCGCCGCGCACGACGCGCACCTGCGCGTTTCTCGCGATCTTGCCTTCCTGCACGTACGAGCCCGCGATCGTGCCCACGCCGGACACCTTGAACACGTTGCGCACGGAGGCCGTGCCGAGTTCCGTCTCTTTAAACACGGGCTTGAACAGGCCCTTCATGGCGTTCTGCACGTCCTCGATGGCGTTGTAGATGATGCGGTACGTGCGCACGTCGACGTTCTCTTTCTCGGCCATGGCGCGCGCGCTCGCGTCCGGACGCACGTTGAAGCCGATCACGATCGCGTTCGACGCGGAGGCGAACATGATGTCCGACCCCGTGATCGCGCCCACGCCGCCGTGGATGCACTTGACGCGGACCTCCTCGTTGCTCAGCTTCTCGAGCGCCTGCTTGACGGCCTCGACGGAGCCCTGAACGTCCGCCTTGACGATGATATTCAGGTCCTTCAGCTCGCCCTCGGCCATCTGCGTGAACAGATCGTCGAGCGAAACGCGCGACAGGTTCTTAAGCTGCGACACCTTGATCTTGTCGAGCCGCTCCTTGGCGACCTGGCGCGAGAGCTTGTCGATCTCGGCCACGTTCATGATGTCGCCCGCGACCGGGACCTCCGAAAAGCCCAGCACCTCGACCGGCATGGACGGGCCGGCTTCCTCGACCGCGCGGCCGCGGTCGTCCGTCATCGCGCGGACACGGCCGTACGTCGTGCCGGCGACGATCGGGTCGCCGCGGTGCAGCGTGCCGTTTTGGATCAGCACCGTAGCGATCGGGCCGCGGCCCTTGTCCAGGCGCGCCTCGACGATGGTGCCCTTGGCGAGACGGTTCGGGTTTGCGCGCAGCTCAAGCACGTCGGCCTGCAACAGCAGCATCTCGAGCAGCGTGTCGAGGTTGAGATGCGTCTTGGCCGAGACCGGCACGCAGATCGTCTGGCCGCCCCATTCCTCCGCGACGAGCCCGTACTCCGTCAATTGCTGCTTGACGCGCTCCGGATCCGCCTCCGGCCGGTCCATCTTGTTGATTGCGACGACGATGGGCACGTTCGCGGCCTTGGCGTGGTTGATCGCCTCGACGGTCTGCGGCATGATGCCGTCGTCCGCGGCGACGACGAGGATGACGATGTCCGTTACCTGCGCGCCGCGCGCGCGCATCGATGTGAACGCCTCGTGGCCGGGCGTGTCGATGAACGTGATCGTCCGGCCGTTCTTCTGGACGGTGTAGGCGCCGATGTGCTGCGTGATGCCGCCCGCCTCGCCCTCCGTGACGGAGCTGTTGCGGATTGCGTCGAGCAGCGAGGTCTTGCCGTGGTCGACGTGGCCCATGATCGTGACCACGGGCGGACGGATGACGAGCGTCTCCGGCGCGTCGGTGTCGTCGCTGCTTTCGGTGAGCACGTCCTCGTAAGTTTTCGTCAGCTTCTGCTCGAGCCCGATGCCGAAATCGGAGGCAATGACCGCGCAGGTGTCGAAATCGAGCTCCTGGTTGATCGTGGCCATGATGCCGAGCAGGAACAGCTTCTTGATGATCTGCGCGGCGGGCTTGCCGAGCTTCTCGGACAGGTCCTTGACGGAGATCATCTCGGTCGTGAGCACGGCCTTTTCGATGATGACGGGCTCGGGCCTTGCCATCATCTGCTTCGCCTTGCGCGGACGGCGGGAGCCGGTCGGCGCGTCCTCGTCCCAGGCGCGCGCGTCGGGCGCGGTCTCGCGCTGCAGCGCTTTCTTGTTCTTCGACTTCTTGTCGTTATCGTAGGTGCGCGTATAGCTGCTCTTGTTCGGATCGTAATTGCTCACGCGCTCCTTCGTGCCGGCTGCCGGCGCTGCGGCCGGCGTGCGCGGCGCGCCGCCCGGCGCTCGCGGCGCAAACCCGCCCTGCGGGCGCGGCGCAAAGCCTCCCGTTTGCGGACGCGGCGCATAGCCGCCCTGCTGCGGGCGCGGGCCGTAGCCGCCCTGCTGCGGACGCTGCTGGTAGCCGCCCTGCTGCGGGCGCGGCGCATAGCCGCCCTGCTGCGGACGCGGACCGTAACCGCCCTGCTGCTGCGGACGCTGCTGGTAACCGCCCTGCTGGGGCGGGCGCGGCGCATAGCCGCCCTGCTGCGGACGCTGTTGGTAGCCGCCCTGCTGCGGCGGACGCGGGGCATAGCCGCCGGGTTCGCGCGGCGCGTTCGGCCTGCGGTCGGGCGTCTGCTGAATGGGGCGCGCCTCATAGCCGCCCCGCTGCGGCGCGGACGGCTTTGCCTCAGGCTTGACCTCGGCTTTCACCTCGGGCTTTGGCGCTGCCTCCTCGGCAGCCTTCGGCTCCGCAGCCTCCGGCCGTTCCTGCGCCTGCGGCTGGGCGGTCTTAACCTCGGGCTCCGCCCGGTGCACGACCTGCGGCTCCGGCTCGGGCGCCTTGACCTCCGCGGCGGGAGGCGCGGCCTCCTCGTCGCTGCCGCCGACATGCACGGCGCCGTCCTTTTCGGACAGCAGCATTTCGCGCAGCCGCTCCTGGCGCTCGCGCTCGATACGGGCCTTCCGCTCCGCTTCCTCCTTTTCGAGGAGCGTCTTTTCGGCGCTCTTGACCGCGGTAATCAGATCGGATACGCCCGAATGGGCCTTTCCGATCCGTTCCATGAGGCCGGCGAGGCCCTCGGTCAGCTCGGCGGAAGTCTCCGCAAAGTTCTTATTCGACATCAGCATCTACCCCCGGTGCAGCGCGCCCGGCCGTCAAAGCCGCGTACGCGCCGATAATCATGTTCGCAAAGTTCTTATCCGTAATCGCAAGCACCATGCGGCCGTTTTTTCCGATCATGCCGCCCGCGTCGGGTACGAGTATCATGGGAACGCCGTGCGCGCGGCACGCGTCCGCGTATCGTTTCTTCGCGTTTTCGGCCGCCGCCGCGTCCAGCAGCACGAGCTGCGCCTTGCCCGCGCGGATCAGCTTTTCGACGCAAAACGCGCCGGACGCGCATTTGCCCGCGCGCATGCTCAAGCCCACCGCGTTTCTCAGCTTATCCTGCGCCGACAATCGAAAACGCCTCTTTCAGTTCCTCGATCAGCTCAGGCTCGATCTTCGCCTCGAGCGCACGCTCGAGCGCGCGCGTCTTGACGGCCTTGTTCAGGCAGTCCACGCTGCCGCACAGGTAGGCGCCGCGGCCGTTAGCCCGGCCGGTCCTGTCCCGCACGACGGGGCCTTCCGGCGTGCGCACGATGCGCACGAGCTCTTTTTTGGGGCGCATCTGGCGGCAGGCCACACACATGCGCATCGGAATCTTCTTCGGCAAGACGCTACTCCCTGTCCCTTCTGTCCGCGCCGGCGTCCAGGATCGACTCCATGGCCTCCTCGGCCTGCGACTGGTTCTTGATGTCGATCTTCCAGCCGGTCAGTTTCGCGGCAAGGCGCGCGTTCTGCCCCTCCTTGCCGATCGCCAGCGAAAGCTGGTTGTCCGGCACGATGACCTTGGCGGCCTTCTCCTCCTCGTTGATGTACACCATCAGCACCTTGGCCGGGCTGAGCGCCTTGGCGATGTACACGGCCGAGTCGGGGTCCCACTCGATGATGTCGATCTTCTCGTTGTGCAACTCGGCCACGATGCGCTCGACGCGCGAGCCGCGCTGGCCCACGCAAGCGCCGACCGCGTCGACCTGCATATCGGTCGAGTACACGGCGACCTTCGTGCGGAAGCCCGCCTCGCGTGCGATCGACTTGATCTGCACGACGCCGGACTGGATCTCCGGCACCTCGAGCTCGAACAGCCGCTTGACCAGGCCCGGGTGCGTGCGCGACACGACGACCTGCGGCCCTTTATTGTCCTTGCGCACCTCGAGCACGTACACCTTAATGCGGTCGTTGTTCTCGTACGTTTCGCCCGGAATCATCTCGTTGTTGGTCAGGATGCCGTCGGTCCGGCCGAGCTCGACGTACGCGTTGCCCTTTTCGACGCGCTGCACGATCGCGGTGAGGACCTCGTTCTCCTTCTCGACATACTCCTCGTAGATCACGCCGCGCTCGGCCTCGCGGATGCGCTGCACGACGACCTGCTTGGCCGTCTGCGCCGCGATGCGGCCGAAATCGCGCGTCTTGACCTCCTCCTCGAGCACGTCGCCGACCTCGTAGAGCGGATTGACGCGCTTGGCGTCCTCGAGCTGGATCTCGTTGTTCGGGTTCTCGACCGTTTCGACGACGGTCTTGCTCGCAAAAATCTGAATATCTCCGGTATCGGGATCGATCTCGGCGCGCACGTTCGCGTTCGACCCGTAATTGCGCTTATAGGCGGAAATCAGCGCGGCCTCGATGGCATGGATCAGGATATCCTTGTTGATGCCCCTCTCCTTTTCCAACGCGTTCAACGCTTCGATAAACGCAGCATTCATGTGTTCAAACCACTCCTTCTCGCAAGATTCAAAATACGATGTTCGGCTTGATCAAAGCGGCGTCCTTTTTCAGCACGACGACCGGGTCGCTCTGCCCCGCCGGCCGAACGGTGAACGCGGCCCCGTCGAACGAGATCAGCTCGCCGACAAGCTCCTTCTTGCCGTTTTGCGGCGCGTAGAGCTTGACCACGATCTCCTTGCCGAGTTTCGCGTAAAATCCGCGTCCTTTTTCAGCGGCCGGTCCAGCCCCAGGCTGGAGACGGACAGGTAATACGGCTGCCCGATCGGATCGGCCTCGTCCAAAATCGGGTCGACCCTGCGGCTCACGCGCTCGCAGTCGTCGATCGAAACGCCCTCCGGCCGGTCGATATACAGCGTCAGCACCCAGTTGCCGTACTCCTTCACAAACTCCACGTCGTAGAGCGTAAAGCCGAGTTCCTCCACGGCCGGGCGCGCGAGCGCGGCAACCGTTTCCGTCGTTTTCAAGTGTAAATCCTCCGCTTTCAAAACGAAAGAGTGGGTTTTTCCCACTCTCCCCGTCAACTTCACAACACCAACAGCATGATTTTAGCACAAAAAAAGCGGGAATGCAAGCAAAAATGCGGACGGCAATCGCGGGTCGCGGCCGTTTTCGGCGTCGGCGCGGGGAACGATCTCGTAAGGATCGATTTTCAGTGGTGCCGGTTACCAATGGTATCCATCCCCGTAGTATCCGTTCCCTCGGCGCCCGCCGGCGCGCCGGCCTTCCACCGAGCTTTACCGCGCCGCCGGCCGCGTTCTGCCGCGATCGCCGGGCACGACGCAGAAGCTCCAGCGGTCGCGCTTGTCCTGGATCGAAAGCAGCACGTCACCCGTGTCCGGGAGTATGGCGGACTTGTAGACGGACTTACTGTTCTCCCGGATATTGGACGGGATATTCAGCTCCTCCTCCAGCACCCAGTCGGCGTCCGGCCGCTCCGCGCGCGCCCAGAAGATTTTGTTGGGGCCCGCGTTTTCCAGGGTGCGGAGCATAAACAATCCGACCAGCCCGCCCGCTTTATCGGCGATCGGTTTGGGATCGTACTTGTCGTACCCGTCCGCCGCGGCGACCGCGATATGCCAAATCGTCATGTTTTCCGGGATGCCGACGCACCGCAGCACGCGGTCAAAATTCCAGTCCGTCGGCGTTTTCCCGCGCGAAAGGAGGATGTCGCCGCCGCACTCCGTGGTCAAACGCACATGATAAAAATAATATTCCCCGCCGGACCGGATGATCGCCGGCGATATTAAGGAATCCTCAACCGAAGCGACGACCTTCTCGGCCGGCGTCCAGCCCGCGCCGTCCGCGGAAGACCGACAGTAGATCGTTTTACTGTTGGAGCCGTCCGTATAGATCGAATCGCGGTAGAACACGTACAGGCGTTCGCCGTCGGCGAAAAGAAACGGGTCGGAGAGGAAGTTGCCGAGCTTCTTTATTTTGGAATAGGAGAGCGGATTGCCGCGAATTCCGCGCATTGAAAATATGCTGTCCCCAAAATACACGCAGGGGTTTTCATAGGCGTCGACCGAATATGGGTACGGAGAAAGCACCATCCAGTACTTGTCCCTCCACACCGTGACGTCCGGATGCACGGCCTGCGACGACCCGTCGTACGTTTGGAAATACACGCGCGGGATGCCGTCCTTTTTTGCGTCACGGCGGTTAAAAAAGGCGACCGCGCGCGCCAGCGGCTTGGGAACGGGGACCTTGAACAGCCCGTAAAACATGTAGTAATAGTACCGGATCAGGTTCTCGTACTTGCTGGCGATTCGCTGCCGCCTTGCCGTATCCATCCGCCGTCGCAATAATTTTCCCCCCAATATATCGTGCGGACGGCGCTAAATGCGCCGTCCGCCGAACTGCAGCACCGCGTAGTGCACGAGCGCGACGTAGGATAGCGCCGCCGCCGCAATCAGGATGTAAATGTTCCACGGCTCGACGCCGACCGAGAAGAACGAAACCAGCGTCAGCACCGTGCCCGCCGCGAAAAAACCAGTGGCCAGTTTGCCGACCCAGTCCGCGTACACGATCACGCTGCGCCGCATCAGGAATATGCCGCCCGCGACCATCAACAGCTCCTTAAACGCGACGAGCACGAGGATCACCAGGTACACTGGCCGCTGCTTCGCGCCGAATATGCAGACGAGCGCGGCCACGGTGAGCAATTTATCGGCCAGCGGGTCGAGCAGCTTGCCGAGGTTTGAGATCCAGTTGTACCGGCGCGCGAGCCGCCCGTCCATCACATCCGAAAAAAACGCGAACACATACACGGCCAGCGCGGCGACGTAGCGCTGCTGCCGGAACAGCGCCCAGAACACGCCGACCAATAGAATCCGGAAAAACGATATGATGTTCGGGATGTGGTGCATTATTGCGTCAGATCCTCCACAACAAGCGTGCGCAGCGTGTTCTCGCCGAGCATGACGGGCGAGGGATCGCGCTGCTCGCGCATCTCAAAGAACTTCATCGCAACCTGCGGGAACAGGGCGTAGCTGAGCACGTCCTCCTCCTGCCGGCAGTATTGCCCGATCTCCTCCTGATATTTCGCCAGCTCCGGCTGCAGCAGGTCCGCAGGACGGCACGTGATCACCTCGTCGTCGCCGATGGCGAGCTTACGCACCTCCTCGTTGACCTTGCCGGGCAAAAGCCCGTACTCGCCGCGCAGCAGCGCCTTCGACTCGCGCGGGAACGTGCTGTACCGCTTGCCGGAGATGATGTTCATCACGGCCTGCGTGCCGACGATCTGGCTCGTGGGCGTGACGAGCGGCGGGTACCCGAAGTCCTCGCGCACGCGCGGAATCTCCGCGAGCACGTCGTAGTACGCCTCCTCGCGGCCCGCCTGCTTGAGCTGCGAAATCAGGTTGGACAGCATGCCGCCGGGCACCTGGTACAGAAGCGTGTTCGTGTCCACGCGCAGCGCCTTGGTCGAGATCGTCCCGTCCTCGATCATGCGCTCCGCCACGGGCCGCATGAGCTTGGCGGCCTCGGCGAGTTTGCCGAGGTCGAGCCCGGTGTCGCGGTTCGTGCCCTTGAGTGTGGCGACCATGGGCTCCGTCGCCGGCTGCGCCGTGCCGTTGCCGAACGGCGAGAGCGCCGTGTCGAGTATGTCCGCGCCGGCCTGGATGCCCATCAGGTACGTCATGTCGCCCGTGCCGGTCGAGTTGTGCGTGTGCAGATGGATCGGCACGGAGACCTCCTTCTTCAGCCGCGTCACGAGCGAGTACGCCGCCTGCGGCAAAAGCAGGTTTGCCATGTCCTTGATGCAGATCACGTCCGCGCCCATCTGCTCGAGCTCCTTGGCGAGCTTGACGAAATACGTCTCGTTGTGCACGGGGCTGATCGTATAGCTGATCGCGGGCTCGCAGATGCCGCCGTATTTCTTCGTAAAGCGGATCGCGGCCTCAAGGTTTCTCGTGTCGTTCAGCGCGTCGAATATGCGGATGACATCGACGCCGTTCTCGATCGCCTTGCGGCAGAACTGCTCGACGACGTCGTCCGCGTAGTGCTTATAGCCCAGTATGTTCTGGCCGCGGAACAGCATCTGCAGCTTCGTCTTGGGCAGCGCCTTGCGCAGCGTGCGCAGCCGCTCCCACGGGTCCTCGTTGAGGAAGCGCAGGCAGGTGTCGAACGTCGCGCCGCCCCAGACCTCAAGCGACCAGAAGCCGACACTGTCGAGTATCTCGCACGCGGGCAGCATGTCCTCGGTGCGCATGCGCGTCGCGGCGAGCGACTGGTGCGCGTCGCGGAATATCGTGTCGGTAATCAATACCCTCTTCATTTCCATTGCCGTTAACTCCTTATTCGATGGTCAGGAGCGGCGCGCCGGAATCCACCGAGGCGCCCGCCTGCACATGGACGGCCGTCACAACGCCGTCCTTTGGCGCGACGATCTCGTTCTCCATCTTCATGGCCTCGAGCACCAGCAAAAGCTGGCCTTTTTTGACGGCGTCGCCCGCCTTGACGGCGACCGATACGATGCTGCCGGGCATGGGTGCCTGCATGGCGGAAGCCGCGCCGCCCTGCGCGCCCGCCGGAGCCTCGGCCTTTTTCTCCACTTTCGGGGCCTCCTCGCGCTTTGGCGCGGCAGGCGCTTCCGGCGCGGGCGCGGGCGTGGGTCTGGACTCTGCGGCGGCCTGCCTGCCGGCGATTTCCTCGACTTCGATCTCGTAGTCGGAACCGTTGACTTTCACCAAAAACTTGCGCATGGCAATACCCTCCAGAATCGTTATTTCAATTCAGCTTTTTAATGGAACGGATGCGGACGCCGCCGACGTGCTCGCCCATGACGGTCGCAATCGCGGCGGAAACGGCCGCGATAAACGCGCCGCGCTCCGCGGTGCTGGAAGCGTCCGCCGATTCGGCGGCAGGTGCGTCGGGCATGCCCTCGACGGCGCGCGCTTCGGCGCCCCGGTCGGGGTTCCCTCTGCGGATGAAGAACACGACGAGCAGGACAGCGACAAGGACGCCAAGCGCGATCAGCGCCGCGCTTAGCAGAGACGGAAATGTCAGCATGTGAACCTCCGGAGTGGATGATGGATTTACAAATTCACCCACATTACCATATTTCGACGGATTCCCTTGAAATCCTGCCGCATGGGGAAATATATTTTTTATTTCGGGCTTTCGAGGCGAAAAAGCAGCGCGCGGTACTCCGCTTCGGTCAGCTTTCGGTACTCGCCGGGGTGAAGGTCCCCGAGCGAAAGCGGGCCAAACGACTCGCGCTTGAGCCTGAGCGTCCGGTGGCCGACCGCCTCCAACATGCGGCGGACTTGGCGGTTTCTTCCCTCGTGAATCGTGATCGAGAACGACGTGTCGCCGTTCACCGTTCTGCGCACGTTTTCGACGCGCGCGGGCGCGGTCATGCCGTCGGCAAGCTCGACGCCGTTCGTCAGGCGCGCGATCTCGGCGGCAGTCAACACGCCGTCGGTCACCGCGTAATACGTTTTGTCCACACGGAATTTGGGGTGCGTGAGCCGGTAGGCCAGGTCGCCGTCGTTCGTCATGAGGAGCAGGCCCTCGGAATTGAGGTCGAGCCGGCCGACGTTGTACAGCCTTGTCCCGACATCCGTAAAGTACGCCTGCACGGTCTTGCGGCCCTGCGGGTCGTCGGACGTGCTGACCACGCCGCGCGGCTTGTAGAACAAAAATACGAGCCGGCCCCCGTCCGGCTCCACGCGCATACCGTCAAGCTGGACGGCGTCGCCGTCCGAAACGACGCAGCCGATCTCGGCGGCTGCGCCGTTGACGGTGACCCGGCCCGCGCGGATCAGCTCCTCGCAGCGCCGCCTCGAGGCGACGCCCGCGTCGGCAAGGTATTTTTGCAGCCGCATATGCAGTTTCTCCGTTCCGATCCTAGGCCGCGCGTCCGGCCAGCGCGTCGAACAGCCGGTCAAAGAAGCCGGCGCGCCCTACGCTTTCCGCCGCGCAGAGCTCCGTCGACGCGACATCCCTGCCGTTGACGTAGAGCGTCAGCGTGCCGACCGCCTGCCCCGCCTCGACCGGCGCTGTCAGCGCTGCCGGCGCGGTCACGCGCAGCTCGACGCTGTCCGCGCCGTTTTTATCGATCGGATACAGTATACCGTCTTTTGCGACCAGTTCCAACGTCTTTTTCTCGCCGCCCTGCACGGGAATGGTGCGCACGCTTTGCGACGCGGTCATGAACGTCCGCGTCTCGATCGTGTCGAAGCCCTTGTCGAGCATGCCAAACGCGAC
The DNA here is from genome assembly GCA_964541695.1 of uncultured Oscillospiraceae bacterium. GTDB lineage: Bacteria > Bacillota > Clostridia > Christensenellales > CAG-138 > CAZKGE01. The sequence continues at coordinate 75,522 of CAZIRB010000002.1, forward strand.
GTCCCACAGCTTCGGCGCGTTCAGGATGACGCCGATGAGCAGCGTGTCGCCGCGCTTTGCCGCAAACGCCAGGCAGCGGCCGGACGCCTTCGTATAGCCGGTCTTGACGCCGCAGCCGCCCTCGTACTGCCACAGCGTGCGGTTTTTGTTCTTGACGTAGCGGATATGGTCGCCCGTCGTCGTCTGATAATACGTCGTGCCGACGACCGTCCGGAACGTTTCGTTCTGCATGGCGGCCGTCGTGATACGCGCCAGGTCCAGCGCCGTCGTGTAGTGGTCGTCACGGTGCAGGCCGTTCGGCGTGACGAAGTGCGTGTTCAGACACCCGAGCTGCCGCGCGCGCTTGTTCATCAGATCGGCGAATTGCTCCACGGACCCGCCGATATGCACCGCGATCGCGACCGCCGCGTCGTTGCCGGACGTGAGCATGAGCCCGTAGAGCAGGTCGCGCATCGACAGCTTCTCGCCGGTGCGCAGGTACATGCTCGAACCCTCCGTGCCGACCGCCGCATCCGGGACGGCGACCATCTCGTCGAGGCCGCAGCGTTCGATTGCGATCAGCGCGGTCATGATCTTCGTTGTGCTCGCCATAGGCAGTTTTTTCTCGGCGTCATGCTCGAGCACCACGCGCTGCGTGCTCGCCTCGATCAACGCCGCCGCCTCGGCCCCGGACGTAGCGTCGTCGCCGCCCTCGGCCGACGAAGCCCGGAGCGGCGCCAGCAGCATCAGCAGCGCCGCCGCAAAGCAAAGGCTGCGTTTCATTCGTCCTGCACGCGCCTGGCCTTCTGCAGCGACGCGATCATCTGCTCCAACGCGCGCAGGATCTGCGGGATGTTGTCGATCATGCGCTCGAGCATGCAGCCGGAGGACTTCGCGGGCAGCACGCCCACCTGGCCGTTTTGAACGGTCAGGAACGAGACGGGCGACACGCAGATGCCCGCCGCGGTCGTGCCCGCAAACGGCTGCTTGGCGCCCGAATCCGAGTCCTCCAGCGCGCGGCCGGAGCGTTCGACGGCGTTTTTTACCGGGTACTCGCCGCCGCCGGAGACAAAGCCGAGCGAAACGTGCGAGACGGGAATCACCATCGTGTTGTTGTCGACGCGCACGGGGCTGCCGACGATTGTGTTGACGTTGATCAGCGTCTGGAGGTTCTCCATTGTGGTCTTGATGATGTTTTCAATTGGGTGAGACATTTATTGACTCTTCTTCCTGAAAAATATTCTATACATAAGCTTTGCAGGAATCAGCGTGATCATGCATTCCAGATTCAGGCGCACGATCGGACGCATAAAATCGGGTTCCGCCGCAACGCGGACGGCGCTTAGCTTTTCCTCGCCGCCGATTACGGCCAGCGTGTGTCTTGCCGCCTGTTCGAGCACGGCGCAGAGCAGTACGGTTATGTCCGGCCTGTCGGGGATGCCGACGCGCGCGCGGATATCCGCGCTGCGAACACGGAGCAGCCCCTTCAGCGAGAACGTGATGTTTTTCCCGCGCTCCATCGTCTCAAACGCGTGGTACAGGCGCGTCGTGCGGCCGTTTCGCTTCTGTACGCTGATGGCCAAGCAGGGCGGCTGCAGCAGGTCGATGCGGAACCAATATCGGCGGATAAAGATCGGATGACGGCAGGCGAGCTCAGCCGTTCCGCCGTTTACGCCAACGCAGGCAAGCAGTTTCAGGCGAAGCGGCACGAACAGCAGCAAGACCGTGATGCAAATCCAGCCAAGCGCGGACCAAAAAATAACAATCCCCGGCACATCGGTTATCTTGCGCCGAGGCGGGCGGAATATGTATGCGGGGATGGGAGGGCTGCCGCTGTCTGCGGTTTGCGGCGGCCGCAGCGCGTCATGGATGGGGCGCGGGGGCGCAGGGTTCGGGAATTTTTTGTGGGCGCTGGGTGCCGTGACTTCTTTCTGAGGGCTCCGCCCTCAGGCACCCGCCAAA
>CAZIRB010000003.1:0-4682 GCA_964541695.1 uncultured Oscillospiraceae bacterium
GAGCCCCCGCGGCGCATGCCGAACGCGTGGTCCGCCGCTGCCAGGAGCAGCACGGCGGCGGAGATCAGCACGAGCGCCATGGAATGCGGCCAGCCGCCGAAGTGCTCGGAAAGGCCGAGCGCCTTGCCGAACACGTTATCGGCCGGCAGGCGGTTGAACAGGCCGAGCGCCAGGGACGCAAGGCCGAGGACGCCCATCGGGACCAGCATGTCCGCGTGCGCTTCGGGCGCGCTCCTTGGCATGTTCGCGGGCAGCCGCTCCTTACCGAAGAACACCGCGTTCCCGATCTTGAGCACGCCGACAGCCGTCAAAAACGCGCCGAGCACGGCGAACGCGTAGTACCCGACGCCGCTTTCGAGCGCTGCGTCGAAGATCAGTTCCTTGGAGAAGAAGCCGGCAAACAGCGGCACGCCCGCCACGGCAAAGCCGCAGAGCACGAAGCTGACCGCGGTCACGGGCATCTTGCGGTACAGGCCGCCGAGCTTTGTAATATCGGTCGTGCCGGTTCGCTTCTCGACCGCGCCCGCGGCCATGAACAGCCCGGTCTTATAGACGGCGTTGTTCAGCATGTGAAACAGCGCGCCGACGATGCCGACGGGCAGGCAGGAACCGATGCCGATGACCATATATCCCACCTGGCTGACGGCGTCGTAGGCCAGGAACTTCTTCATATCGTCCTGCACAAGAGCCATGGCCACCGGCAGCACGACGCCAGCCGCGCCAAGCGCGAGCATCGCGGTGGACAGGCCGCTGCCGGGCTGGATGGCGAACATGTCTGACACGAGGCGGACGGCAAAGTACATGCCGATCAGCTTCTCCAAAGCACCCGGGAACGCCGCCATAAACGGCAGCGGCGCGTCCGCGGCCGCGTCGGGAATCCAGCTATGGAACGGCAGGCAGCCGGCCTTGCCGACCGCGCCGAGGAACATCAGAATAAAGCCCAGCCCGGCCGCGCCGGTCGCCGGCAGCGACTTGAGCGCGCCGATCGACAGCGTGCCAAACTGCACGCCCGTGATGATGATGCCGGCCATTAAAAGCAGGTCCGCCGTGCCGGAGATGACGAGCGCCTTAACGGCCGTACCGGGCCGCTCGACGTTGCCGATCAACAGCGTCAAAAACAGCGTGCACAGAAGCCCCTCCCAGAAGAACAGCATGCACGCCAGGTTGTCCGAGAGCATCGCGCCGTTGAGCATGCCGAGCGAGAGGTGCAGGTACAGGCCGTAGCGGCCCGCGTACGATTTGCCGAACGTAAAGCCCGCCGTATACACGGACACGAGCGCGAACATGACGCCGGTCAGCAGCAGGAACACGGACTGGTATCCGCCCGTTGAAAACGCGAGCTCGACCCAGCCGCCGGTCAGCGGCAAGGAGACGTCCACCGTACCCGCCGCGGCGCAGGCCGCAAGCAGCGCCTGCAAAACGGCGTAACCGATCAGGAACGCGCGCAGCGCTTTATGGCGCTTGCGCAAAAAGAAACAGGCAAGGCCCGCCAGCGCCGGCAGCAACACCAGCGCGAACAGGGGGGTCAGGCCGTTCGTCACCGCTTCCACAATCGTTTTCATACGCTCACCTCACAGCCAGCGCCGCCAGCGCGGACGGCAAATGGATCAATATGCCCATCAACAGCGACAGGACGCCGAGGCTCATCACGCAGACGACCATACCGCGCGTGCCCTCGTTATGGCTCTTGCCCACGACGGGCCCGAGAAACACCTTGTAGAAGAAGCGGGAGAGGTACAGCACGGTCATCACCGCGCCCGCGATGAACACGAGGCCCACGCCGATGTGCCCCGCGAACATGACGCCCTCGATCACGAGGAATTTGGCGAAGAATCCGCCGAACGGCGGGATGCCCATGATGGACAGTGCGCACAGCAGGAAGGCTGCCGCGGTCCACGGCATGGTACGGATCAGGCCGCCCATGCTGTTCATGTCCTTCGTGTGCAGCGTGTGCTCGACGATGCCCGCGCACAGGAACAGCCCTCCCTTGCCGATGCTGTGCGCCATGATGTACAGTAAACCGCCTTCGAGCGAGATGCCGTTGCCCGCGGACACGCCGAGCAGGATGAACCCGAGCTGGCTCACCGTCGAGTAGGCGATCACGCGCTTGATGTCGGTCGCGCGCAGCGCCGCGCCCGCGGAGATCAGCGCGCTGACGCCCGCAATGATGGGGACGATCAGGTTGAACGCGGGGTTGATGTCGAACGTGAGCGCAAACAGCCGCGCGTACACATAGACACCGATCTTGACCAATACCGCGGCGTGCAGAAGGCTCGTGACCGGCGACGGCGCGACGCCCGCGTCCGGCAGCCAGCTGTGCAGCGGGAACGTGGCGGACTTGGACAATATGCCCATCAGAATGCAGACGACCGTCCAGTCCGGCAGGCGCACGCCCTGCATCGAGGTCAGCTCGAACGTGCCGGTTTCGGCATAGATGCCGATAAAGCCCGCCAGCATGACGAGCGCGCCAGCCACGGTGATGAGGTACGCCTTCTCTCCCTTGCGCACAATGTCTTGGTCGCGGTAAAAGCCGATCAAGCGCCAGCAGCACACCGACGAGATCTCCCAGAACGTGTAGATCTCGATCAGGCTCGTGCCGTACACAAGCCCCATCATCGCGCCGATGAACAGCGTCACGAGCATGTAGTACTCGTTCTGGTGCGGATAGTGCTCGATATAGCCGAACGAGTAGATCACAATGACCGCGGCCACGAGGCACGACGTGATCGCCATGAACGCGGCCATCGCGTCGGCACGGAACCCGAGCGAAAAGCCCATCGGAAGCTCCCAGCGCAGCGCGGCGGCCGTCCCCCGCATTGCACCCGCCGCCAGCACGGCCGAGCAAGTAAGCGCGGTCAGCACGAGCGCGAGCGAAACGCCGTTTCTCGCCCTTTTCGACCGGCTTCCGATCGCGGGCAGCAGCAGCGCGCCGCCGAGCGGGGCCAGTACGCAGACAAGCAGAATGATTCCCATCCCTAAACGTCCTCTTTTTCAGCAAATTCGGGGAAGCAGCTCTCCCCGGGGCATATCCAGTATCCGCATCGTCCCGATGCGCGTCCTTATGCGCACGCGCCCGTCCCCCTGTGTGACGCGCCCGACGGCCGCGGCCTTCCGGCCCAGCGTATGCGCGCGCAGCGCGGAGAGCACCTCGTCCGGCTGCGGCGTGGCGACGATCACGACGCCCTCGTTGGCGATGTGCAGCGGCTCCAGGCCCAGCAGCTCGCACGCCGCACGAACGTCCGGGTCCACGGGCAGCGCGGCCTCGTCGACCGTGATGTCGATCCCGGCGCGCGCCCACTCGCAAAGCGTCGCCGCCGCGCCGCCGCGCGTCGGGTCGCGCATCGCGCTGACCACACCAGCGGACAGAGCGCAGGCGATCAGACCGTTCAGCGGCGCGACGTCCGAGGCGATCGGCGGATCGAACGCAAGTTCCTCACGCGCGCACAGCACCGCCACGCCGTGCCGCGCAAGCGGCGCCGATGCGATGATCGTATCGCCCGGCTGCGGCAATTGCGCAAGCGGCGGCCCCGCAAACACGCCGACGCCCGCTGTGTTGACGTACAGCCCGTCGCCGCGGCCGTGCTCAACGACCTTCGTGTCCCCCGTCACGATTGAAACGCCCGCCTCGTCGGCGGTAGCGCGCATCGAGCGCACGATGCTTTTCAGTTCGTCGACCGAAAACCCCGCCTCGAGGATCATGCCGCAGGTCAGATAGCGCGGCACAGCGCCGGAGACGGCCAGGTCGTTGACCGTGCCGCATACGGCAAGCCTCCCGATGTCGCCGCCGGGAAAGAAGCGCGGCGCGACCACGAAGCTGTCCGTCGTCAGCGCGAGCGTACTCCCGCCCGCGGCCACGGCGCTGTCGTTGAGCGGCGCGTCCGGAAAAAATGCAGGGCGGAAAATTTCCTCGACCAGCTCGCGCGCGGCCGCGCCGCCCGCGCCGTGCGCCATCGTGATCATGCGCTCCATACGCGCCCTCCATACCGGTATTGCGCCGCGCAGGCGCCCTCGCGCGAGACCATGCAAGGCCCGGCCGGGTCGTCCGGCGTGCAGCGCGAGGAAAACAGGCCGCAGTCCGCGGGCTCCGCCTCACCGCGCAGAATCGCGCCGCAGAGGCAGCCCGGCTCGTCGCGCTCCGGGCCGGAAACGAGAAAAAGTCGTTTTGCCGCGTCGAATGCAGCAAATTCCGCGTTCAGCGCAAGGCCGCTGTTTGCGATCGTGCCCAGCCCTCGCCAGCGCGCGTCGCAGGGCGTGAACACCCGCATAAGCAGCTCCCGCGCCTTCGCGTTCGGCTCCGGGCGCACGGCGCGCGCGTAGAGGTTGACAACCTCGGCTTTGTGCGCGCGGAGCATGCGCAGCAGCGACAGAACCGCGCACAGCACGTCCTCGGGCGTAAAGCCCGCGATCGCCGCGGGCAGGCCCAGCTCGTCCGCGACGAAGCGGAACGCGTCCGCGCCGGTCATTGCGGCCACGTGCCCCGGGCAGATCAGCGCATCGATGCGCGAGCCGCCATAAAGCAGCGCGCGGATCGCGTTCGGCATGGTCTTGTGCGCCGAGAGCACCGAGAGGTTCCCAATCCCCTCGTTTTTGGCCGCGAGCACGAGCGCGGCGGTCGACGGCGCGGTGGTCTCAAAGCCCACAGCAAAGTACACGACCTGCCGCTCCGGCTCGCGCTTTGCCGC
>CAZIRB010000003.1:4782-17639 GCA_964541695.1 uncultured Oscillospiraceae bacterium
TCATACGCAACCGCCAGCGTTTCCTGCACGAGCTTTTCAAGCTCCTCGCCCTCGTCGGCCGACAGAATCTGTATGACGAACCCGGCGTGCACGAGCGCGCGGTCGCCGATCTGCGCGTCCGGAAACAGCGACGCGCAGGCGGTCCGTTTCGTCCCGCCGTAGTCGACAATTGCGCAATCGCCCGATATTTCAACGATCGTTCCGGGTATCGCAAGGCACATGTCCGTCGCTCCTTTCCAAGATTGCGGCCGACGCGGCCGCCTGCCCGTAGGAGATGCCGCCGTCGTTTGCGGGCACCTTCGCGTTCAGCAGCAGCGCAAACTCTTTTTGACGCAGTTCGCGCGCGCAGTTCTCCAGCAAAAACACGTTCTGGAACACGCCGCCGGAGAGCGCCGCCGCGCCGCAGCCCGTCCTCTGCCGCGCGCGCACGCAGAGCTCCGTCACCAGCGAGACGACCGCCCGGTGGAACCGCACGGAGACGGTCCCGGCGTCCGCGCCCGCCAGCCGGTCGCGGTGAGCGGCCAGGATCACCGGCCGCCAGTCGAACGTCAAATCCTCGCCGATCGAAAACGCGTACGTCCCGTCCGCGTTCTCGTCCAGCGCGGCCTCGAGCGCCATCGCGTTCTGCCCTTCGAAGCCGACCGTTTCGGCAAGGCCCGCGATCACGGCGACGGCGTCGAACAGCCGCCCCATGCCGCACGACAGCGGCGCATTTATCCCCTTGTCGCAGGCCGCAAGCAGCGCCGCGGCCTCCGGCCGGTGCGGGAAAAATCGCAGCGCCTCATTGCGGCCGACGGCCATGTCCAGCATAGCCAGCGCCATACGCCAAGGCTCGCGGACGGCCGCCTCGCCGCCGGGCAGCGGCGCGTACAGGCCGTGGCCCAGCCGCTCCACGCAGCCGACGGTCCCGAACAGCAGCTCCGAGCCCCAGATGCGGCCGTCCAAGCCGTAGCCGGAGCCGTCGAATACGACGCCGATCGCCTCGCCGCCCCAGCCGTTCTCCGCCAGCGCGGACGCAAAATGCGCGTGGTGGTGCTGGACAGGGGTTACGGGCAGGCCGGACTTTGCGGCCTCGCGCGTCGACGCGTAATCCGGATGCAGATCGCAGGCGGCGTATGCGGGCCGCACGCCGAATATGCGCGCGTACGCGGGGATCTCGCGCTCCATCGCCTGCCGCGCGGACAGATCGTCCAGGTCGCCGATGTGCGAGCTTACGATCGCGTCGCTGCCGCGCGCCATGCAAAACGTATTCTTGTCCTGCGCGCCGAACGCCAGGATCGCGCCCGCGCCCGCAAACGGCAGCGGCTCCGGCGCGTAGCCGCGCGCGCGGCGGATAATCCGTTCCCCGCCCGCCGCACAAAACGCGACGCTGTCGTCGATCCGCCGATGTATCCCGCGGTCGTTTTCCAGCACGCAGTCGGCCAGTAAAAGCGCCGGGTCGTCGTCCGCGTATGCGGTCTCGTCGCCGGAAACGTTCAGGCTCGTGGCGACGAGAACAGGGTGTTCGCGGCAGAGCAGCAGGTGCAGCGGCGTATACGGGAGCAGCACGCCGAGCCTCGCGTTGTCCGGCGCGATCCCGTCCGGCAGCGCGCAGGCAGGCAGCTTTTTCAGCAGCGCGATCGGCTTCCTCGCCGAGGTCAGCAGCGCTTCCTCCTCGGGTCGCACCGCGCAGTACCGCCTGGCGACATCGATGTCGCGCACCATCACGGCGAGCGGCTTACTGTCCCGCGCCTTGGCGAGCCGCACGCGGCGGACCGCCTCGGCGCTGCGGGCGTCACACATCAGATGGTAGCCGCCGATGCCCTTGACCGCGACGGTCAGCCCCGCGTCGAGCGCGTTGCCCGCCGCCTCAAGCCAATCGCCAGAAACGGCGTGGCCGTCTCTTGAAAACGTCACGCGCGGCCCGCAGTCCGGACAGGCGTTGGGCTGCGCGTGAAACCTTCGGTCGGCCGGGTCGTCGTACTCGCTTTTACACGCGCGGCACATGGCAAACGGCGCCATCGTCGTGTTCTTACGGTCGTACGGCACGTCGCGCACGATTGAGAACCGCGGGCCGCAGTTCGTGCAGTTCGTGAACGGGTACCCGTGCCTGCGGTCGGCCGGGTCGAGCACCTCGCGCGCGCAGTCCGCGCAGACGCCGAGGTCCGGCGAAATCAGCGTGTCACGCTCGCCGGGCGCGCTGGCCAGGATTCGAAAACCCGCCTCGTTTTTGGGCGGTATCTCGCGCGCGTCCACGCGGCCGACGCGCGCCGCGGGCGGCGCTTCGTTCGTCAGCGCAGCCAAAAACGCGTCGCAGTCCGCGCCGTCGCCCTCGATCTCGATCTCGACGCCGCGCGCGGTGTTAAGCACCGTGCCGGCCAGATGCAAACGGCCGGCCAACCGCCAGACGAACGGGCGAAACCCGACCCCTTGGACGATGCCGGAAACGGCCACGGCCAGGCGCTTCATTTTTGTTTGTCCTTGGCGCGCTCCAGCAGGTAGTCCGCCAATCCCCCGTCGTCGTACGCGTCCCCGTCCATGCTGCAGACGAACACACGCGCTTTCGGGTTTATACGCAGGATGTTTGCGCGCATGGTCTCCACGCTCGCGCGCACATAGGGCGCAAGGTCCGCCTTGGTCAGCGCGACCGCGCCCGCGCGCAGAAACGCGACAGGGTACTTCTCCGGCTTGTCCTCGCCCTCGGTGATGCTGAGCACGACTAGGCGCAGGTCCTCGCCGAGGTCGAACCCCGCCGGACAGACCAGGTTGCCGACGTTCTCGATGATCAGGAGCTTTGCGTCCGCAATCGCGGGCTCGTCCAGCCGCTTTGCGATCATGCGCGCGTCGAGGTGGCAGCCGCCGTTCGTGTTGATCTGCACCGCGCCCGCGCCGGTCGCGGATATGCGGCGCGCGTCGTTATCGGTGGCGAGGTCGCCCTCGATCACGGCCGTTTTCACGCTCTTTAGCAGCTTCGGCAGAAGATGTTCGAGCAGCGTCGTTTTGCCCGCGCCGGGCGAGCCCATCATGTTGACGGTAAACCTGCCCTCACGGGCAAACCGCGCGCGGTTTTCCTCCGCGACGCGGTCGTTTTGGCTCTGTACGCGCTTGCGTACCTCAAGCTGTGCCATTGCTATACCTCGTATTCAATTGATTCGATGTACACGTCCTCGCCGCCGGTCAGCCTAAAATCGCTGACACCGCACGCCGGACAGACGTACGGAAACCCCTGCGGCCGATACGTTTTTCCGCAACCGGCGCACTCGGCCTCGACCGGATCCGTCAGCAGCGTCAGCTCCGCGTCCCGGAAGATTCCGTCGCGCGCGGCGAAAAACGCAAACGACAACGCGTCGGGCAGCGCTCCAGACATTGCTCCGACGCGAACTGTAATGGAACTGACGCTTCTTGCCGCGTTTTTCGCTAGCTCGCGCGACGCAATGCGCAGCATTCCGTCGATCAGCGAGGCTTCGTGCATGCGTTTGACTCCCGACACCGTTTGTCATGTGTATTCTAGCCCTTATGCAACGTTTTTACAAGATGCGCGCCGCAATTTAAGGGCGCCGCTACCTATTTATAATAAAATTCTATCGACCCGGCCCGCCCGCATATGAGATTTCTATGCAGTCTCCGCCGCATGGAAAAAGCCCCGGGCAGCCCGGGCCCTTTGCTGCGCTGGTTGCAATCGGCCGGATCAGCCCCGCGGCAGCTCGAAGTTCTTGTCCACGAGGTTCGGGTAGATGCCGGCCAGCGGCGACAGGTCCTTGTCGGTGGACTGGTTAATGTACAGCGTGGTGAGATTCGTCAGGTTCGAAATCGGCTCCAGCGAGACGTTCAGGCTCTCCAGCCGCAGCTCCTTCAGATTCGTCAGGTTCGAAACCGGCTCGATATTGCCGAGATTCGGCATATACGACAGGTTTAGCGACTCCAGCTGCGTCAGGCCGGCCAGCGCGGAAATATTGTTGGTGGAGGTGCCGCCAGTATTCAGCGTCTTCAGGTTCGTACAGCTTGCTATGGGCGTGATATCGTAGACCGGGTTGCCGTTCAGGTCGAGGATGCCGAGGTTCGGCAGCGCGCGCAGCGCCTCGACCCGGTCGATGCCGTTAAACCACAGCTCGGCCTTGGACAAATTCGGGAAATACTTGAGCGCGCCGATATTGCGGATCTTGATGTCGTCCGGGATCGTCTCCTGCCACGCGTTGCCGAGCAAAAGCTCCGTCACGGCCTCCGTATCGGCGATCGTGATGTCGCCCTCGGGGATGCCGAGCCGCTCGCACACCCGCTGCTCGAGCACGGCGTCGTTGAATCCGATCGCCTGCGGAGCGGCAACAGGCTCAAAGTCCCGGTCGGACATGTCCGAGGCGACATCCGAAAGCGGCGAATAGTCCTTGATCAGGTTTTTGCTTACAAACAGTGACTCCAGCTTCGTCAGACCCGCAATCGGCGTAACGTCCGTGACGAGGTTGTCTCTGATGTCCAGAAAATACAGGTTTGTCAGCGCGGACAGCGGGCCGATGTCCGAAATCATGTTGCCCGCAGATTGAGGAACTCGCCTTTCGCACGAGGCCCTCCAGCGCCGCGTCGGTAAACACGATGGGCGCGTCGGGCGTGGACTCGGGAGCCGGTTGTGCGGTCGGTTCGGCCGCCTGACCCGCGGCGGGTCGGTTCGTCCCCTGCTGCGCGGCCGGCGCGGCGCATGCGGCAAGACCGGCGGCCAGAAGCAGCGCCATCATACAACACCCGAATTTTTGCGTGGTATCTCTCCTTTTGTGTACTTGTTGCGTTTCCATAATGAATACAGTCGATTTAATAGGAAAAGGTGTGCGCATGGCACACCTTTTCGCATATTTATTCCGGTTGGACGCTATTTCATGCCGTCCGCATAGAGATGGCAGGCAACGCGGTGCCCGTCCGCGACGCGGCACATCTCGGGGATGCCCTCGCGGCAGCGCGCCGTCGCCGAGGGACAGCGCGTATGGAACACGCAGCCGGTCGGCGGGTTGATCGGCGAGGGCAGGTCGCCCTCAAGCAGGATGCGGCTGCGCTTGACGTGCGGGTTCGGCGCCGGGACCGCGGAGAGCAGCACCTGCGTGTACGGGTGCCTGGGGTTACTGAACAGCTCGTCGGTCGGCGCTTCCTCGACCAGGTGCCCGAGGTACATCACGCCCGTGCGGTGCGAGGTGTAGCGGATCACGCTCATGTCGTGCGAGATGAACAGGTACGCAAGCTTTCTTTGCTGCTGCAGATCGAGCAGGAGGTTGATGATCTGCGAGCGCACGGACACGTCGAGCGCGCTGACCGGCTCGTCGCACACGACGAGGTCCGGGTTGACCGCGAGCGCGCGCGCAAGGCCCACGCGCTGCCTTTGCCCGCCCGAAAGCTCATGCGGGAAGCGATAGTAATGCTCCATGCGCAGTCCCACGCTGTTGAGCAGCTCGAGCACCATGTCCACGCGGTCGCCCCTGCTGCCGATCCGCTGCACGGTCATCGCCTCGAGGAGGATGGAACCTATGCGCATGCGCGGGTTGAGCGACGTGTACGGGTCCTGAAACACCATCTGCACCTTCTGGCGCAGCGTGCGCATCTCCTTTTGCGGAATGTCGGACAGGTTGCGGCCGTTGATCTCGATCGTGCCGGACGTGGCGGCTAAAAGCCGGATCAGCGTACGCCCGAGCGTGGACTTGCCGCAGCCGGTCTCGCCGACCAGGCCGTACGTCTCCCCGCGGTACAGGCACAGGCTGACGTCGTCGACCGCCTTGACGCTGCCGACGGTGCCGCCCAGGATTCCCTTGATCGGGAAATATTTCTTCACGTGCTCGGCTTTGAGCACAATCTCTCGTTCCATCATTCCACCTCCTGACCGCTATGCACCTGCGCGAGGTTCCAGCAGCGGACCTTCTGCCCGGTGCCCGCCTGCTCGACGAGCTCCGGCATCTCCTCGTGGCAGCGCTCCGTGGCATACGGGCAGCGCGGGCCGAAGCGGCAGCCCTGCGGAATCTGGCTCAGCAGCGGCACCATGCCCTCGATGACGTACAGGCGGTCTGCGCGCTCGCCGTCGATGCTCGGGATGGACTTGATCAGGCCCAATGTGTACGGATGCAGCGGGCGGTCGAACAGGTCGACCACGCTCGCCTCCTCGACGATCTGGCCCAGGTACATGACCGCGACGCGCGAGCAGGTCTCGGCAACGACGGACAGGTCGTGCGTGATTAAGATGACGCCCATGCCCAGCCTGCGGTTGAGCGACACGATCAGGTCCATGATCTGCGCCTGGATCGTCACGTCCAGCGCGGTCGTCGGTTCGTCCGCGATCAAAAGCTTCGGCTGGCACGAGAGCGCGATGGCGATCATCACGCGCTGGCGCATGCCGCCCGAGAGCTCGTGCGGGTACTGGTCGACGCGCTTCTCCGGCGACGGGATGCCGACCATGCGCAGCGTCTCGATCGCCTTCCGCCTCGCCGCGGCCTTCTCCATGCCCTGATGGATCACGAGCGCCTCAACGATCTGCGCGCCCACCGTGAACACGGGATTGAGCGCGCTGAGCGCGTCCTGGAACACCATGGAGATGTCCTTGCCGCGCACGGACTGCATCTCCTTCTCGGGGATTGCCAGGATATCGTTTCCCTGGAACAGGATCTCGCCCTGGTATTTGACCAGCCGCTTTTCGTTGTACAGCCGCAGTATCGACTGGCTCGTGACGCTCTTGCCGCAGCCGGACTCGCCGACGAGGCCCAGTATCTCGCCGTGGTGGACGGTCAGCGACACGCCGTCGACGGCCTTCATGACGCCGCGGTCCGTCAGAAACGAAGTCGTTAAGTTCTTGATCTCAAGCAGTTCTACGCTCATCACACGGCCCTCCTCAATTCGTATGCGGATCCAGGATGTCCCGGAGTCCGTCGCCGAACAGGTTGAGGCCGAGCACCGACGCGGCGGTGAATATGCCCGGGAATACGATGAGCCACCAGGCCTGGGTGATCACGGTCTTGCCCTCGTAGAGGATGTTGCCCCAGCTCGGGTTCGGCACGGGCACGCCCACGCCGAGAAAGCTCAATGCCGCCTCCGTGATGACGGCGTTGGCGAAGATGTAGGATGTCTGCACGACGGCCGGCGAGAGCACATTGGGCGCGACGTGGAAGAATATGATCCGCCAGGCCGGCGCGCCGAGCGCGTGCATCGCTTCGATATAGGTCTGCTCCATGATGACGAGCGCCGCGCTGCGCACGACGCGCGCCATCCGCGGCGTATTGACGACGCTCAAACTGATGATCACGTTCGTAATGCTCGAGCCCATCACCGCCATGAGCGCGATGGCAAGCAGCGTCGACGGGATCGCGCTGAGTCCGTCGCAGATGCGCATGAGCAGGTTGTCCAGCGGCTTATAGTAGCAGGCCGTCAGGCCGATCACCATACCGAGAACCATTGAGGTCAGGCCCACGGAGGCGCCGATCTTCATCGACACCTGCGCGCCGTAGAAGATGCGCGTCATCACGTCCCGGCCGTACGCGTCCGAGCCCAGCGGATACTTCGCGCCCGGCGCGGTCAGCCGCTCCTGCACGGACATCGTATACGGGTCCGCCGGGGAGATGAACGGCGCGAGGAGCGCCACGAGTATGATGAGCAGCGTCAGCGTGCCGCCGATCATCGCGAGGCGGTTACGAAGCGCCTTGCGGAGCGTCAGCCTGCGCTGCTCGCGCTGCAATTTGCGTTTGATTTCATTGCGTTTTGCCGTATCCATGCAGCACCTCCCCCTAGTCGTTCGCGCGCACGCGCGGGTCAACGAGGCCGTACAGCAGGTCCACGACGAGGCACACCAGAACGTTCGTCACGGAGATGAGCAGCACGACGGCCTGCACGACCTCGTAGTCGCGCCGCATGACGGAGTTGAGCGTCAGCTTCCCGATGCCGGGGATGTTGAACACGGACTCCGTCACGGTCGCGCCGCCGAGCAGCACCATGAACGACTGGCCGACCACGGTGATAATCTGAACGAGCGCGTTCTTCAGCGCGTGCTTATTGAATATCACGCGGTTCGCCACGCCCTTTGCTTTCGCCATGCGGATGTAGTCGCTGGAGAGCACCTCCAGCATCGCGGAGCGGGTCATGCGGATCATGAGCCCCGCCTCGATAAAGCCGAGCGAGATCGCCGGCAGAATCAGGTACCTTATATGGTTCCAGAGGCCCGCGCCGGAGACCGTCTTGTATCCGGCGGCGGGAAGGAGCTTTAAGCCCACGGCCAGGCCGAGGATCAAAAGCAGGCCGAGCAGAAAGCTCGGGATCGAGACGCCCAGTATCGAGATGACCGATACGGTCTGGTCGACGAGCGTGCCGCGGTGACGCGCGGCCATGATGCCGAGCGGGACGGAGAACAGCACCGCGAACAGGAGCGCAAGCATGGTCAGCGCGAGCGTCGGCTTCATGTGGCCCATCAATATGCTCCACATGCTTCCGTCGATGAACAGCGAGGTGCCCAGATCACCTTGGAAAATGTCGCGAATCCAGTGGAGGTATTGCAGCGGAAGCGGGTCGTTTAAACCCAGCTTCTCGCGAAGCTGCGCGATCGCCCCCTCCGTGGCCTGATCGCCCAGCATGGCGGCAGCGGGATCGCCCGGCGTCAAATGGATCAGCGTGAAGATGACGATGGACACGATGAACAGCACCGGGATCAAAGACAATATTCGTTTGACGACATATTTCTTCATGATTCACATCCTCTGCCCTTTTATCGTGTGACAAGAATTTTCCGTGCCCGCGCGCTTGTCTTTGCGCGCGGGCACGGGGCGGCCGAAACCGTCAGAAGTTATTTCTCGTAGATTTTGGCGTTGACATAGCTCATGTAGATGCCCTGGTAATACTGCAGGCCCTCCACGTTCGTGCCGTAGGTCATGTAGGCGCACTGGTTGCCGAACTTGACGACCGGCATGCTCTCGGCCCACATATACCCCTGGAGGCTGTCCCAGATCTTCACGGCGTCGTCGATGTTCGTGCTCGTGTTGATCGCGGCAAGGTCGGTCACGATCCGCTCGTCCGTGCACCAGCCCGCCCACGTGGAGCTTAGGAACAGGTTCATCGTCGGCACGGGCTTGCTCGAGAACGACGTGATGAACGCGTTGTACTTGTCCGGCTCGTTGTTGCGGATGTTGACGAACGTGGACCAGTCGTACAGGAGCAGATCGCACGGCACGCCCGCGTCGATCAGCTGCTGCTGGACGACCTGCGCCATCGCGTAGAAGTCCGCGGAGTCGGACGCGACGAGCAGCACGAACGGCGTCGTAAAGTCGTAGCCGGCCTCGGTAAGAAGCTGCTTGCCGCGCTCGGGGTTAGCCTGGTTGAAGTACTCGCTGCCAGCTTCAGTGTACCAGGTTGTCTGGTTTTTGTACATATAGGAGGAGTACAGCTCGTAGAAGTCCTTGTTGCCATAGGCGGCGTACATGATGTCGTCCGCGTTCAGAATCGCCGCGATACCCTGGCGGAACTTGGCGTCGGCCGCGAGGCCCTTGGCCTTGTTGAAGATCAAGGCCGGCATCTCGGACGGCGAGAGCTCGGTATGGAAGTCCGGGTTGTTCTTGAACAGCTCGTAGTTCTCGAGCGCGAGATCGTAGGTCGCGTCGTACTCGCCGGTCTGCATGCCGGAGGCGAGCGTCGAGGCGTCGGTCACGATGTCGAAGTAGACGTCCTTGATGAACGCGTTCTTGTAGCCGACCTTGCCGGAGAAATCGCCGTCGGTACCGTAGGGCGTGTAGTCGTCGAACCGCGTGATCTTGACGTACTGGTCGGTCACCCACTCGTCATACTTGTAGGGGCCGGTGCCGATGTATTCCTTGACGAGGCCCGTCTCGGGATCACAGCTCTCGATGACGGAAGCGGGCATGATCGCGGGGCACTGGCCGAAGCCGACGATCATCATGTTGAGGTACGGGCACCCCACCGCAAGCTTGATCTCGACGGTGTAGTCGTCCACCGCGTAGAATCTGGCCTCGCCCACCATGGACTGGACGGCGCTCGCGTTGTCGATCCACCGGTTCATCGAGGCGACGACGTCCGCAGCTTTCATCTCCTCGCCGTTGTGGAACTTCACGCCCTGGCGCAGATGATAGGTATAGATCGTGCTGTCGTCGTTGACATCGCAGGACGTGCACAGCTCGGGCTTGGGCGCGCCGTTGGCGTCGGCCGCCATCAGCTGCTCAAACACGCTGCCGCCAACGATCTCGACGGAGACGTCCGCGGTGTTGAGCACGATATCCAGGTTCGTCGGGCCCTGCCGCATCGCGATGCGCAGCTCGTCCTTCATCGCCCGCTCCGGCGTCGCTTCGGCCGCCGCCTCCGGCGCTGCGGTTGCGGCTTCTCCGGCCGCGGGTTCTTCTGCGGGCGCCGCCGGACTGCCCGTGCAGCCGGCAAACATGGAGAGCACCATTGCGACCGTCAGGAGGAGTACCAGGTATTTTTTCATGATTTCCTTCCTTTCCATTCGTTGTTCTAGACAGGTGTTTGGGGACATGAGACGTGCCGTTACGGGTATGATACCCCTTGACTCGAAAAAAACGGTAATATAATATTCTAATAACAAAGCCGTGACGTAAGGAAGTGAGACTGGCGCTTGAACATCGAACAGATCCGTTACCTGGTCGCCGTGGCGACCTTTTCCTCCATCAATCAAGCCGCCACCGCGCTTCATTTGTCCCAGCCCAACCTCTCGCTGGCGCTCAAGGCCCTGGAGGACGAGCTAGGCTACGCGCTGTTCAGCCGCACGAACCGCGGCGTCGAACTGACGGCCAAGGGCATGCTGTTTTTGGATCAGGCGCGCGAGGTCCTGCTGCAATTTGAACAACTCCGCACGCTCAACAGCCAGCCCGAACCCGTCGGCAGCGGCGCGCTCTCGGTCGCGACCATGCCGCTGTGCCGCGTGCACTACGCGCTGACGGAGTTCTATCACACCTCCGCGGGGCAGCTGCCCAAAACCATATCCGTTATGGAGGCCATGCGTGATCAGGTCATCCAGTTCGTCAGCAATTCGGACTGTGAAATCGGCGTCATCTACGTCTACGACGGCCAGAGGAAGTCCGTCATTTCCCTGCTCAACGCCAAGAATCTGCAGTGTTTCAGCCTTGCGCCCTGCACCGCCTCCGTCGTCATGGGCAAGGGAAATCCGCTGTTCTCCAAAAAACCGGCCTCCGTCACGGTCGAGCAGCTTAAATCGTTCTACCGCCTGTCCTACGGAAAAATGGGCCGCCCCGCCTACTCGCGCACGCACATCCCGGGTCTTTCCGACGTGGCCGGCGAGATCGTGGTCGACGACCAGATCGACTTCCAAAAGACGCTGGAGTCCTGCCCGTCGTTCAGCGTCGTGCCGCGCGGGAAGGTATTCCATCAGATCAACGACATCACGTCGCCGATGCACTTTTGCGACATCGAGGGCGTGCACATCAGCGGCGAATATATGTGGCTTAGACACAGCTCGGGCCAGCTCTCCGGGACGGCCGCGGAGTTCATCGGGATACTGCGCAACTGGCTCATGTAGGGGCCGCACGGCTATTTAAAAAGTAAATGTGGATTTATGAATTTTTTGCGCGTGGGACTTGCAAATACCGGAATTACGCGCGTTTTGCCGCTTTTTGCGGCGGCGCGGCATGTTTTTGCGCGCTTTGTGCGGACGCGGTATCGGAACAAGCGGCGCGTTTTGGGGCGTTCTAAACGCTTATGCGCCGCATTTGACACGCGCATTCAGGCGGGCTATGATGGGAAAAACGTAACAGTAAGGATTTGCGGAGCAGCATGTCGTATCTTGTCGTCATTCCCCGGGACATTACGGAGCCCGGCAAGGCTTTTTTGCGTGAGCGCGGCTATCGCGTCCGCGTGGGCGCGGGCGGTTACAGCGCGGACAGCATCCGCAATGACATCGCCGACGCCGACGCCATACTCGCGCGCACCGGCGAGTATTCGCGCGCGGTGCTCGCCGCAGCGCCACATCTGATCGTGATCGGCCGCCACGGCGTCGGCATGGACGCGTTCGACCTCGATTACTGCCGCGAGCGCGGCATCCGCGTGACCAACGCGCCCATCGCCAACACGGAATCCGTCGCCGAGCACGCCATCGGCCAGATGATCGCGCTTTCCCACCGCTTCGTGCAGTTCGACTACGCGGTGCGTGAGGGCGATTTCTTCCTGCCCGCCACGCATCCCTCGACCGACCTAGCCGGCAAGACGCTCGGCATCGTCGGCGTCGGCCGCATCGGCGCGCTCGTCGCCGAGAAGGCCATCGCCGCGTTCTCGATGCGCTGCGTCGGATACGCGCCGCGCCCGCCGCGCGTGCCGCTGCCGGCGGGCATGACGCGCGCGCCGGACCTGGAGACACTGTTCTCCACGGCGGACTACGTCTCCCTGCACATGCCGTCCACGCCGGAGACGCGCGGCATGATCACAGGCTCGCTGCTTATGCGCATGAAGCCGGACGCGTATCTCATCAACACGGCGCGCGGCGACGTGCTCGACGAGGCTGCGTTGATTGAGATTTTGCGGCAGGGGCGCATCGCGGGCGCCGCGCTCGACGTGTTCGACCCGGAGCCGCCCAAACCCGGCAATCCGCTGCTCTCCATGCGCAACGTGCTGCTCACGCCGCACTCCGCCGCGCTGACGAGGGAATCGCTCGACCGCATGGGCCTGCACGCCGCGCAGGGCATCGACGACGTGCTCTCCGGCCGCGAGCCGCAGTGGCCGGTGGTGTAGGGGCAGGACGGGTGGTGTTGGCGGGGATCGGGGGTTTCTGCAGGGGCTCTGCCCCTGCACCCTGCCAAAGGGACACGTCCCTTTGGAATCCCTTTCTGGAAGGCAACCCCGTCAGAGAACCGTTCCGGTCTTTTGCTACTTTTCTTCAAGAAAAGAATCAGGTG
>CAZIRB010000003.1:17649-33188 GCA_964541695.1 uncultured Oscillospiraceae bacterium
GCCAAAGGACCGGACACCCACAGTTCGCAATGGTCGCGCACGCCCTTTTGGGCCTGTGCTCCCTTGCTTACTGGGCCTGCGCTTCGCTTATTCCGCCACAGGCGGCGCTCAACTTCGGCCCCCTTTGGAAACCCATTCCGAAAGGCGACTCTTGCTGGAATGCCTTTTCTGTCTTTTGCTTCTTTTCTTCAAGAAAAGAAGCGGGTGCTCGAGGGCGGAGCCCTCGAGATTAAACAGGGCCGGCGCGTTTCGCGCCGGCCCTTCCATATCTGCAATCTCACCCGCTCAATCAAACATCTCCGGCGCGTGCGCCTTGCAAAGCTCGAGCAGTTCCTCCTCGCCCAGCGACGAGACGCGGCCGTTGGCGTAGAGCGCGTCGACCTTCTCCTTGATCTTGGCGACGGACTCGGCGCGCTTGTCGACCGCCTCCGCGCCTTTCTTGCGGTGCCCGTTCATAAAGTACGCAATGCCGGCGAGGCCGCTGTGCGCGTCGACGACCACCTGCGGCGCGCGGTTGAGGATCGCCTGCGTGTTGAAGATGTTGTAGATCTGCTCATCCTTGAGCAGGCCGTCGGCGTGGATGCCCGCGCGCGTGGCGCAGAAATCCCGGCCCATAAACGGCGTCTGCGGCGGGATCTCGTACCCGATCTCCTTCTCAAAATACTCCGCCATCTCGGTCAGCACGGACAGGTTCATCTCGTCCGTGCGCCCGCGCAGCCCGCAGTACTCCATGATCATCGACTCGAGCGGGCAGTTGCCCGTGCGCTCGCCGATGCCGAGCACCGAGCAGTTGACGGCGGACGCGCCGTAGAGCCAGGCCGTCGCGGCGTTGCACACGACCTTGCCGAAGTCATTGTGGCCGTGCCACTCGAGCATCGCGCTCGGCACGTTCGCGTAGTGACGAAGGCCGTAGATAATGCCGGGCACGCTGCGCGGCAGCGACGCGCCGGGGTACGATATGCCGAGACCGAGCGTATCGCAGCAGCGGATCTTGATCGGGATGCCCGCCTCCTCGGAGAGGCAGTTGAGCGCGTGCACGAACGGCACGACGAAGCCGTAGTAGTCCGCGCGCGTGATATCCTCAAAGTGGCAGCGCGGGCGGATGCCGCGCTCGAGCGCCATCTTGACGACCTTGAGGTACTGGTCCATGGCCTGCATGCGGGTCATGTTCATCTTCTTGAATATGTGATAATCCGAGCACGACACCAGTATGCCCGTCTCCGAAACGCCGAGCTCCTTGACCAGGTCGAAATCCTTCTCGGTCGCGCGGATCCACGTCGTGACCTCCGGGAAGCGGTACCCGCGCTGCTGGCACAGCTCCAGCGCGCGGCGGTCCTGCTTGCTGTACACGAAGAACTCGCTTTGCCGCACGATGCCGTGCGGGCCGCCAAGCTCGTGTAGAAAATCGTAAATCTTAAGTATCTGCGCGGCCGTGAACGGCTCGCGGGACTGCTGGCCATCGCGGAACGTCGTGTCCGTAATCCAGATGTCCTCGGGCATGCGCATCGGTACGGTGCGCTGGTTGAACGCGATCTTGGGAATCTGATCGTATTGGAACATTTCCGGGAACAGGTTCGGTTCCGCGACGTCCTGCACCTCGTACTCGTAGTAATTCTCTTTCAGCAGGTTCGTGTGGTTGTCAAATACGATTTTGCTCACGTTCGTCCTCTTTTCTGCCGCTCACGGCGTCATTTTTCTTGGGGCTGCAATTGTATACATGTATGCACTGATACAATTATACAACGCGTCGGGAAAAAGTCAACAGCATTTACCGGAAAATTTGCGCGCATTGCAATGGTTTTATCGCTGCTATATAATGGATGCCATCAAACGACATGCCTTTTGGGGCGGATCGGAGGTTTTTTATGGTGATTGGATTCGGCTGCGACCACGTGGGCGTGGAGCTGAAAGGGGTTTTAATGGCGCGCGCGGCCGAGCTTGGGCATGAATGCCGCGACTACGGCTGCGGCGCGTGCGAGCGCTCGGACTACCCCGTCTACGGCTTCCTTGTGGGACAGGCCGTGGCGGCCGGGGACTGCGCGCTCGGCGTCGTCGTCTGCGGCACCGGCGCGGGTATCTCGATCTCGGCCAACAAGGTTAAGGGCGTGCGCGCGGTCGCGTGCAGCGAGCCGTACACGGCGCGGATGGCGCGCATGCACAACGACGCCAACGTGCTCGGCGTCGGCGCGCGCGTGGTCGGCTCGGAGGTGGCCAAGATGATACTCGAGGAGTTTCTCACCGCCTCGCCCGAGGGCGGCCGGCACGCTGCGCGGGTCGACATGATCCGCGAGATCGAGACCACCGGCGGCCTTGCCGCCGCGCGCGAGGCGCGATAGGCGTGGCCGCGGAATCCATTCAAGCCCCCGTTCCCGCCCCGGCGGCGGACGGCCGCCGCGCCGCGCGGCGCACGGAGCTGGACGCGCTGCGGCTTCTCTGCCTGTTCGCGATCGTGATGATTCACCTCGTCAGCGGCGCGTGGGAGGATGAACCCGTCGCAAGCGCAGCCTGGCGTGTGCTCAACGTCTTTGACGCGCTCTCGCGCTTCGGCGTGCCCGTGTTCGTAATGATCAGCGGCGCGCTTTTGCTCGACCCTGCGCGGGCCGTGACGCTGCGCGACCTTTATCTGCGCCGCGTCCCGCGCCTTGCCTGCGCGTGGGTGTTCTGGTCGCTTCTGTACGCGTCGCGCTATCTGATGGTCGGCCGCGGCGCGCCGGTGGGCGAAACGCTGCGAACGTTTTTCGACGCGTTTTTATCCGGCGAGTTCCATCTCTGGTTCATCGGCATGCTGATCGGGCTCTACATGGCCGCGCCTTTTCTGCGGCCCGCCGCCGCGGACCCGAAGCTGCGGCGATACTTTTTGCTGCTGTCGGCGCTCATCGCGTCCGTGCTGCCGTCGCTTGCCGAACTCTTCCCCGCGCTGCCGTTTGCCGGAACGCTGGTGGACGCGCTGTACCTGTACGTTCCCGCCGGCTATTCGCTCTATTTTATGCTCGGCTATGCGCTCTCGGCCGAAAGGCCGCCGCTTTGGGCGCGCGCCGCGGTCTACGCGCTCGGCCTGCTCGGCGCGCTCGTCACGATACTTGGGACCGAGGCCGCGCTTCTGCGCGACCCGGCGTTCGGCTCGAAGCTGTTTTGGTACCTGACGCCGAACGTGGTCTGCCAGTCCGCCGCGGTATTTCTGTTCTTTACCGACGTGCTCTCGCGCGTCCGCTGGCGCACGCGGGCCGTCAAACTGCTCGCCGCGCTGTCGGACCTGGGGTTCGGCGCGTTCCTCTGCCACGAGGTGTTCGTCATATTGCTGCCGCACCTCGGGCTGTCCGTGCTGACGCTGCCGCCGCTCGTCATGGCGCCGCTGCTGGCGCTCGGCGTGCTGGGCGCGAGTTTGGCCGTGTCGTTTGTGCTGAACCGGATTCCGGGTGTGAAAAAATATATTGTGTAAGTGATATAGTATAGATCAAAGAGGGCGACCGGATGGCCGCCCTCTTTGGAACGAATTCATATTCGAGGGCTCCGCCCTCAAACTCCCGCCAAAGGGACATGTCCCTTTGGAAACCCATCTCGGGCACTCAATCCTGAACACCGGCTATGCGGGTTCCAAGGGCCTCCGGCCCTTGGCAGGGTGCAGGGGCGGCGCCCCTGCAAAAACCCCCATTAACTCAAATATCCACGCCGAGCCATTTCTTGACGAATATGCCGATGACGAACGCGAGCAGCGCGACGCCGAGGCTGATGCCGGCCATCTCGAGAAAGCGCTTTTTAAAGGACAGGTCCTTTGCCACGGCGAGGTAATAGTTGAACACCGCGATGATCAGAATCACGATTGCGAGCATCGAAACGAGCGCGAGCATGAACTGTTCGTTTGAAAACAGCAGGTACGGCAGCACGAGCAGCGCGACGGTGACAAGGTACGCCGCGCCGGTATACGCGCAGGACTTTAACGCGTCGGTACGCCCCTCGCTCTTGGCGGAGAGAAACTCCGACGACGCCATCGAGAGCGTGGCCGAGATGCCCGTAATGAGCCCCGACAGCGCGATGATGCGCGTGTTCCTTAGCGCGAGCGTCAGCCCCGCGAGCGTGCCGGTCAGTTCAACCAGGGCATCATTGAGACCGAGCACCATGGAGCCGACATACTGCAGCCGCTCCTCGTCGAGCATCTCCATGAGCTTTTTCTCGTGCTCGTCCTCCTGCAAAGCGATCTCGCGGCTCTCCGGCGCTTCCTCGGCCAGCGATTCATACGCGATCGACGCGTTCCCCTCGCGCAGCTCCATCAGCTTGACCGTAAACGTAAAGCCGAACAGCACGATCAGCGTCTTACGCAGAAACACAAGCGCGCGGTTGGGCTTAAGATCGAGTCCGGTATAGCTCCTCCAGATCTCCGCGTGCGTGAGCTCTTCCGCGGCGAGCTTGCGCAAAACCGCCTTGTTCGTCTCGTCCTTGATCAGGTCCGCGGCGGCAAGGTACGTCGCCCACTCGTTGATCTCGTCCTGCTGCATGCCGCGGATCGTCTTGAGCGCGGCGGCCGAAACATTTCGTTCCATGTCAAAATCCCCCCTGGTTCCGTATTTCTATTTTAGACGGCAAAAACCGCCGGTACCGCTATACCGAGATGCCCGCGCGGTGCGCGATCAGCTGGCCCGCGATGCTGACCGCGATCTCCGCCGGCGTCTCCGCGCCGATGTCCAGCCCGATCGGCGCACGCACGCGCGCAAACTCCTCCTCGGTGAAGCCGTCCTTGATCAACCGTTCCTTCGTGTACGCGACCTTGTGGCGGCTGCCGATGCAGCCGATATACGCCGCGTCCGTTTTCAGCGCCTGCGCGAGAATCTCGTAGTCGTTCTGATGCCCGCGCGTCATGATGACGACATAGTCGTCGCGCTTGATCGAGATTTTCTCCGACACCTCGGTAAACCGACCGAGCACGATGGCCTCGGCGGTCGGGAACAGCGCTTTTTGCGCAAACTCCTCGCGGTCCTCGTACACAATCACCCGAAAATCGATGCTGGAAAGCAGCGGCGCGAGCGCCTGCGACACATGCCCGCCGCCGAACACATACACGCAGCCCGCGCTGCACACGGGTTCGTACAGCACGTACCCGTCGCCCTCCCGGTCGAGCCGCGGACGCGGCGGCGCGTCGGCCGTCACCTGCGACTCCACGAGCCGCCCTTGCGCATACCGGCGCACGAGGCAGACGGGGCACTCGCGCTCCGCTTCCTCGGCAAGGCGGCGGAACGTCGCGGCGATCTCCGTGCCCGGCGCGATCGGCTGGAACAGTACGCTCACTTCGCCGCCGCAGACCATGCCGAGGCTGCCCGCCTCGTTGTTCGTCAGGTTGTAGGTCTCCGCAAAGCAGCCCTCGTCGTGCAGGTGCCGCGTCGCCTCGACGGTGGCCGCGTACTCGACCTTGCCGCCGCCCACGGTGCCGACCGTCGTGCCGTCCTCGTACACAAGCATGCACGCGCCGATGCCGCGCGGCGCGGAGCCGTGGCTCTCAAGGACCGTGACGAGAACCGTGTTCTCGCCGCGCTCCAGCGCTTCCACAACTTTTTGAGACAGTTTTCGCATCTTCGTTCTCCGATCCCCTAAGAATTCCCACAAAAAAATTATACCGTCGCCCTCCGAAAAAGACAACGGTATATTATGCGCATATGCGGCGCGTTTTAGTTGGCAGCCGTCTCCGGTTCCGTTGTCGGCTGCGGGACCGGTGTCGGCGCGGGCGCCGGGGTCGGCGTCGCCGCGATCGACGTGTTCCATCCTCCCGACACGCTGGACTGGTCATCCGACTGCGGCGGCCGATACAGGCCGCCGGTGCCGTCCGTCACGAGCGAGAGCTGCTGCCAGCGGTTGAACAGCGACACGATCTCGGCTTGGTCGTTTGCGGAGAACTCTAGGTAATCCGGCGTTTTGACGTAGTATTCCGTGCGGTCCGCGGTCGTTGCCCAATACTGGACGGCCAGCGTCAAGGCGTTCGGATTGTTCGACGGTTTGCCGTTTGGCAGAAGCTCGCTGAGCCTGCGCGCGATGCCGAGCGCCTCGTCACTGAAGTCCGTACGCCCGCCGTAGCAATACATCGACAGCGCATACGGATAAATCCCGCCCAGAGCCTGATAGCTGCCCATGTACATGGCGCTGATGGGCAGGTTGAACGCCGTAAATTGAACGTTATAGTACGTCCAGTCCGGCGCGTACGGGTCAAGCGCGGCGTCAAGCAGGTCGTTGATGCCGATATAACCGTTCGTGTCCGCGCGCTCGTTGCAAAGCTGCATCCACAGCGAGGCCGTCTGCCGCATCTCGGGAACGATGGAATAGCTGTCCTGATAGCGCCAGACTCCGGCAAAACCGCCGACATCATAGGACCCCAACTGCTGCCGGTACGCATCGCGCAGCGCGGTATGGGACGGCAGGACCAGAATCGGGAACGGATCGGCGACGCTCGTCAGCGAGGACTGCGGGAACTCCGCCTCGTAGGACCTGCGCAGCCTGTCGATGTCATCGCGGGTCAGCGCGGGATACATGTACTGCGACAGGTACCGGATGGACGATTCCGGCGCGAACGAGCCCAGCGCGGCGACATAGGCGGGGTTTTCCCGGCGCGCGGCCTCGAGCTCCGCACGGCTTGTAAACAGCACGTTGCGCACATAGTTCCTGCCGTTTTTGAGCACGAACTTCACGGCGGCCCGGTCGGTGTCCGTATTGTCGCGATACCAGTCGGCATAGAGCGCGGCCTTGCTGTCGTTGTCGTTTTGCGAATACAGCTCGAGCGTGCGCGCATAGTTCTCGGCGACAAGCGTAATCGTCCGCTCGTCGTCGAATTTGATGTCCGAAACGAGCAGCGCGCGGTAATTGAGCGGGAAACCGTTGCGGCTTGGCGGCAGAAACTGCACGTAGGCGACGTCGTCCGCCTTCGGCTTTACGTTCTTAACGCTCCTGCCGTACGCGCCGGACAACGCGATTACGCCGAACGATGCGGCCACCGTTACGACATACCACGGCAGCGCGCGAAGGACCGCCTTCCAGCTCTTCAGAACAATCATCTGATAGGCCAGGTAGCACGCAAACGACAGCAGCGTGATGATCAAAACGCTCGCGCTGATATTGGCGGAAAACGCCATGCCCACGCCCGACAGCCTCCCGCTGAACACAAGCAAAAGCAGCGGCAGCGCGGTTAAGCAGGCAAACGCCGTCTGCATACCGCGGCCGGACGCGCCGTGTTCGGCCAACTCCGACTTCCGGCGGGCAAACAGCCATCCCGCAACCGTCAGCTCGACGGCCGCAAGACCGAGCGAATACAGATCGGACGGAACGCTCATCAGATTGTAAAGCAGCGACGGCCGGTAGAGCAGCACGATCGGGCTCGTCGCGGCGTTGTAGGTCGGGTTGAGCAGCACGGGGAAATCGACCCAGTTGATCAGCCCGGAACAGACCACGGCGATTGCGCGCGCGATCAAAAACAGGACGTACCGCGGCAAAAACAGCACCAGCCCCGTCACGACCGACGCGGAGAACCACGTGCCCGTGAGGCTCATCGCAATCGCGGCCGCCGCGAACACGAGCGCCGCGCCCGCCGTATAGTAGAGGAAGTTCATCAGCGGGTACAGCGGCACAAAGCCCGCGCCCATGACGATGTGCACGACGGTGACGGACAGCACGCTGAAAAACACCGTGCCGACGATCCAAGTCAGCGCCGCCGCGGTCACCGACAGGTACAGATCGCGCCGGCTGACCGGCAGGCTGTGATAAAAGTCGCTGTCCGCGCGCCGGTTTAAGAACGAGAAGCCGGCAAACGCGAGGCCGATGCCGCCGACATACATATAGACAATCAGCGCGCTTGCAAAATCGAGCTGGCTCCCGAGCATCGAGTTGTACGCGAGCATGGTCGAACAGGACTGCACGGCCATGACCGTGCAAACGATGAAGAAGACCGCAAACAGCGTGATGCCGATGCGGGACAGCCTCCGCAGCGTTTCTTTATATAGCGTCATGTCAGTTCTCCCCCCGTTCGCCGTCCGCGTCGAATGCGTAGCCGATGGCCTCCATCTCGTGGATGAAGACCTCCTCGAGCGTCAGCGGCAGCACCTCGAGCAGAAGCGGATCCATGGCCGCAATGCCGGCGGTCGCCGCGTCGCGGTCGCCGCGCACGATCAGGTTCGCGACGCTCCCCTGCTTATTGAACGACACGATCGACAGCCCCTCGAATTTGCTGCGGTCAAACGGCTCCGAAAACGCCACCTGAATCTTGAACAGCGACGTTTTGATGTTCTCGACGTCGCCCTCGAACACGAGGCCGCCTTTGTACAGAAGCGCAAGCTGGTCGCAGGTGTCCTCGAGCTCGCGCAGCGAATGGCTCGTGAGGATCACCGTGCAGCCCCGCTCCTCGATGTCGGCGTACAGCACCTGCTTGACGAGGTTGCGCATGACGGGATCGAGCCCGTCGAACGTCTCGTCGAAGAATATGTAGTCCGCCATCGTCGAGACCGCGAGGATCGTCGCCGCCTGCCGTCGCATGCCCTTGCTGAACGACGAGAACGACTTCTTCGGATCGAGACCGAAGCGCTTAGTAAGCTTTTCGAGCCGTTTGCGGTCAAAGCCGCGGTACGCCGAGGCGTACAGCCCGGCCATGCGCTCGATGTTGCTCTGCGGCAGAAAGAACAGTTCGTCCGGCACGAACACAAACTGCGACTTCACCGGCGGATTGTCGAACACCTTCCCCCCGTTGATGGAGATGCTCCCCCCGTCCGGCCGGTACACGCCGGCGGCCAGCCGCAAAAACGTCGACTTGCCCGCGCCGTTGGCGCCGACCATGCCGTAGACGCAGCCGTCCGGAATCGTGCAATGCATGTGGTCGATCGCGACCGTGTCCGCAAAGCGCTTCGTCAGGTCGTTTGCCACGATCATTGTCCTTCACCCCTTCCATAAGCTCTGCTCACCGCGCCGTGCACACGCTCCTCCACTACGCCGGCGGCGTTCAGCCGCCGCGACAGCCCCTCGACCTCGTCGAGCAGCGTCAGCGCGCGCGCCTGCACGATCTCGGCCGCGTTCTTCGAAACGAACCGGCCGCTGCCGGGCACGGAATAACAGATCCCCTGCCGCTCCAGTTCGGAATACGCCTTCTGCAGCGTATTCGGGTTGATCGAGAGCTTCTCCGAGAGCGTGCGCACCGACGGAAGCTGGTCCTCGGCCTTGAGGATGCCCGCGGAAATTAGACGCGACGTTTTCTCGATGATCTGTTCGTAGATGGGCGTTCGACCATATCGATCGATCTCAAACATGGCTACCCCCTCCCTCCGTGCTAACTGTACTAGTTAATATAGTACAGGATACTATCCCAGATTCTGGTTGTCAACTGTTTTCTATCATTTTCGCGTGTAATTTGGTATACTTTTCCCTATGGAAAGAAAACGAATCCCCGAAAAAACCGAAGGCCGGCTGCTCAAGCCGCTGCTCGTACTATTCCTGCTCCTCATGCTCGCCGCACTCGTGCTCTCCGTCCTGCACAACCGCGCGTACATCGTGCAGACGGCGACGCCGTCGCCCGCGCCGACCGCCGTGCCGGGCGAAAAGACGCTCGACGTGTGGTTTATCGATGTCGGCCAGGGCGACAGCATCCTTTTGCGCTCGCCGAACGGAAAATGGATGCTCGTCGACGCGGGCCCGCGCGACAGCTTCGGCGCGATCGACGGTCTTTTGACCGGCCTTTCGGTGCGGGCGCTCGACGTCGTCGTGGCCACGCACGCGCACGAGGACCACATCGGCGGTATGGCGGCCGTGGCGGACAAATACAAAATCGGCCGGTTTTATACGTCCAACGACACGGCGGAAACAAACGCCTACATTGACATGCTGGCCGCGCTGAAAAAGGCCGGCGTCAAGCCCGAGATCGTATTTGCGACCGCGACGTCGACGCTCCCCTTCGATACGGACGTCGAGGTGCGGTTGCTCTCGCCGTTCGACGCAAAGTACGACGAGAGCAACGACCGGAGCGTCGTGCTGCGCGTCGCTTACGGGGCCACGTCCATACTGCTCACCGGCGACGCCGAGGCCATCGCCGAGCGGCTGATGCTCAAGGCGCTGCCGAACGCACTGTTCGATTCCGACGTGCTCAAGCTAGGCCACCACGGCTCCTATTCCTCGACGACGGCGAAGTTCCTGCTGGCCGTGTCCCCGAGCCTCGCCGTCGCGTCGTGCGCCAAAGACAATATCTACGGCTACCCGGACGAGAATATCGTCGAGCTGCTCGCCGAGCACGGCGTAAAGCTTCTGACCACGGCCGACAGCGGCACGATCCACATCGCGCTTGACGGCGCGAGCGCCAGGGTGGTAGAATAACACATCATATGCAAAGGCCCCGACGGGGAAAAGCGGGCGTTTCGTTTTTCAGAGAGCGCGGCACATCGCTGCAAACCGCGCACGGAATGGACCGCATAGAGTTCGCCCCCGAGCCTTTCCGGTGAACGCCATTGGTTCAGTAGCCGGCGACGGGTCAGCCCGTTACAGCTCGTCAAGGCTTCGCGCCGCATGTAACGCTTGTTATATGCAGCGCCGAGCGAAATTGGGTGGTACCACGAGCGCGCTTCGTCCCTTTCGGATGAGCGCGTCGTTTTTTATTGGCCGTAATAGGCGCGCAAGAAATAGAAAACGCCGATTTCCCTTGCGTTTTTCGCAAGCGGTCAGGATAGGAGGAACGCAGACCATGTTGGAACTGGAATCGATCTACAAGATCCGCGAGGAGGTGCTCGGCCGGCTCGAGGGCTTTGAGACGGAGGCCGAGCTCGACGCGCTCAGCGTCAGCGCGCTCGGCCGCAACGGCGAGCTGACCGGCATTTTAAAGCTCCTCGGCAAGCTCGACAAGGAGCAGCGCGCGCTCGTCGGCGCGGAGGCCAACCGCATCAAGCAGGAGCTCGAGGCGGCGATCGCGGAAAAGCGCGTCGTACTCGCTCAAAAAGCGCGTGAACAGCGATTTTTGGAGGAGACCGTCGACGTGACCGAGCCCGGCAAGCGCTGCCTGCCGCTCGGCCGCCTGCACCCCATGACGCAGACGTACCGCTTAATCCGCGACGCGCTGATCGGCATGGGCTTCTCGATGTTCGGCGGGCCGGAGATCGAGCTCGACGACTATAACTTCACGATGCTGAACCTCCCCAAGGACCACCCCGCGCGCGACATGCAGGACACGTTCTACATCAACGACAGCGTCGTGCTGCGCACGCACACGTCGCCGTGCGAGATCCGCGCGCTTCTGGCCAACAAGCCCCCGTTCCGGTACATCATGCCCGGCCGCGTGTTCCGCGTCGACGAGGTGGACGCGTCGCATTCGCCGGTGTTCATGCAGATCGAGGGCTTCATCGTCGACCGCGGCCTGACGCTCGCGGACCTGAAGGGCACGCTCGACACGTTCATCCACGCGGTGTTCGGCGAGGAGGTCAAGACGCGCATGCGGCCGAGCTACTTCCCGTTCACGGAGCCGTCCGCGGAGGTCGATATCTCGTGCTCGATCTGCGGCGGCAAGGGATGCCGCGTCTGCAAGGGCACGGGTTGGATCGAGATACTCGGCTGCGGCATCACGAACCCGCACGAGATCGAGAATTGCGGCTACGACCCGAACGAATGGACCGGCCTTGCGTTCGGCCTCGGCGTGGACCGCATGTCGAGCCTCAAGTTCGGCATATCGGACATCCGGCTGGAGTACGAAAACGACGCGCGGTTCCTGCGCCAGTTCTGAGGGAGGGATAAGCACATGAAACTGCCGAGAAAATGGCTGTCCGAATATGTGGACATGACCGGAATTTCGGACGCGGAATTCGTTGAAAAGATGATGTGGCGCGGCTTCGAGATCGCCGCCGTTGAGCCCGAGCTGCCGGACGTGACCGGCGTCGTCGTGGGGCGGGTCGACGCCATCGCGCGCCACGAAAACTCCGACCACCTCTGGGTCTGCCGCGTCGACGTCGGCAATGAGAAGCTGCAGATCGTCACCGGCGCGCAGAACGTGCAGCAGGGCGACTACGTGCCCGTTGCGCCCGTCGGCGCGAACCTTTCCGGCCGCGAGATGGCCCCGGCCGTCATGCGCGGCGTGGAGAGCCTCGGCATGCTCTGCTCCAGCAAGGAACTGGGATTGACCGACGCGAACTACCCCGGCAGCGAGGCCGACGGCATCCTGATACTTGCCGAACCGCACCCGCTCGGCCAGCCGATCGCCGAGGCGGTGGGGCTCGACAGCGTCGTGTACGACGTCGAATTGACGCCGAACCGGCCGGACTGCCTGAGCATACTCGGCATCTGCCGCGAGGCCGCCGCCGCGCTCGGGCAGAGATTCGTCGAGCCGCAGATCGCAAAGACGCCGGGCGAGGGCGACGAGAGCGCATACGCGAGCGTTATCGTCGAGAATACGGAGCTCTGCCCGCGCTACTGCGCCCGCGTCGTAACCGACATCAAAATCGAGCCGTCGCCCGTGTGGATGCAGAAAAAGCTCCGCTCCGTGGGCCTCAGGCCGATCAACAACATTGTCGATATCACAAACTACGTGCTCATCGAGTACGGCCATCCGATGCACGCGTTCGACCTTGCCTGCATACAAGGCGCAAAGATCGTCGTGCGCAACGCCCGGCCGGGCGAGACCGTTACGACGCTCGATTCCAAGGTGCGCGCCGTGACGCCGGACATGCTGTTGATCGCGGACGCGGCTCGCGGCGTCGGCATCGCGGGCGTGATGGGCGGCGAAAACTCCGAGATCACGAAGAACACGAAGGCCGTGCTGTTCGAGTCGGCTGCATTCAAGGGCAGCAACATCCGCGCAACCGCGCGTGAGCTTCGGCATACGACGGACGCGGCGGCGCGCTTCATCAAGGGCGTGGAGCCGGTCAACGCCGAGAAGGCGCTCGACCGCGCGATCGAGCTGGTCAGCGAGCTTGGCGCGGGGCGCGTCGTCGGCAAAACGATCGACGCGTGCGCGGCCGACCTTGCCGACCGCGTCGTGCACGTTGACGCGAACCATGTCAACGCGCTGCTCAACCTGGACCTCTCAGCCGCGCGCATGGCCGAGATGCTCGGCACGATCGGCATCCCGGCGCAGGCCACGGATACGGGCGCGCTCGAGGTCCGCGTGCCGCACTTCCGCACGGACATCGAGTCCGGCATAGAGGCCGACTGGGACGTGGCCGAGGAGATCGCGCGCATACACGGCTATTACAACATCGCGCCGACGCTGATGCGCGGCGACACGTTCCGCGGCCACGTCGGGAAGGAGTTCTTGTTCGAGGATCTCGTCAAGGATACGCTCGCCGCCTGCGGCTGCTACGAAATCTACAACTACAACTTCACCGGCCCGATAAAGCTCGACGCGCTTTTGCTGCCCGCGGACGTGGAGAAACGGCTCGCGGTGCGCATCAAGAACCCGTTCGGCGAGGACCAGAGCCTCATGCGCACGACGCTGTACATCGGCATGCTCGAGACCATGGCCAGAAACCTCAACCGCCGCACCGGCCACGGGCGCTTCTTCGAGGTCGGCAACGTGCACTTCGACAACAATCCCACGCTGCCGGAGGAACGGCCGATGGTCGGCCTGTGCTTCTCCGGCGAGGGCGAGTCGTTCTTCACGCTCAAAGGCGTGCTCGAGGACCTGTGCGGCCGCGCGGGCATCAACGGCGTAACGTTCGAGCGCATCGGCCGCAGCTACTTCCAGCCGGGCCGCGCCGCCGCGCTGTACGGCAAGGACGGCACGCAGCTCGGCGAGTTCGGGGACGTGCACCCGGACGTATGCAGGCACTTCGGCATCGACGAGCGTGTGTACGCCGCCGAGCTGCCGTTTGCCGCGCTGCTTGCCGCCTCCAGCCGCTCGATCCGCTTTAAGCCGCTGCCGCGCTTCCCCGTCGTGCTGCGCGACGTGGCCGTCGTAACAGACCTCTCGGCGCGCGCGGCGGACCTTGCGCGCGCGATCGAGTCCGCGCCCGCGGGCGTGCTCGTCGAGAACGCCGAGCTGTTCGACGTCTACCGCGGCGCGGGCATACCGGCGGACAAGAAAAGCCTCGCGTTCACGTTCACGCTGCGCGCCGAGGACCACACGCTCGCCGACGACGAGATCAAGCGCGCGATGGACGCGATCATCGCAAACCTTGCCGAACACGGCGCTGCGCTGCGCGCGTAAATTCCCAAGAGTTCCTGCGGCCGCCGCCCGCCCTCGCGTACGTTGACCGGGGGCGGGCGCGTCCTGTATAATGGGAATGATAAAGGAAACTGTTGGAATATAAGGAGGAACAACCCATGGCGATCTGCTCAAAATGCGGCGCCGTTACGGAGGACGGCAAGCCCTATTGCACAAACTGCGGCGCCCCGCTGTCCATCAGCGAACCCGCCCCGCAGCAACAGCAACAGGCGTACTACACGGAGGCCGAGCCGCCGCGCGGCACGCGCTACGCGCCCATGACGATCGGTATGTACATCGGCACGTTCTTTTTGATGTGCATCCCGATCGCGAACTTCATACTCCTGATCGTCTGGGCCGCGGGCGGCACCGTCAACCAGAGCAAGCGCAACCTCGCACGCGCCGTGCTGATCCTGTACGGCATCGGCATCGTGCTGGCGGTCGTGCTCGCGATCGCGTTCGGCACCTCGACGGCCATCAGCGACATCATCAGCGAGATGCAGGTGTAGCGCAAAACCCATGCAAAAGGTATTCGTTATCGGCGGCGCCGCGCTCGACATCACGGGCCGGCCCACCGCCGTCATGCGGCCGCGCGATTCGAACATTGGACGCGTGCGGCTTTCGGTCGGCGGCGTCGGCCACAACATCGCCAAGGCGCTGACGCGCTACGATCTTGCCGTCGAGCTGATCACGGCCGTCGGGACGGATTTCCGCACCGGCATGATCGAGCGCGACTGCGCGGACTTCGGCATCGGTTTATCGCACACGCTGCGCGCCGACGGCCCCGGCGCGACGTACTTAAATATCCTCGACGAGGACGGCGATATGCTCACCGCCATCAACGACATGGAGATCATCGACGCGCTGACGCCGGCGTTTTTTGAGACGAAGCTCAATGTCCTGAACGCGGCCGACATGTGCGTGCTCGACGCGAACCTCTCGCCGGAGGCGCTTAGCTATCTTGCCGAACGCCTGACCTGCCCGATATTCTACGAGCCGGTCAGCTGCGCCAAGGCCCGGCGCATCGGCACGCATATCGGCCGGTGTTTTGCCGTCAAGCCGAACCGCTTTGAGGCGGCGCACCTGTCCGGCTGCTCGTGCGACACGCTGCGCGGCGTGTACCGCGCGGCGGACTGGTTCCTCGGGCAAGGGACGAAGCGCGTGTTCATCTCGCTTGCAAACGAAGGCATCTACTGGGCAGACGCGGACGGCTGCGGCCACATCCCCGCCGAGGGCGCCCCCGTCGTGGATACGACCGGCGCAGGCGACGCGAT
This sequence comes from uncultured Oscillospiraceae bacterium, assembly GCA_964541695.1. Lineage (GTDB taxonomy): Bacteria > Bacillota > Clostridia > Christensenellales > CAG-138 > CAZKGE01. The sequence goes on from CAZIRB010000003.1 coordinate 33,055, forward strand.
GTGCGCGGCGATCGTATACGGCTGCATCGCCGGCAAATCCACCGAGCAGTGCGCGGCGGACGGAAACCACGAGAGCGCGTGCGTCTGCGCGCGCCCAAGGCAGGAGGGCGTATGAACGAAGCGTCAACGCATCT
>CAZIRB010000003.1:33288-70529 GCA_964541695.1 uncultured Oscillospiraceae bacterium
TGCGTCTGCGCGCGCCCAAGGCAGGAGGGCGTATGAACGAAGCGTCAACGCATCTTAAAATCAGTTCCGAGGTCAGCCAGGCGCTTAGCGAGGGCCGTCCGGTCGTCGCGCTCGAGAGCACGATCATCTCGCACGGCATGCCGTACCCGCAGAACGTCGAGACCGCGCTTTCCTGCGAGCGCATCGCGCGCGAAAACGGCGCGGTTCCCGCGACCATCGCGATACTCGACGGCAAGCTCCGCGCGGGCCTAAATGCCGCCGAAATCGATCGGCTCGGCCGCACCGGCGGCAGCGTCGCCAAGGCGAGCCGCCGCGATATCCCGATGCTCGTGGCCCGCCGCGCGGACGGCGCAACGACCGTCGCCGCGACCATGATCGTCGCGGCCATGGCCGGCATCCGCGTGTTCGCGACCGGCGGCATCGGCGGCGTGCACCGCGGCGCGCAGGAGACGATGGACATCTCCGCCGACCTGACCGAGCTTGCGCGCACGCCCGTCGCCGTCGTCTGCGCCGGCGCAAAGAGCATACTCGACCTCGGCCTGACGCTGGAGTACCTCGAGACGCAGGGCGTTCCCGTCGTCGGCTATGGCACCGATACGCTCCCCGCGTTCTATACGCGCGGCAGCGGCTTTGCCGTCGGCTTCCGCCTCGACACGCCCGAGGAAATCGCCGCCGCCGTCCGCGCACAGCGCGAGCTGGGCTTTCCCGGCGGCATGCTGATCGCCAACCCCATCCCCGAGGAGTACTCGATGGACGAGGGCGTTATCAACGCCGCCATCGGCCGGGCCGTCGCGGAAGCGCGCGCGCAGGGCGTGACCGGCAAGGCCGTTACGCCGTTTTTGCTCGCGCGCATCAAGGACCTCACCGGCGGCGACAGCCTCGCCGCCAATATCCAGCTCGTGTTCAACAACGTCCGGCTCGCGGCCAGGATCGCTGTTGCGCTGTAAAGAACGAGGGAACGAAATATCAAAGCGGGGACGCAATGCGTCCCCGCTTTTGTTTATAAGATGGTTTTTTGCGGGGCGAAAGATTCTCTTGCAGGGGCGCCGCCCCTGCACCCCGCCAAAGGGCCGAAGGCCCTTTGGAAAACCCGGATAGCTCCACAGTCCTTCCTGCAAGCCCATAGTTCAGAGCTAAGCGATACCCGCGGAAGCCAAACTTGCCTTCGTTTTTTCCTTGCGGGTTCCAAGGGTCTCAGACCCTTGGCGGGTGCGCGAGGGCAAAGCCCTCGCACCGTTCCCTTTGACGAAGGTTTGGAGTCAGAGCCTCCAACGTGCCCCGTCCCCCGTTCCCGTGCCCCCGTCCCTTAAAACAGCTTCAGCGGCTCGTGCGGCGGCAGTTTCTCGATCCGCCAGATATCGCGCGCGTACTCGAGCACCGTGCGGTCGGAGGAGAAGCGTCCCGCGGACGCGGCGTTGATCAGACACTTGCGGCCGAACGCGATGCGGTCCGCATAGTCGGTGATCGCGGTTAGCTTACGGGCGGCGTAGGGCATGAACTCGAGCAGCACGTAATAGCGGTCCGGCCGCTCCCAACCGCTGCCGAAGAGCAGAGCGCGGTGCAGGTCCGAAAACGCGCCGCTGTTGTCGTCGGACAGCGTGCCGTCGATCAGCGTATCGACGACGCGGCGCACGCGCGGCTCGCAGTCGTAAATCGTCTTGGGGCTGTACTCAGAGCGCATGGCGTTCAGCGTGTCGACCGAATAGCCGAAGATATAGTTGTTCGCCTCGCCGGCCTCGGCAACGATCTCGACGTTCGCGCCGTCGAGCGTGCCGAGCGTGACGGCGCCGTTGAGCATCAGCTTCATGTTGCCCGTGCCGGACGCCTCGGTGCCCGCGGGCGAAATCTGCTCCGAGATGTCCGCGGCCGGGATGATGTGCTCGGCGTAGGAGCAGTTGTAGTTCTGCACGAACACGACGCGCATTTTGTCGGCCACGCCGGGGTCGCCGTTGACAAGGTCCGCGAGCGCGTTGATATACTTGATGACCGCCTTGGCGCGGATATAGCCCGGCGCGGCTTTCGCGCCGAATATAAACGCCGTCGGCGGGAAGTCCGGCAGCCCGCCGTCCTTGATGCTGAGGTACAGGTCCATGATCGAGAACGCGTTGAGCAGCTGGCGCTTGTACTCGTGCATGCGCTTGACCTGCACGTCGAACACGAAGTCCGGCGGCAGCTCGACGCCCTCGCGCCGCAGAATCAGCGCGGACAGCTGCTCCTTCTTTTCGCGCTTGACCGCGTTGAACGCCAGCACGTCGCCGTCGGACGTGTGGCGTTTTAAATCGTCCAAGCGGCAAAGGTCCGTCAAAAACCCGTCCCCGATGCGTTTTTTGAGAAATTCGCACAGCTCCGGATTGCACAGCCCCAGCCAGCGGCGCGGCGTGATGCCGTTCGTCTTGTTCTGGAACCGGTCCGGGTAGAGCGCGTGCCAATGCTTGAGCACGTCGTTTTTGAGTATCTCGGTATGGATCGCGGCCACGCCGTTGACGACGCGGCTGCAGTATACCGCAAGGTTTGCCATATGGATCGTCTGGCCCTGGATGATCGAATAGACCGTGCAGTCGAGATTTTTCTGCATCAGCTCGCCGCACAGCACGGCGTTGATGCGGTAGATGATATCAAATATCTCCGGCAGCACGCTCTTGAACAGCTCGACGTCCCATTTCTCGAGCGCCTCGCTCATGACGGTGTGGTTCGTATACGAGAACGTGTTCTTCGCAATCTCGAGCGCCTTTTCAAACGGCAGCCCCTCGCGCATGAGCAGCCGGATAAGCTCCGGAACGCTGACCGTCGGGTGCGTGTCGTTGAGCTGGATCGAAACGTAGTCCGCAAACTGCTCGAACGGCCGGTTCTCGCGCTTGAACCTGCGCAAAATGTCCTGCAGCGACGCGCTGGACAAAAAATACTGCTGCTTGAGGCGCAGCCTCTTGCCCGCCGCCGTCGTGTCGTTCGGATAGAGAACGCGCGTAATGTCCTCGACGGCGTTTTTTTCCAGCACCGCGAGCGCGTATTCCTGGTCGTTGAACAGCTGAAAATCAAAATCCTGCACAGCCTCGCTCTGCCAGAGCCGCAATGTGCCGATGTTGTCCGTGTGATACCCGATGACGGGCATGTCGTACGGCACGGCGCGCACGGTCACGTCGGAAAACGTGACGAGCACCTCGTGCGTGTCGCGGCGGCGGCTCCACGGGTCGCCCTGCCGCTGCCAGTCGTCGGCCTGCTCGCTCTGGAAACCGTCGACAAACCGCTGTTTAAACAGCCCGTACTTATACCGGATGCCGTAGCCGTCGAGCGGCAGCTCGAGCGTCGCGGCCGAGTCCAGAAAGCACGCGGCAAGGCGCCCCAGGCCCCCGTTGCCGAGCGCCGCGTCCTCGATCTCCTCAAACATCGAAAAATCAAGCCCTTTTTGGGCAAACGCCTCGCGCGCCTGGTCAAAAACACCGAGCGCAAGGAGGTTGTTGTATACGCTGCGGCCCACGAGATACTCCGCGCTGAAATAATACGCGGCGCGGGCGCGCTCGTGCGCGTGCCGGCTCTCGTACCATTCGTCGGCGATCTCGGCCATCACGACGCCGGACAGCGCGTCGTGCAGCTGCGCCGCCGTCGCGCGCTCCAGCGTCGTCTGATGGTTCTCCACCAGCGAGTGCTCGATCTTCTCCATGAGGTTTTTGATCTTCATTCCCGGCAATACTCCCTCTTTCGACCGGATAGGCGCTAAAAGCGCATCGGTTTGTAGTATAACATACTATGCTGTCAAATGCAAAAGACCGCCGCGGCTGCGGCGGTCCGTTCTGGAAGCGCTTCCCTATTCGATCGGGCGGCGCGCGCACACGAAGTTCCGCTTCCAATACGAGGACTTCGCGCTGCGGCGCACGACCTCGCCGTTCGCGCTCGACGCGTCGATCATCTCGCCGCTGCCGATGTATATGCCCACGTGCCCCACGGAGCTGCTGCCGTCCGACTTGAAGAACAGCAGGTCGCCGCGCTTGACGTCGTCGAGGTCGGAGATCTTCTTCCAGCTGCTCGTGCGCGAGAACCCGGCCGCGTTTAAGCGGCGCGTATAGACGTCCACCTGCCGCAGGCAGTAGTAGACCAGGCCCGAGCAGTCGAACTTCTCCGGCCCCTTCGCGCCGAGCACATACGGCTTGCCGAGCTGTTTCTTCGCCACGGAGATCATCTTGTCGATGCGCCCCTCGGCGGTCTGCTCGCGCGCCTTGCGCTCGGCCTCCTCGCGCTCCTTCTGGATCTCGATCTCCTTGGTGTAGGATACGCGCGCGTCCGGCGAGTTGATCGCCTCGAGCGTCTGCTCGCCCGCCTTGCCGTCCTTGGACAGGTGGTTGCGGTTCTGGAACTTTTTGACCGCGGAGATCGTGTCCGTGCCGTAGTACCCCGTGATCTGGTTATTGTCGAGATACCCGAGGTCGCACAGCATCTCCTGGAAGTCCTTGATGTCGTCGCCCTCCGCGCCCTCGCACATCACGTAGGGCTTGGCCTCCTCGGAGAACAGAATCTGCTGCGTCCCCGCGCCGGCGATGCCGTCCTGCTGCAGCTCGTGCTGCCGCTGGAACAGTTCTACGGCGTACTTGGTCGCGTTGCCGTAATACTGCGTCGGCTCGTCGATGGCCAGGTACCCAAGGTCCATCAGCCGCGTTTGCAGCTCGGTCACGCGCTCATTCTCGTCGCCCTTCTGCAGCGTCACGTCCGGCGTCGGCACGGCGACGTTTTTTGGATCCGGCGTTTCGATCGGGATCGGCGACGGCGTGGGCGTGGCGAGCGCGGCAAGCTGCGCCATGGCCAGCTCCTCCCTGCGCTCGCGCGATTTGGGAACCGTAAATATCAGAATGATGCCGACAAGCGCAAAAACAGAAACGCCCGCGATAAACAAACACATCGGCGCGCCTAAACGATAGCACGCGCGCAAAAAGCGCCTGAGCCAACGTATGAACCGATGTCGCAGCCTATAGAATAATCGCCGGATAACGTACATGCGCGTTTCTCCACTCCCAAGTACAAATTTTATAAAATGCGCGCGGTTTTTGCAAGCGGCGACATCAAATTGTAATACAATGTTTAAGAATCCACCACAGATTGCGTTTATCCGGTTGGCTGGAGCGATGCTGATATGCTATACTGAATCGTACGAAAGGAGGAGGGATATGGCAGACTATTTGATCACCACCGAATCGACGAGCGACCTCGCGAAAGAAATCTACGAGGAGCAGAACGTACGCGTCATCCGCATGGAATACATGATCGACGGCGGCGAGCCGCAATTCGACGAGATGACGGAGGCGTCGGCCTTCGCCATGTTCCGGAAGATGCGCGAGGGCAGCGTCGTGACCACCGCCCTGGTCAGCACGGCGCGCTTCTTAGACTTCTGGCGCCCGCTGCTTGCGGAAGGTTTCGACATTTTGCACATCTGCTTTTCCTCCGCGCTCTCCGGCACCTACAACTGCGCGCTCGCCGCGGCCGAGGAGCTCTCCGGCGAGTTCCCCGCGCGCTCGATCTACGTCGTGGACAGCCGCGGCGCGTCCGGCGGGCAGGGCCTGCTCGTGCTGCACGCGGCGGCACAGAAACAGAACGGCCTCTCGCTGTTGGCCTGCCGCGATTTTGCGGAAAGCCAGAAACTGACGGTCGAGCACCTGTTCACCGTCGACGACCTCGTGTACCTCCGGCGCGGCGGGCGCGTTTCGGCCGCCGCAGCGGCGTTTGGGACGCTGCTCTCAATCAAGCCCGCCATGGACATGGACTTTGAGGGGCATCTCGTGCCGCGCGAGAAGGTCAAGGGCCGGCTCGCCTCCATCAAATGGATCCGCGATCACTTTCTCGCCTCCTACGACCCCGCGCTGAATCCCTACGTCATCATCTGCCACGCGGACTGCCTCGACGACGCCGAGCGGCTCAAGGCCATGCTGCTCGCCGAGCTGCCGGACCTCGACGTGCGCTTCTCGTTCATCGGCGCGATCATCGGCGCGCACTCCGGCCCCAGCACGCTCGCACTGTTCTTCCGCGGAAACGGGAGGCGCTGAGGCGGCTGTTTGGAAAGACCCTCTTAGGAAAGACCCGCGGGGCCGCACATGTGGTCCCGCGGGTTTTATTCTCCAAAATAAAAGACATCACCGACGATAGTCGTGGCTCTGGCAACAAAATGTCGCGGACCACATTCACCGATGATGCCTCTAGCAATCATATATCCAATGTGGGGGAAAAAGCAACGGCCCCATTAAAAACTCAACTTCGCGCCGTCTGCGCTTGCTGCATCGCAGCGCCCTAGTTCCGCCAACGCCCGCCGGCTCCAGCCTTTTTATTCCTGCGCCCCTACCGCGTCTGTCCAAACAGTTCGGTCGACAGATACCGTTCTCCGGTGTCCGGCAGCATGGTCACGATCGTCCGGTCCGCCCACTGCGGGAGCTTGGCCAGCCGCGCGCAGGCCGCGACCGCGGCGCCCGAGGAGATGCCGCAGAGGATTCCCTCGACGCGGGCCAATTCCCGAGCGGTCTCCATCGCAAGGTTCGTCGAAACGGTCAGCACCTCGTCGTACAGCTTGCGGTCCAGCACGTCCGGGATAAAGTTCGCGCCGATGCCCTGTATGCCGTGCGCGCCCGCGCCGCCGCCGGAGAGCAGCGGCGATTCCGCCGGCTCGACCGCGTAGAGCTTGATCTGCGGCAATTTCTTCTTTAAAAACGAGCCCGTGCCCGTCAGCGTGCCGCCCGTGCCGACCGTGGCGACGAACGCGTCCAGCGCGCCCGCCATGTCGACGTAGATCTCCGGGCCGGTCGTTTCGGCATGGACGTTCGGGTTGGCGGGGTTGCTAAACTGCGACGCGAGGATGCTGTTGTCCGTTTTCTCGTACAGCTCCTTCGCCTTCGCGTTCGCGCCGGCCATGCCGAGCGCGCTGTCCGTCAGCACGATCTGGGCGCCGTACGCGGCAAGCAGCTTCCGGCGCTCGACGCTCATACTCTCCGGCATCGTCAGCACGACATGGTACCCAAGCACCGCGCCGACCATGGCAAGGCCGATGCCGGTGTTGCCGCTCGTCGACTCGATGATCGTGCCGCCCGGCCGCAGCTTGCCCGCCGCCTCGGCCTCGCGCACCATGTTCAGCGCGATGCGGTCCTTGACCGAGCCGCCGGGGTTTCGCATCTCCAGCTTTGCGTAGATCCGCGCGGACAGGCCGTTCGCCCTGCCGTAACGCGCCAACTCGACGATCGGCGTAACCCCGATCGCGCCCAGCACGGAATCGTACTTCATTTGCCCATCACCCGCAGCGCAGCCTGTGCCACCGCGTCCGCGGTGATGCCGAACTCCCTGTAGAGCGCCGCCTGCGGCGCGCTCGCGCCGAACGCGTCGCGGCCGACCACCTCGCCGTCGAGCCCGACATACTTGTACCACGGCATCGTCGCGCCCGCCTCTACGGCCACGCGCGCGCGCACGCCCCCGGGCAGCACGCTTTCGCGGTACGCCGCATCCTGCCGCTCGAACAGCTCCATGCACGGCATCGAGACGATGCGCGCGCAGTAGCCCTGCACGGCCAGGCGGTCCGCCGCCGCAAACAGCAGCTCGACCTCGGAGCCGCTGCCCATCAGGATCACGTCCGGCCCGTTCTTCGGCTCGCGCAGGATATAGCCTCCCTTGAGCGCGTCCTTGCCGCTCTTTTCGTACAGCGGCAGCGTCTGCCGGGACAGCGCGAGCGCGACCGGCGCGTCGTTTTCCAGCGCGGCGACATAGCCCGCCGCGACCTCGCGGCTGTCGGCCGGCCGGAACACGAGCACGTCGGGCGTGGCGCGCAACGCCGCCAGATGCTCGATCGGCTGGTGCGTCGGGCCGTCTTCGCCTACGCCGATGCTGTCGTGCGTCAAAATGTACAGCACGGGCAGCTTCATGAGCGCCGAGAGGCGCAGCGCGGGCTTGAGATAGTCCGAGAACACGAAAAACGTGCCGCAGTACGGCCGGATCCCGCCGTACAGCGCCATGCCGTTGCACGCGCAGGCCATCGCAAACTCGCGCACGCCGAAATGGATGTTCTTGCCGGCGTAATTGTCCGCCGAGAAATCGCTCTCGCCCTTGAGCACCGTCATGTTGGACGGCGCCAGGTCCGCCGAGCCGCCGAACAGGTTCGGCATATGCGCAAGAAGCCGGTTGAGCACCTCGCCGGACGCCTGGCGCGAGGCCAGCTTGCCCTCGAAGTGCCAGAACGCCTCGTCATCGGCAAGGTCGGGCGCTTTGCCGCAGTGGTCCTTCGCCCACTGCGCGGCAAGCTCCGGATACGCTTTTTGATAGCGCGCAAACAGCTTGTTCCAGTCGTCCTCATGGCGCTGCATGGGGGCGGTGACCGTCCCCATATAATCGTAAATTTCCTGCGGCAGCGAGAACGGCTCCGTTCCCTCCCAGCCGTAGTGCAGCTTCATCGCGGTCAGGTTGTCCTCGCCGAGCGGCGCGCCGTGCGCCTTATTCGAGCCCTCGAGCGGCGTGCCGCACGCGATCTTCGTCACAAATATGATCAGGGACGGCCGATCCGTCTCGCGCTTTGCTTCTTCTAGCGCGCGGGCGATGGCGGCCGTGTCCTCGCCGTTTTCGACCGTCTGCACGTGCCAGCCGAGCGCGTCGAACCGTGCGCCGACATCCTCTGTGAATGCAAGGTCCGTCGAACCCTCGATCGTGATGCAGTTCCTGTCGTAGAGCGCGATGAGCTTGCCGAGTTTGAGCGTGCCGGCCAGCGACGCGGCCTCGGAGGTTACGCCCTCCATCATGCAGCCGTCGCCCATCAGTACGTAGGTGTAGTTGTCAACGACGGGATAGTTTTCCCGATTGTAGACGGCCGCCTTGTGCGCCTCCGCCATCGCCATGCCGACCGCCATGGCAAACCCCTGGCCGAGCGGGCCCGTGGTCGCCTCGACGCCCGGCGTCAGGCCGTGCTCCGGATGGCCGGGCGTGCGGCTGCCCCACTGCCGGAAGGACTTTAGGTCGTCCATCGTGACGCCGTACCCGAACAGGTGCAGCAGCACGTATTCAAGCGCCGACGCGTGCCCACTCGAGAGCACGAACCGGTCGCGCGCCGGAAACAGCGGGTTCTTCGGGTTCTGTTTCATCTGCTTCCACAGCGTAAACGCCGCGGGCGCCGCGTCGATCGGCATGCCGGGGTGGCCGGAGTTCGCCTTCTGCACCGTCTCGGCGGCCAGGACGCGAATCGCGTTGATGACCTGTCTGTCGTTGACCATAGTATCCTCCGAAATAAAATTCTAAGGGGTTAAAACCACCGGGAAATCGAGCTCTTGCGCACGACCAGCGCGACCGCCTGCGCGACCGCCGCGCCGGCAAGACACTGCACGAAGTTGAGCGGCACGTTCACAATCGCCGCGGCGAAGCCGTACAGCGCCCACTCGTACAGAAAATAGCCGATCGGCACGATCGGCGCGGGCAGGAAAAACGCGAGGCTCTGGCGCTCGGGCTTGAGCGTGCGGAACAAGAGCGCGGACAGAAGCGCCATGCCGCCCTTAATCACGACTGTCGCGGGCGCGTACAGCCCCCAGCCGAGCAATATGTCCGCAAGGCCGCTCGCGGCGGCGGCCACGATCGCGCCCCACGCGCCGCCTAGCATATAGGCGGCCGTCAGCACGCCCGCGTCGCCGAGGTTGATGTATCCGTGTCCGCCCGGCAGCGGGATCGAGATCAGCGTGGTCAAAAGCAGGATGATCGCGGCCAGCACGCCGCCTAGCGCAATCTTTCGAATATATCTTTGATCCATTTTTTACGAAAAGCCCGCTTTCGGCCGATATGCTCCCGAAAGCGGGCCTATCCTTTCCGAATTTGCTTACTTTCCTGCCTGCGCGATCGCGACCGCGATGGCGACCGTCGCGCCGACCATGGGGTTGTTGCCCATGCCGATCAGGCCCATCATCTCGACGTGCGCCGGAACGCTCGACGAGCCCGCAAACTGCGCGTCGGAATGCATGCGGCCCATCGTGTCGGTCATGCCGTAGGAGGCGGGGCCGGCGGCCATGTTGTCCGGGTGCAGCGTGCGGCCCGTGCCGCCGCCGGACGCGACCGAGAAATATTTTTTGCCGTTCTCGACGCACCATTTCTTATAGGTGCCCGCGACCGGGTGCTGGAAGCGCGTCGGGTTTGTGGAGTTGCCGGTTATGGACACGTCCACCTGCTCGTGCCGCATGATCGCCACGCCCTCGCTGACGTCGTCCGCGCCGTAGCAGCGGACCTTGGCGCGGTCGCCGGTCGAGAACGCGCGCGTCGAAACGATCGTGAGCTCGCCCGAATGGCAGCTGAAGTCCGTCTCCACATGCGTAAAGCCGTTGACGCGCGAGATGATGTAAGCCGCATCCTTGCCGAGGCCGTTTAAGATAACCTGCAGCGGCTCCTTGCGAACCTTGTTCGCGGTGCGCGCGATGCCGATGGCGCCCTCCGCCGCGGCGAAGCTCTCATGCCCGGCGAGGAACGCGAAGCAATGCGTGCTCTCGGAGAGCAGCATCGCGCCGAGATTGCCGTGTCCCCTGCCCACCTCGCGCTGGTCGGCGACCGAACCGGGGATGCAGAACGACTGCAGGCCTACGCCGATTAGCTCCGCGGCCTCGGCGGCGGACTTTGCGCCCTGTTTCAGCGCGATCGCCGCGCCGACGGTGTACGCCCAGCAAGCGTTGTCGAACGCGATGGGCTGTATGCCGCGGACGATGCCGGCCGCGTCGACGCCCGCGTCGTCGCAGATCTTTTTGGCAGCTTCCAGGTCGGCGATACCGTATTCGTTCAGCACCCGCTGGATCTTGTCGATTCTTCTTTCGTATCCTTCAAACGTAATCATGGCTGCCTCCTTACTCGCGGCGCGGGTCGATCACGCGGGCCGCCTGGTCGAAACGGCCGTAGGTGCCGATGTTCTTCTCGTACGCTTCCTTCGGGTCCGTGCCCTTCTTGATCGCGGCCATCATCTTGCCGAGGTTGACGAACTGGTAACCGATGATCTCGTCGTTCTCGTCAAGCGCAAGCTTGAGCACGTAGCCCTCCGCCATTTCGAGGTAGCGCGGGCCCTTGGCCAATGTGCCGTACATCGTGCCGATCTGCGAGCGCAGGCCCTTGCCGAGGTCCTCGAGCCCCGCGCCGACCGGGAGACCGTCGTCGGAAAACGCGCTCTGCGTGCGGCCGTAGACGATCTGCAAAAAAAGCTCGCGCATGGCCGTGTTGATCGCGTCGCAGACCAGGTCCGAGTTGAGCGCCTCGAGTATCGTCTTGCCGGGCAGGATCTCCGCGGCCATGGCTGCGGAATGCGTCATGCCCGAGCAGCCGATCGTCTCAAGCAGCGCCTCCTGGATGACGCCGTCCTTGACGTTGAGCGTCAGTTTGCAGCCGCCCTGCTGCGGCGCGCACCAGCCCACGCCGTGCGTCAGTCCGGAAATATCCTTGATTTCCTTGGCCTTGACCCACCTTCCCTCCTCGGGGATCGGGGCGGGATCGTGCCTTGCGCCCTTGTAGACGCATGTCATCTCTTCCACGTCTTTTGAATATTGCATGCGGACATCCTCCTTCTCTATGCTTGCCGAAACGGCTTTACCCGCCCCGGTTCAACACAATTTTTCACATATACAGTATAGCATCGGCGCGATGTGCGCGCAAGTATACCGGAATCTGGAAACGATGATGAACTGTTGTCAACGCGCATAGACTGATGTATACTAAGTACAAATTAAAATTCAGGGGGGAATCGTTATGGAAGTGTTCAAAGAGTATATCAATATGTGGAAAAACTATGTCAACTTCAGCGACCGCACAAACACGCGCGGATACTGGATGGCCTTTTTGTGGAACTTCGTCGCGGGGCTGATACTGGGCGTCATCGTCAGCATCATAAAGCCCCTGGAATTTCTGCCCACGCTGTATTCCCTCGCCGCGCTCGTGCCCGGACTCGCCCTCACCGTGCGCAGGCTGCGCGACACCGGCAAGGAGTGGACCTATATCCTGTTCGGCCTCATCCCGATCGCCGGCGCGATCATGCTGATCATCCAGCTCTGCAAGCCCTCCGTCGAGGACAACGGGATCCCGGTCGTCTGAGAACGATTTTAACGGTACGGAAAGAGCGGAGCGTTTGCTCCGCTTTCGTATATCAAAAACCCCCGGGATCGTGACGGGCCGCAGCTTCTAGCTGCGTCGGCTTTTCCGGCGCAACGGATCGTTTCGCGGGGGCGGATTCATGCTTTTTACCGCCCGGGAATTTAAAGGACGAGACAAAAAGCGGTTATCCCGTCAAAAAGCCGGTTTTTTGACGGACTGAAACGGAGCGTTTGCTCCGTTTTTTTGTTTGCGAAATGTTCTTTTTGCGCCCGGCCGCATGTGGTATACTGGAAACAAAAAGAGCATTTTAAAGGAGGCGGCGCATGCGGTACGTATTCTTCGTCCTGTTCGGCATTTTGGCGGCCGCGCACCTGTTTTTCTGCGTGCCGCCGGCGCGCCATACGCTGCGCAAATATACCAAGCCCCTGCTTTTGCCGCTTTTGATCGGCTGCTACGTGACCGCTTCGGCCGCGCCGTCGCTCCTTGTCGTGCTCGCGCTCGCGTTCGGCTGCGCCGGCGACGTTTTGCTGCTCTTTTCCGAGCGGCCGCTGTTTTTTAAGCTTGGCGGGGCGGCGTTTGCTGTCGGGCATATCCTGTACGTCGTTACGTTTCTGTCGCACCTTGGCGGGAAGCCGCCGTTCTGGCTGCTCGCCGCCGCCGTCGCCGCGTATGCGGCGGTGATCGCCGTCGTGCTGTCGATTTTGATGCCCGCGCTGCCCGCTGATATGCGCGTCTACTCGTGCGTCTACACCGGCCTGATCTCGCTGATGAGCCTGTCGGCGCTGCTCCTGGCCGTCACGCGCGCGGGGGTTGCGCCGAAGTTCGTGTTCGCTGGCTCGCTGCTCTTTATCGTGTCCGACACGCTCCTCTCAAACGTCACGTTCAAAAAGCGCTTCCCGTGGGCGTATTTTTCCGTCATGCTGCCGTACGTCGCGGCCCAGGGCTGTATCGCGCTCGGCCTTGCCGGCATGGGAGGCGTCTGATTATGGAACCGGTCCTGATCGCCCTTGGCGGCATTGCCGTCATACTGCTCATCGTTGTGCTCGTGCTGCAGCTGCGCCAAAAAAGCGCGGAAAAGGAGATCGGCCAACTCCGGCGCGAGCTTGCGTGCGAACAGTCGCAGCTGCGGCAGGAACTGACCGGTTCGGTGCAGGGCTCCGTCTCCGCGCTCGGCCGGATGATCGGCGACCATCTCGCGCGCTCCGGCGCGCAGTCCGAGGCGCGCTTTGCCACGTTTGAAACGGGCAACGAGCAGAAGCTCGAGAACATCCGCCAGACCGTCGAGCGCAGGCTCACCGCCATCCAGACGGACAGCAACCAGCGGCTCGACGAGATGCGCCAGGTCGTCGACGAGAAGCTCCAAAAGACGCTGGAGTCGAAGATGACGCAGTCGTTCCGCCTCGTAAACGAGCGGCTCGAGCAAGTCTACAAAGGTTTGGGCGAGATGCAGCAACTCGCCCAGGGCGTCGGGGACCTGAAGAAGGTGCTCTCCAACGTCAAAACGCGCGGCATCCTCGGCGAGATCCAGCTCGGCGCGATCCTCGAGGAGATCCTCTCGCCCGAGCAGTACGAGGTCAACGCCGCAACAAAGCCGGGAAGCAGCGAGCGCGTCGAGTACGCGGTCCGGCTCCCCGCGGAGGACGGCCGCCGCATCCTGCTGCCGATCGACTCGAAGTTCCCCGGCGTTCTGTACGCCGCTCTGCAGGACGCCTATGACGAAGGCAACCCGGACGCGGTCAAGCTCGCCGTCTCCGCGCTCGTCGCCGAGCTGAAGAAGGAAGCCAAGGACATCCGCACAAAGTACATCGATCCGCCGAACACGACGGATTTTGCGATTCTGTTCCTGCCGTTCGAGGGCCTCTACGCCGAGGTCGTCAACCGCGGCCTGGTCGAGGAACTGCAGCGCAGCTACCGCGTCAACATCGCGGGCCCCTCCACGATGGCCGCGCTGCTCAACAGCCTGCAGATGGGTTTCCGCACGTTCGCCATCCAGAAACGTAGCAGCGAGGTCTGGGAGGTGCTCGGCGCGGTCAAGACCGAGTTTGAGCGGTTTTCGACGACGCTCGCCAGCTCGCAGAAGCGCCTGCTGCAGGTCAACGACGACCTCGACCAGCTCATCGGCGTGCGCACGCGCTCGATCGTCCGCAAACTGCGCAGCGTCGAGCGTCTCGACGACGTGTCGGCGCGCCGGCTGCTCGACGACGGCGCCGCGGACGACGGGCCGGACGACGAGCCGCGCGGCGAGGGCTGAGAACACCGATGGGTTTGGGGGTTGGGATTTATAGCTTTAAGGATTTGCCGGTATTGCGGGCAGGCCAGCGCGAAATTTGCGCGGCAATCCATTCCGCAAAAACTGCGGATTAACCCTTGACATTCGCGGGAGGCGACGCTACAATAATTTGGTGCGGATGCGCTTGTAGCTCAGTGGATAGAGTGCCCGGCTACGAACCGGTAGGTCGCAGGTTCGAACCCTGCCAGGCGCGCCACGTCGGAGCGGACTCCGCTCCATGCAGAATCCCCGGCAGCGAAGCTGCCGGGGATTCTTTCTATACGCTCCGTCGCTCCTCCCCCGCAAAAAGTCCCGTTCGCGCCGGCTAGGCCCTTGTAAACGCGGGCTTTTACGCCGGCTTGCTCACTGCAAACTTTTTGCGGGCGCCCGTTGCACAACAGGTTCGCAACCGGCCGGCAAAGCGGACGCTCCTCCGTTCCGCTTGGTCCATCTGTCCGCAGGGCCGCCGGTCCGGCGGCGGTCCCTTATTCGTCCGCCAGCTTTTCCAGCAGGTATTGCCGCAGGACTGCCGCATGGTTGATAATCGCGCTTTTCGCGCCGTACAGGAGCGTGACGTCCCCTGCCCGGCCCATCTCCAGCAGCTGCCGTACGGCCGACTGTCTGACCGGATCGGAGTCCAGCTCCAGCCGATACTGCTCGGCAAACGCGTCGAACCGCTCGTCGCTGTGCCCAAACCAAGTGCGCAGCTGCGGGCTGGGCACGACGTCCTTCAGCCACGCGTCCAGGCGGGCTTCCTGCTTCGTTACGCCCCTCGGCCACAGACGGTCAACCAATACGCGCCGGCCGTCGTCTTTTCCCGCCGGCTCGTATATGCGTTTGATCTCGATACCCATGCAAGCTCCCCCCATCTTCGTCTATAATTTCTTTACCTTTTTGGCTTTACATTCGAATTGTAAACGATCCGGGGCCTTGCCGCGGCCCGTCTTCATTATAACATCGTTGCAATACGGGATCAAACGACGGAAACACCGGCACATCGCGGCTCCCGGGCGTTTTGTGTCCGGCCGAAACAACTGCCGCCGCGGGCTTGCGAACCGCGCGTTTTTCCGATAGTATTTATGAAAAACACATCTGTCTTTTACCCGGTATCAGCAAATACGCATTGAGGGAGGCACCATTAAATGGAGACGATCATCCGTCCATTAAGCCCCGAGCTGCTCGACGATTATTTGTATTTCTTTGATAACATCGCTTTTAGTGACCACCCCGAGTGGGCGTGGTGCTATTGCACGTACTACCATCTCGGAAAGCAGGATGAACAGCGGATCGAGGAGGAGTTTTCCCGGTGCCGGTCGCGCGATACGCTGCGAAACATCGCCGTCGATCTGATCCGGAGCGGCGGATTGCGCGGCTATCTGGCCTATGCGGACGGGCGGCTCGTCGGCTGGTGCAACGCGTCCGACAAGCGCGGCTACAAAAAACTCTGCGAAAACCGCGATATCTGGGATGACGATGCGGAGTCCCTCCCCATCAAAGCCGTCACCTGCTTCACCATCGCTCCCGCGGCTCGGAGGCAGGGTGTTGCGAAAGCCCTGCTGGACCGTGTCCTGCAGGACGCCGCGGCGGAAGGCTATCATGTAGTTGAAGCGTATCCGGCCGACGGCGAATTGGATTGCTACGGCCACTACCATGGGCATCCGGCCTTGTTTGAAAAATGCGGCTTTGTGCCGTACCGGCAATTGGACGGCTACAGCATCTACCGAAAAACGTTATAGCATTTCCCGCGCCGCGGCGATTGTGCGGTCCCCCCGCGCGCTGTGCGAAATATAGTACGAAGAAGGCGGCCCCGGCGTCGCGCATGACGCCGGGGCCGCTGTTTTCCCAGGAAATATCCGAATTTGCGCCGCCGGCCATGCCGGCCCGTTCGCTAGCCCTGTGTACCGGCGCCGCTTTGCCGCCGCTGGTACCCGCGCCAGTCCTTCGCGCAGCCGAACGCGCCGATCACCGCGAGGACGCCGGCGGCGAGTATCAGATACCCCGCGAACTGCCCGGTCTGGATCGTCATGTAAACCGCGTTGACCACGCCGTAGATCAAAAGCAAAATCGCGCTGACCCGACTGTACAGAAGCTGCAGCAGCAGGCCGAGCACAAGCAGAATCACCACGTCCAGCGCTGCGGAGGCGTCGACAATGTTCTGTCCGCCGGTCAGAAGCAGGATCAGCGTCACGCCCGCCGAGATATACGCAAGCACCGCCGCGGTCAGGCAAAGCTTCGCGCCGACGGAGTAGGCGCGCAAAAACCCATGCCGGGTCAGGCCGTCGGGCGCGAGGTTCGGGTCTGGGACCGCCTTTTTCGCCGCTTTTCCGCCGTCCGGTGTCGCGGCCTGCGGCGGCGCGGCCTGCGTCGGTATATCCGTCGGCTGCGGCGCGGCGGGTTGCGGCTGCGTTGCGCACAAAGCGCCGCAGTTTGGGCAGAACCGGACCAGTTCGCTCCCCAGGTCCGTTCCGCAGTTTGCGCAAAAAGACATATCGTTCTCCCTACTTCGAGATATCACCGACGACAGTTACGGCTTTGGTGGCGGAGCGCCACGGACCGTATTCGACGGTGATACCTCTAATTTATAATATATCCAAGGAAAAGCCAAAAAGCAACGGCCCCATTGAAAATCCACGGCTGAAACCCGTCGCTTCGGCACGCCGAATCATTCGTTTCATTCTACCATAGTCCGGCAAAAAGCAGAACCGGTTCGCGATGGAAAATATTCGGAAACGCCGCGCGCGGGCCCGGCCGACCAACGTTTATTTTCCCTTCGGCAGCGCCTGGTTTGCCGCGACGAGCAGCGGGTCCCACACGGGAGCAAACGGCGGCGCGTACGCAAGGTCCAGCGCGGCAAGGTCAGCCACGGTCGCGCGAAGGTGTACGAGCCCGGCCAGCACATCGATGCGCTTTGCCGCGCCCTCGTCGCCGAATATCTGCCCGCCCAGCAGCCGGTCCGTGCCGTTTTCCACGACGAGCTTGACCGCGATATCCCCCGCGCCCGGATACCCGTACGCGCGCGTATGGCTATGGATCGTCCCCTCGCGCGCGTCGAGGCCCAGCGACATTGCCTCGCGCAGCGAAAGCCCCGTCTTGGCTGCCTCCTTGTCGAACAGCTTGAATATCATCGTGCCCGTCACACCCAAAAACTCGGCCCAGCCGCCCGCGGCGTTCTCGCCCGCGACCTTGCCCGCCTTGTTCGCGGTCGTGCCCATCGGGATGAAGCTCTCCGCGCCCGTGACCAGCTGCGTCGTGCACGCGCAGTCGCCCGCGGCATAGATGTCCGGCACGTTCGTGCGCATCCGCGCGTCGACGCGGATTGCGCCGCGCGCGCCCAACTCGACGCCCGCGCTCGCGGCAATCTCCGTGTTCGGCGTCACGCCGATGGCGAGGATGACAAGCTCTGCGATCAGTTCCCCCGCCTCCGTACGCACCGCGCGCACACGGCCGTCCGCGTCCTGTTCGATGCCGGTCACGCCCGCGCCGCAGAGAACGCGCACGCCATGCTCCTCGAGCGCCGCCTGCGCCATGCCCGCCATGTCCGCGTCGAACGGCGGCAATATCTGCGGCAGCTTTTCGACGATCGTCGTGCCGATGCCGAGACTTTTCAGCGCGTCCGCCATCTCCACGCCGATGAAGCCCCCGCCGACGATGACCGCGCTGCGGCAGCCGCGCTTTGCAATGTAGCTCTGCAGCGCGTGGACGTCGGGAATGCCCTTGATCGTGAACACGCCCTCGGCGCCGACGCCGGGCAGCCGCGGCACGATCGGCCTGGCGCCCGTGGCGATGATAAGCCGGTTGTACGGGACGCGCGTTTCTTCGCCCGACGGGCCGCGCACCAATACGGCCTTTTCTTCCGGCAGAATCTTCGTCGCCTCGTGCAGGATGTGCACGGCCACGCCTTGCTTTGCCATCTGCTCCGGCGTGCGCGCGATCAGATCGCTTTCGTTTGCCATCACGTTTTTTGCAAGGTACGGCAAACTGCACGCCGAATACGAGATGTACGCCTCCTTCGTGTACACCTCGACCTCGGCGGCTGGATTCGTTCGAGCGGCCTTGCCCGCCGCGCTCATGCCAGCGGCCACGCCGCCGATGATGACGATTCGCATAGTTCCCTCCTCCGGCCGCGCGGAACAGACGCCGCGCCAGCCAGTAAAAATGCTTGTGCCCGGCGTCAGTCCTCGGTTTCCTCGGTCTTTTCGCGGATGTGCTCGAGGCCCGTCTCAAAAATCTGCTGGATGTGCTCATCCGCCAACGAATAGTACACGACCTTGCCCTCGCGCCGGTTCTTGACGAGGTTGTTCTGCCGCAGCAGCCGAAGCTGGTGCGAGATGGCGGATTTCGTCATGCCGAGGAGCACCGCCAGATCGCACACGCACATCTCGTGCTCGTCCAGCGCCCAGATGATGCGCACGCGCGTGCTCTCGCCGAAAATCTTGAAAAAATCCGACAGGTCGTACAGCTCGTTCTCCTCCGGCATCTTCTGCCGGACGGCGTCGACCACCTCCGCGTGGATGACCTCGCAGTCGCACAGCATATCGTCTTTTTTCATCGCGCTCACTCCCGTTTCCATGTATCCTCGCCGTATAAAGTGCCGAAAACGCGGCGCCGATTCCGCTAGAACGGCCGCTCCGCGTCCGCCCCATGCCGTACGCCACCATTGTAACACAACGCGCGGCCCCTGCACAGCCTGCGGGATCGGGGCGGATCCAAATCCCGCGCGCAACGGGGCCGACAAGAATGGTTCGACAAAAAATCTGCCAAAACGCGTAAAAAGCCGTTGACAGTTGAACAGTCCTTCAACTATAATCATACTGTGAGTTGAGCGGCCGCTCAACTGAACGGCCGGGCGCCATATCGCATGCGGGGGTACGAACATGAAGACGACGTTTCAGCTGGAGGGTTTGGATTGCGCGAACTGCGCGGCGAAAATCGAGCGCGGCGTGCAGCAGATCGCGGGCGTGAGGGCCGCGACGGTCAACTTTTTGACCGCAAAGCTCATGATCGAGGGCGCGGACGAAAACTTTGATGAGATTGTCCGCTCTGCAAATGCTATCGTTAAGAAAGTCGGTCCGGACATGACCGCAAGAAGGATATCCTGATGAAGCTGTCCGCCCATCAAAAACGGCTGCTGCGGATCCTTATCGGCGCCGCCGTCTACGCCGCCGCCAGCTTGTATCCGGCGGAGCAAACCTATGTGCCGCTGGCGCTATACCTCCTCGCGTTTTTGATCATCGGCGGCGATATCGTGTACCGGGCCGTGCGGCGTATTCTGCGCGGGCAGGTGTTCGATGAGAATTTTCTGATGAGCCTCGCCACCGTCGGCGCGTTTGCGATCGGATACTATTCCGAGGGCGTCGCCGTCATGCTGTTCTACCAGGTCGGCGAGCTGTTCCAGAGCTACGCCGTCGGCAAGTCGCGCAAATCCATCGCGGCGCTCATGGACATCCGCCCCGATTACGCGAACGTACAGCGCGGCGACGCGCTCGAGAAGGCCGATCCGTTCGACGTGTCCGTCGGCGAGAGCATCGTCGTTAAGCCCGGCGAGCGGGTGCCTCTCGACGCGGTGGTCACCGCAGGCAGCTCCGCTTTGGACACCTCCGCGCTGACCGGCGAATCGCTGCCGCGCGAGGTCGGCCCGGGCGACGCGCTGCTGAGCGGCTGCATCAACATCAGCGGCGCGCTCACCGCGCGCGTGACGAAGCCGTACGGCGAGTCGACCGTGAGCCGCATACTCGATCTCGTCGAGAACGCGAGCGGCAAAAAATCGCAGTCCGAGCAGTTCATCACGAAGTTTGCGCGCTATTACACGCCTGGCGTCGTGATCGTGGCCGCGCTGCTTGCCGCTTTGCCGCCGCTGATTCTGCCGGGCGCGCAGTTTTCTGACTGGCTCTACCGCGCGCTGATATTTCTCGTGGTCTCCTGCCCGTGCGCGCTCGTCATCTCGATCCCCTTAAGCTTCTTCGGCGGCATCGGCGGCGCTTCGAGAAACGGCATCCTCGTCAAGGGCGGCAACTACCTCGAGGCGCTCGCGCGCACGGAAATCATCGCGTTCGACAAAACCGGGACGCTGACGCGCGGCGTGTTCCGCGTGCAGCGTGTCGCGCCGGACGGCATCGGCGAGGCTGAGCTGCTCGGGCTCGCGGCCCATGCCGAGAGTCTGTCCAACCACCCGATCTCGCTCTCCCTGCGGCAGGCGTACGGCAAGCCTGTCGACGGCGCGCGTATTTCCGGTGTGGAAGAGCTGCCCGGCAAGGGCGTCGTCGCCAATGTCGACGGTCGACAGGTGGCCGCGGGCAATTTAGCGCTGATGCAGACGGTCGGCGCATCTACCGGCGTTACGGAAGACGTGGCCGGCACGGTCGTGCACGTCGCGATCGATGGAGCGTACCGCGGCTATATCGTGATCGCGGACGAGCTCAAGCCGGACGCGGCAAAGGCCGTCGAGGAACTGCGCGCTTCGGGCATTCGCAAGCTCGTCATGCTGACCGGCGACGCAAGAGAGATCGGCGAGCAGATCGGAAAAACGCTCAAACTCGACGCCGTATACGCCGCCTTGCTGCCCGCGGACAAGGTCGGGAAGGTCGAGTCGCTGTTGGCCGAAAAGTCGGCTTCGGGCAAGCTCGCCTTCGTCGGCGACGGCATCAACGACGCGCCCGTGCTGGCGCGCGCGGACATCGGCATCGCGATGGGCGGACTCGGCTCCGACGCGGCCATCGAGGCGGCCGACATCGTGATCATGACCGACGAGCCGTCGCGGCTGCCCGTCGCAATCCGGCTGGCCAAGAAGACGCTGCGCATCGCCAAGCAAAATATTGCTATCGCGCTGTCGGTCAAGGGTGCCGTGCTGCTGCTGGGTGCCATAGGCATTGCGTCGATGTGGGCGGCGGTGTTTGCCGATGTCGGCGTGGCGGTGATCGCGATTCTCAACGCCGTTCGCATGCTGCGCGTGGCAAAGTAGCGGCGGGGTTTGGATTTGGGGAAAATAGACGGTGAGGTGTGAGGCGCCCAAAGGGGCGCCTGTTTTTTGCTTCTTTAATATAAAGAGGAGGTGCAAAGGCGGGCGAAGCTAGGTTCGCGATGGGATGCGGGGTGCGGGGATACGGGAGGGCGCAGGTATGGGATACGCCGCGGGGCGCCGCCCCGCACCCCGCCAAAGGAATGCGTCCCCTTGGAATCCCGAATAGTTGTGCATGTTCTTCTGCCGAATCGGGTTTCCAAAGGGACCGAAGCGGAACACCGCCAGTGGCGGGGAAAATGAAGCGCGGGCCCGGCGAGCAAAAAGCGGAAGGCAACGGACAAAAGCCACAGTGCATTGCATCATCGCGCACTGCTGCCGAAGCCAAGCCCTCCGCAAGGTACGGGATACGCCGCGGGGCGCCGCCCCGCACCCCGCCAAAGGAACGCGTCCCTTTGGAATCCCGAATAGTTGCGCATGTTCTTCTGCCGAATCGGGTTTCCAAAAGGCCTCCGGCCCTTTGGCGGTGGGCCGAAACCGAACGCCGCCAGTGGCGGGGAAAATGAAGCGCAGGCTCGGTGTGCATAGAGCGGAAGGCAACGGACAAAAGCCGCAACGCACCGCGACCGTTGCGAACTATGGAATTGGAGGCAGTGCCTCCAAAAAGAATGCGCCCCCGAAGGGGCGCCTCCTCCTATTTTTCTGCAATATCAGCTATGTTCAGATCTCGTCGATGCGCACGGGACGATGCTCCGCGAGCGACTTTTTGCACGCCAGCCCGATGCGGATCGTCATGCGCCCGTCCACGACGCCGACCTCCGGCTCCGTATCCTGTTCGATACAGTCGATGAACGAGCGCACCTCGGCCTGGTACGAGGCCATGTACCGTTCGAGGAAAAACCACAGCGGCTTCTCGGCCGTGACGCCGTCCACCGTGGAGAGCACCGCCGTCGACGGCAGGTCGTTGCCGTTCTGTACGCTGCCCTTCGAGCCGAACACCTCGGCGCGCTGGTCGTAGCCGTAGACCGCCTTGCGCGAGTTATCGATCAGCGCAAGCGCGCCGTTTGCCATGCGCGCGGACACCGTCGCGGTGTCCACGTCGCCCGCCGCGCCGATCTCCGGGTCGATCAGCACCGCGCCGAGGGCGAACACCTCCTCGACCTCGCTGCCGGACAGGAAGCGGATCATGTCAAGGTCATGGATCATCATATCGAGGAACAGCCCGCCCGAAGACTGGACATAGCCCGCCGGCGGCGGCATCGGGTCGCGGGAACTGACCCGCACGAACTGCACGTCGCCGATCTTCCCGTCGTCCACGGCCTTCTTGAGCGCACGGAAATTGTGGTCGAAGCGGCGGTTGAAGCCGACCTGATATTTGAGGTTTTTCTTCGATGCCCGAAGCGCCGCCTCGACCGCGTCGATCTTGGCCAGATCGTGATCGATGGGCTTCTCGCAGAACACGTGCTTGCCCGCCTCGATCGCCTCGACCGAGAGCGCCGAGTGCGTGTCCGTCGACGAGCAGATCAAAACCGCGTCGATTGCGGGATCGTCCATAATGAAGCGGTGATCTCGGTAGATACGCCCGATGCCAAAACTTTTAGCCAGGCCCTCCGCCTGTTCCGTCAGGTACGGGTCCGCGATGGCGCGGATCGCCGCATTCGGCACGCCGGAGATGATGCTGCGCGCGTGCACCTGCCCGATGCGTCCCGCGCCGATGATGCCGACTTGAATCATATCCTCTCTCTCCTTACATCTGTTGTCGTAGTCTTTCGTTTGCAGCGCGCACGGCGCCAAGAAGCGCCTCGCCCGCGTTTGCCAGCACGTGCTCGCGCGACGGGACGCGCTTGGTCTCGAGCGCGATGGGGCCGGTATAGCCCGTTTTCAAAATCTCCGCGAGCACGGCGGGAAAGTCGATTTCCCCCGTGCCCGGCAGGCCGCGGCCGGTGTCCGCGACGTGCACGTTCGTGATGCGGTTCCCCGCCTCCCGCACGGCGGCGAGCATGTCCCCGTCCTCGAAATGCGAGTGGTACGTGTCGTACAGCAGTCCGACGCAGCCGGGATTCCCGAGAAAATGCAGAAACGCCAGCGTTTCGCGCGTCGTGTTGAGAAACGTCGTCTCGGCGCGGTTGATCGGCTCGATCTGCAGCGTGACGCTTTCGCGCTCGGCCAACTCGATGAGCGGGAATAGCGCCCCGCCGAGCAGCCGCAGCGAGTCCGCGGCAGACCCTTCGAGCCTGCCGCGCAAAAGCCCGATCGTCACGCGCGGGCGGCCGATCCTGGCGGAGAGCGCGATGTGCCCGCGCACGAGATTCGCGGCGCGCGCGCGCGTCTCCGCGTCCCGCGAGGCAAGGAACCATCCGTCGCGGCCGAACGCCTGCCCGGTCGAGATGGACGTGACGGCGAGCGCATGCTTCTCCGCCTCGCGGCTGACCGCATCGGCGTCGATCTCGTCCGGGTACGCGACCGCGATCTCCACGCCCGTAAAGCCCTGGGCGGCGATATCGGCAAACGCGGCCTTCCATTCGGCCGCCGCGTACGGCGAATAGACGGTGTCGTACTGCAGCGGCACGGTCTGGCAAAGCAGGTTCATGCGCGCACCCCTTTTCTGCATTCTGCGACGCGGCCGGAATAGCAAGGCCGCGGCCGAACGCGCGTTCGTCCCTTGCGGAAGGAAGGGCCGCCGCTTTTCCCGCGGCAGCCCCTTCCCCGTGTTTTGTTCAGTCGATGAATATGCCGCGGCGCGGCAGCTCGTGGATGCTCTTCCAGCCCTCGCTCAGCGGCTCGCGCAGGCAGGGCTCGATCTCCTCGGCCGGCCGGAACGAGAACTTCGACGGGTCCGGCACCTTGCCGGCCGGGTAAGCCGCGAGGATGTCCTCGCACATGCAGGTGAGGTACTCGCAGATCGCGGCGATCGCGCGCTTGACGCGGCGCGGGTCCGCGCGCGTGGGCTTGCCGACGACGCCCTCCGGCGTGCCGAACCGCTCGATCCACGCGTTGCCCTCCATCTCCTGCCAGCGGTTCGGACGGTGGAACGAGTCCACCGAGCCGTCGAAGAAGCCGTCCTGCAAGAAACCGAAGTTTTGCGGCGTGGCGTCGACGCAGACGCTCATGTCCACCATCTCCGGGAACATCAGAAGCGCGGCGCTGGTCTCGGACTCGTCCGCGTGAATGAACGGCGTGGTCACAAAGTCCGGCCGCTCGTCGCCCAAGGGGTAGAAGAACTCGCGCACCGCGCGGTGCCACTCGACCACGCACGCAAACGCGGGCAGCTGATAGCGCTTGAAGAACTCCTGTATCGCGCTCTCGAGCATCCAGTCCTGGCCGTGGTTGTTGACGAGGATGATCTTGCGGAAGCCGTCGTCCCACAGGCCCGCCATCACGTCGGCCAATGTGTTGATGATCGTGGTCTCGGAGATCATCACGGTGCCCGGCATACCGAGATGGTGGTACGGATGGCCTCCGTAGTTGATCGGCGGGTACGCGAGCGCGACCTCGTGACCGAGCGCCTTGGTCTTGCGGCGCACTGCCTCGCAGATGAACTGCACCATGAGCGTGTCGAGGCCGGAGCAGTTCTGCGCGCCGTGGTTCTCCGTGCTGCCGATGGGCACGAGCACGATGTCGTTCTTTCTGCGCTTCTCAATCAGTTTGGCGCGCGGCGTGTTCTGGATGTACGTGTTCGCAATGCCCATCTCGAGCGGCGAACCGATGCCGTAGTCGTCGAGTATCTTCTGGATCTCCTCCTCGGAGGCATCCCAAAGCTTCTTCTTCAGCCTACCTACCTTGCTGTCCTCAAAGAAGATGTTCGGGTAGTCGGTCGTCAGATAATTCTTGTACGCCATAGTTACCCCCTTACGCTCAGTCCATCACGCAGGTGATCTTCATATTCGTGCGGTCCGTCTGCAAAGCTATGATGTTCTCCGGCACCTCGTCGAGCTTGATCTTCTTTGTGATCATGGGCAGCATATCCATGCCGGCGGCCATGCTGGTGATCACGCGCGGGAACGTGCCGTGGCCAGAGTGGCCCTGCGAGCCGATGATGCGCGCGCGGCGCACCTGCAGCACCTCGCCGGTGACGGGCATCTTGGCCTCGGCGCGCGCCACGACGACCACGGTCGCGTTCAGCGTGCGGCCTTCCCAGATGCACTGCTCGATGCCCGGATACACGACCGTCGGCAGGCCCGTCGCCTCGAGATA
Source organism: uncultured Oscillospiraceae bacterium (assembly GCA_964541695.1). Lineage (GTDB taxonomy): Bacteria > Bacillota > Clostridia > Christensenellales > CAG-138 > CAZKGE01. The sequence goes on from CAZIRB010000003.1 coordinate 58,755, forward strand.
AAGGCTCGCGCCCATGCCGTCGGTGAGCCGCAGCACCTCCTCGGCAAAGTCGACCTTCGTCGGGTCGATCACGTAATCCGCGCCCATCTTCCTTGCCAGCGCGGCGCGCTCGGGCTGCGGCTCGGACACGATCACGATCGCGCCGCCCATGGTCTTGAGCTCGCGGCAGGCCGCAAGCCCGACCGGACCGGTACCGCAGATGACCACGTTGTCGCCGGGGCGGATGCCGCCGCCGCGCTCGATCACCGCGTTGTAGCCGACCGAGCAGGGCTCGACGAGCGACCCGGCCAGGAAGATGTCCGCCTCGTCCTTGTACATGCGGCGCAGCGGCTCGAGGCTCCACAGGCAGCGGTCCGGCAGCACGATGTACTCGCTGAACGCGCCGTTGACGTTGAAGCCGATCTCGTTGAGCCGCTCGCAGTGGTTCGGCCAGCCGTCCGCGCAGGGCTTGCATGAGCCGCACCAGAGCATCTCCTCGGCGCAGACCATCTCGCCGCCCACAAAGGGCTTATTCGTCACCTTGTCCTTGGCGCCGGGGCCGGACTTAACGACGACACCCGAAAGTTCGTGGCCCAGTATGCACGGGAAACCCGTCAGACCCGGATAGAAGATGTAGCCGTCGTCCTTTTTCTGCGCCATGTGCACGTCGCTGCCGCAGATACCGCAGGCCTTGACCTTGATCAGCACCTCGCCCGGACCGGGCTCGGGGATGTCGTATTCGTCGATTGTGATATAGGGATCCTTCCACACCTGAGAGCCCAGATAGGTCTGCACTTTGTCGATGTCCTTTGCGCCGAGCTTGAAGCCGGGCTTGGGCGCCCAGGTCGCGTGCAGCGTTACGCCCCTCATTTTCTTAGCCATACCGTTACCCTCTCTCGCTTTGATTTTGTTTTATATTCGCCCCGAAGGGAAATGCCCCGTTATGATTGCGCCGGTTTCCTGCCCGTGACCAGTTCGACATGCCTGCCGATGTGGCGGTGCAGCGCGTCCGCGTACGCCTTGCGCTCACGCCGCCAGAGCGCGTACAGCCGGACTTTGAGCGATTCGTCCGCGAGTAGGAAGCCGTAGGTGATATGGATGAGCTGCCGCGCGTCCTCGTTCTCAAACAACGCCGGCAGCGCGCCGTCGGCAAGCTCCGAAAGCGGTGAAACGTTATTTAGGTTCGTCGTGACGTGGTAGTACGCGCGCGCCTTATCGAACGAGGCGAGCGCGAGCGCGTGCGCCTCGCGGTAGAGCGCCGGGTCCTTTTCGGCGACGACGCGCATGGCCTCGAGCCAGCTTGTGCCCGCCGTCTTGAGATGAAACCGCCCTTGCGTTTGCTCGCCGATGATCGGGAACACGGAGAATTTATCCGAGCCCGAGTGGATCGACAGCTTGTATCCAAACCGCTTGGCGATTTCGCAGTGCGCAATCAGCTCGCGCTCAAACTGCGCGATGTCGCCGCGGTAATCCACACCCTTCTGAAACTCGCCCGTAAACCGCGGCGCGAGCGTAGCGAGGCGTACGCCGCGCGCGTACAGCTCGTTTGCAACAAAGTAATGCTGCTCCGGCGTGGTCGCGGTCGAGGTCTCGTCGATGGACAGCTCCAGGTCCGCGCCGCAGCCCGCGCCCGCGAAAAATTCGCCGTGGATGGACGCCGCAAACTCGATCGCGCGGCCGTAGACGAACGATGCGCGGGCGAGCGTGCCGTCGGAAAAACACAGTTCGCTTTTGCCGGCAAGCAGCGTCTCGGGATACCGCAGCCGCAGCGCGTTCCAAGCCTCGCGGCCGAGCTGCGCGTTCTCGCCCTGCGGCGCTTCCCCCGCACGGATATGCTCCGAGCAGTCCAGCGTGATCATCGTGCAGCCGGCACTAAGCGCGCCGCGGATCTCGGCCTCCGTCTTGAGATGGTCGCCGTCCGCGCCGAAGCCGCGTAGATAGCCCGCGCGGAACACCGCGAACGTCGCGGCGTCGATCACGTCCGCGTACGTGCGCTTCGTCAGGTTCAACTCGCGCATCGACTGCTGGGCCAGCACGGGCGTCGCCGCGCAGCCGGAGAATACACGCAAATGCCCGTCTCCAGCGATGCCGAGCCGGTCGCCGAGGCCGAACGTCGCGTCCCGGTCGAGCACGCGCGCCGGCGCGGTGTCCGGTAACAGCACGCGCAGCGCGTCCGCGTTTGCGTGCGACAGCTGCGCGATCATGCAGCCGTCGTCGGCGCGCGCTCCAGACAGCCCGAATGCGTGCGGGTATGCTACGATCACGTCCGCGTCGCCCGCGTCCGCGAGAAAGATCACGCCGTTCCCGACGCGGCGCACGCTGGGCGCGTATACGCCAAATCGCGCGGGATCGGGCGCTTCCCCGGCGCAGCAGGCCGACGCAAATTCGGCGTATCCGTATGGTTTGGGCATGTCGTTCCTCCTTGTCCGCGTGCGCGCGGGACGCTTATCGGCGGCGGGAAAATTGGATGATCGTAAGTTCTTTTTCGTTTGTGCGCCGCTGCCGGCTATATCGAGTCATGGATTCGTGCACAGATACCTCTTGTTCGCTCGCGCACATCCCCCGCAACGTGGGTGCGCGCATGGGCGCGCACTTTGCAATGTAAGGCTTCTCCGCTCGCGCGCGGCCTCCCGGTCACCGCGGACTCTCAAGTATCATGTACGGTTGGCTTCTCCGCTCGCGCGCGGCCTCCCGCGATGCGGGCGGCGCGCGGCCATATCAATCCCGGACAAACGCGGGTCCGGCCGGCAGCGTGCCCACTCAGGTCAGCGCACCGCCGAGCAAACCGCAAGCTGTCCGCCGCCGCTCCGGCACACTTGCGTCGTGCAAACGTTTCCGAAAAAGCGTGCAAAAATCCTTCTCCAACAGAGACAAAGACCACCGTCTCAGCCGCTACTCCGCGCGGTAGCGCGCGCCGACGCCCGCGGTCAGCGAGTCGTACGCCTTCTTCACCTTTGTCCAGTTCTTGTCGCGGTCGAGCGCGATGCCGCGCCCCACGCCGGACACGATGGTCCCGACGCCCTTTTGCCGCATCGTCTCCTCCAGCTCGCGCAGCAGCCCGGGCGCGCTGCCCGGCGCCGTCGAGCGGCCGTCGAATATGATGTGCACATAGACCTCGTCCTGCCCGAGCCGCCTGCAAAGGTCCAGCAGCGCGAGCGGATAGTCGATGGAGCCGTGCGAGGATTTCTTGGTCAAAAGCGCAAGCAGGTGCACGGCCTTGCCGCGCGCCTTCACCTCCGCGACCGCCTCCACAAACACGGAGTTCTCGGCAAACGACCCGTCCTGCATCGCGTTTTCAAGCCGCACGTCGTCCTGCGGCACGACGCGGCCCGCGCCAATGTTGAGATGCCCGGCCTCGGAGTTGCCCGCCTTGCCGGGCTCGAGCCCCACGGCCTCGCCCGAGGCGCGCAGGTACCGCACCGGATTCGTCTTAAGCAGTGCGTCCCAGTACGGCGTTTCGGCAAGGTGGATCGGGTTTGTCCCGTCCTCGCTGCCCATGCCCCAGCCGTCGAGTATGATCAAAAGCGTTCTGCCCGTGTTTTGGGGGACAAACAGCGGCTTCCCGTCCATGTCCGCGGGCTGCGGCACGCCGAGCGACGCGAGCACCGTCGGCGCGACGTCGCACAGGCTTCCGTCCGCGCGGTCCGGGTCGAACGGCGCGTTTTGCACTTCGGCGGCCTGCCCCGCGGGCGGTACCATAATAAACGCGACCAGGTTCTCCGTGTGCGCCACGTCCGGCTTGCCGTCGGGCGTGCGCATGCGCTCGAGGTTGCCGTGGTCGGCGGTGATGAACGTCGTGTACCCCGCCGCCTGCGCCGCGGTCACGACATTGTAAAGCTGCGCGTCCACGATGCGCGCCGTCTCCATCTTAGCCTCGTCGTTTGCGGTGTGGCCGATCACGTCGCCGTTGGCGAAGTTCGTCACGATTAGATCGTAGCCCTTCGCAATGCCGTCGCGGACGCGCTCCGCCACCTCGGGCAGGCTCAGCGCGGGCGCGCTGTCAAACGGCACGCCCTTGGGCGACGGCACGCAGACGTCGTCCTCGCCGCAGAACGGCGTACCGTTGCCGCCGTTTAGGAAGAACGTAACGTGCGCGTATTTCTCGCTCTCCGATACGTGCAGCTGCGTTTTCCCCGCGGCCGCTACCGTCTCGGCCAGCGTGCCGGTCACGCGGCTCGGCGCGAACGCGACGGGCAGGTACGTGTATTTCTCGCTGTACATCGTGAGGATCACGAACGTCAGCGGGTCGAGCTTTTTCCGTTCAAAACCCGTGAACGCCGGATCCGTGAACGCGTCGGTCAGCTCGATCTCGCGCTCGCCGCGGCGGCAGCAGAATATCACGGCGTCGCCTGTTTGTATGATACCGACCGGTTCGCCAGCAATGGTTTCGAGGTTGAGCGGTTCGAGCGAATAGTCGATCTGCCCGGCCTCATACGCGCGCTCGACCGCCCGGGCCAGCGCCTCCCCGCCGAAAAACTCCTGCCGTTTCATAGCTGCACGCTCCTTTGCTCCATCGCGCCCAGTTCAATGCGGGGCGCGCGCGGAAATGCGTCCAAAAGCTGGTCGAACCGCGAGATGATGCCGTCCGGCGCGTTTTCGCGCGTCAGCTTCAGCCGCTTTGCGCCCTCGTACTCGACCGCGATCGTCATGCCGAAGTTCGACGCCTTCGCGCCGACGATGTCCCGGTCGAGGTTGTCGCCGATAAACACGCTCTCCTCGGGGCGCACGCCCGCCTCGGAAAGCGCGAGGAAATAGATCGCCGGATGCGGCTTTCTCAACATCGTCACGGACGACTGCTGCACCGTGCAGAAATACGGGCGCAGGCCGTCGGCGTCGAGCCACTCGTCGATCTCCTTCGTGCCGATCAGGTCGCTGATCACGCCGACCTTATACCCGCGCTCCACGAGCGCTTTGACCGTCTCGATCCCGTTTTGGACGACGACGCGTTCTCCCTTGGCGCGGCGCAGCTCGTAGGTCAGCTCGACCGCGTTTTGTTCGAGCCGATCGCGGTCGCACTCCGGCGCGAGCCAGCGCGTCCACAGCATCGGCTCCGGCGCCTCGCACATGTAGCGCAGCGCCCATTCGCGGTAGGTGTCGTACCGCCGCTCGATCAAAGCGTGGAACGCCTCGGGCTCAAGGTCCGTTCCCGCCAGCTCCGCGATGCGCCTGCACGCGGCGGTTTTATAGGGAACGTTGTCCTTCACGATGCGGAACGTGCCGCCAAGGTCAAGAAATATGCCGCGTACGATTCGCTCCATGCTCATGCCCTCCGCACCCTGTCCCAGGCCACGGCCGGGCATTTCGGGAACAGCTCCTTTAATTCCGCAAAGTCGAATATCACCGCGTCCGGGCAGTTGTCGTCCGTGATGGTCTCCTTCTTCAGCTTCTCCGGCGTCGTGTACAGCACGAACATGCCAAAGCCCGCCAATCGCGTGCCCTCGACGTCGCGCCTGAGGTTGTCGCCGATGTAAACGCAGCGCGCGGGCTCGACGCCGAGCTTTTCACAGGCCATGAGGCTGAGCCGCGGGTCCGGCTTGCGGATGCCCTCGACGCAGGAGAGCAGCACCGCGCCGAAATACTGATTTAGGTCGTCGCGCTCGAGCCAGTCCGGGATCTCCCTGGACGTGACGAGGTTCGAGATGATGCCGAGCTTGTAGCCGTTTTCGTACAGGTCCTTGATCGACTGCGCGCCGTTCTTTGCCACGACGCGGCGGCCGTCCTTGTTGCGAAACTCGATCGTCAACTCGACGGCGTTTTTCGTAATCAATTCGCGCGGGTACTCCGGCACGAGCCATTTCGTCCACAGCTCCGCCTCCGTCGCCTCGCGCATCGTGTCGAAGCACCATTTGCGGTACCCCTCGTAGCGATAGTCCAAAAACTTGCAGAATTCGTCCGGATCGCCCGTCTCGCCGCAGAGCTCGGCGATGCGATTGCGCGCACGCGCCTCAAATTCCGCGTCGCGCTCGACAAGCCGCAGCGTCCCGCCCAGATCATAGAAGATCGCGTCAAATTCCCGCTCCATACCGGCCACCTCGCGGTTACGCGCCAAGCGGCGGGAAGATATCCAGCAGCTCCGAGATCGCCGTGATCGTGTGGTCCGCGTTCTGCTTGAGCTCCTGCGGCTCCTTGGCGAGCGTGTCCGGCTCGTCGATGCGGATCATCATGGCAAAGCCCGCCTCGCGCGTGCCCTGCACGTCGCGGATCGGGTTGTCGCCGATGTAGGCGCACTGCTCCGGCGGCTTGCCGATCGCGCGGCAGGCCAGGCGGTAGATCTCCGGGTCCGGCTTGCGGATGCGCACCTTGGAGGAGAGGATCACGACCTTGAAGTACCGCGCCACGCCGTCCTCGACCATCCAGTCCGGAATCTCCGTCTCGGTGATCGTGTTGGCGATGATGCCCATCGTGTAGCCGCGCCGGTCCAGCTCGACGAGCGTATCCTTCACGTCCGGCCGCGCGACGCGGCGGCCGTCATGGTCACGCCAGAGCCTGGTCAGGCGGCCCGCGACGGCGCAGATCAGATCGACCGGATAATCGGGCAGCAGGTACTGCGACCACAGCTCCATCTCCGACGCGTCCAGGTGCCCGGACTTGGCGGCGCTGCGGTACGCGTTCCAGCGCTCGTTCAGCTTGCCGAAGAATACGTCGTGCGGCTCCGCGGCGCCGACCAGCCGCATGATCTCCTGCTCGGCCGCGTCCGAAAACGCCTTGTCCTTGACGACGACGCGCAGCGTATTGCCCACGTCGAAAAAGATGGTGTCGATCATGTCCGGTTGCCTCCTTAATTTCCGATCAATTTTGGCGGTTTACGGATGTGTTCTGTTGTACGTTTCGATGATGCCGGGTATCTCGGCAAGGTCGTCGATGCGAAAGTCCGGCTCGAGGCCGCTGCCAACAAACGCCGCGTCCCTGTGCGCGACGGCCGGGTTGCCGATCAGGATCATCAGGCCAAGACTCGCGTTCCTCGCGCCGAGCACGTCGCGCGAGAGCGTGTCCCCGACGTACGCGGTGCGTTCGCGGGAAGCGCCCATAAGGGTCAGCGCGGCGTCGAACGCCGCGGGGTCGGGCTTGCGCACGCCCGTCTCGCTCGACAGCACGACGCAGTCCATATAGTGCGCGATACCGTATTCGTTCAGGATATGCGGCACGAACGAGGTCGATATGATGTTGCTCACAACGCCCATGCGCACGCCCATGCGGCGGAGCGCATCGAGCGTTTCGGCAAGATGCGGGCGGCGCAGGTTGCGCACGCGCTCATAATCGTACAGAAAGCTGAGCTCCTCGGCGATGGGCGCAAGCCGTTCCTCGCCGATGCGATAATCTTTTAAGTAGAATTCGTTCCAGATGCGCTTTTGCGGCAGCTCGGCGCGCGTCTCCTCGGAATAATGTTTGTACGCCTCGGCGTTCTCGTGCAGCCGCCGGCCGATCTCGCGGTTGTCGCCGTCTATATTGATGCCGTAGTCGGCGAGCCGCTCGCGCAGCCGCCCGGCAAACGCCGTGCGCAGCGCCTCGTTGTTTGTGACGGTGTGAATCGTCCCGCCAACGTCGAACAGAACGACATCGATCATGCAATTCTCCCGCCTTTCCACGCCGAACCGAGCCGGATTTGTCTGTTTCATCGCAAACGTTTGCGAGACCGTTTCGGTTTGATTCTAATGCACGCCGCCCGCTTTGTCAATACAGGGTTTGCTTTATTTTTCTACTTTTCCGATTCCTCCGCCCGTTTTTTTATGCGATAGAATTGTCGTTGACAAATGGAATCCGGCATAGTAATATTCTGCTTATGACGGAAACGTTTACATCGTCCGACCCCTTCATATTCGACCGGAAAGCGGGGGCTCTGCTTTGAAAAGCGTCACCATAAAGGACATCGCCAAAGTTGCCGGCGTCTCGTACGCGACGGTTTCCCGCGCGCTGTCGGGCAGCGCCGAGATCGGCGCCGAAACACGCGAGCGCGTGCTGAAAATCTGCCGCGAGATGGGTTACACGACCAACTACGTCGCGCGCTCGATGGTCATGAAGCGCACAAAGCTGCTCGGCCTGATCGTCGCGAACATCGACAACCCGTTCATGTCCGAGATGGCGTACCACATCGAGATCCGCGCGCGCGAGCAGGGGTACAACCTCATGCTGTGCAACTCCTCGCACGATTTAGACCTCGAGCGCAAGGTGTTCGAGCTGCTCGTCAGCCGGCAGGTGGACGGCATCATACTCGTGCCCGCCAACTCCGAGTCCTACACAAACCTTAGGCCGCTCATCTCCAAGGTGCCGACGGTGTTCGTCAGCGAAAACCTGCGCGACCTGCCCGAAAGCTACGTCTCCGTGGACAATTACCGCGGCACGCGCATCGGCACGGAGTACCTGTATTCGCTCGGCCACCGCAGCATCCTCTATTTTGGTTTGCGCAAGGGCAGCGTGACGCATCAACTGCGCGCGGACGGCTATCTCGACGCGTGCCGCGAGCTTGGCATCGAGCCGAGCGTCTACACGAGCGCCTACTCGTTCAGCAGCGTGCAGGCAGGCTGCCAGATGGCGCGGAACGTTTTTGGGAAGCCCGTCCCCTACTCCGCGGTCTTCGCCGCGACGGACTCGCTCGCGCTCGGCGTGCTCGAGGCCGCCGAGGAGGCGGGCATCCGCGTGCCGGAGGACCTCTCGCTGATGGGATTCGACAACATTCTCTACGCGGACCTGCCGCGGATCCGCCTGACGACGATTGAGCAGCCGAAAAAATCCATGGCCGCGGCGGCAGTGGACATCCTGCTCGGGAAGATCGCCGACGAGACCTCCGGCTATTCCCACAGGATCCTCACACCCACGCTCGTCGTGCGCGGGTCCTGCCGCGACATACGGAACAAGCAATGATGACGATCGACGGAAAGCAATACGCAAAGTTCGACATCCACATCCACACCGCCGAAACGAGCAAGTGCGGCACCGTGAGCGCGCCGGACACCGTGCGCATCTACAAGTCGCTCGGCTACGACGGCATCGTGATTACGGACCATCTGCACGAGACCTATATCTCGCTGCAGAACTGCCGGGACGACTGGCAGGAATGCATGACACGGTTCCTGTTTGGCTACGAGGAAGCCAAGCGGACCGGCGACGAGATCGGCCTCTTTGTCGCGCTCGGCGCGGAGCTGCGCTTCCCCGAAAACGACAGCGACTACCTGCTCTACGGCATCGACGAAGCGTTCCTGCGCGCGCACCCGTACCTGTACCGCACGGACCACGCGTCGTTCTTTCAAGAGTTCGGCGGCCGGATCCTGATCGTGCACGCGCACCCGTTCCGCAACTGCGACGTGGTCTACCACGACAGCGTGCACGGGCTGGAGATCGTCAACTGCAACCCTCGGCACAACAGCCGCAACGAGCTTGCGCTGCGGCTAGCCAAAGAAAACCCGCGCCTGCGCCGCCTGTGCGGCTCCGACGCGCATCGCCCCGGCGACGAAGGCCGCGCGGCGGTTTTGTTCGAGGGCGAGGTGCGCGACTCGTTCGACGTCAAGCGCGCGATCGAGAGCGACCGCTACCGGCTCCTCTGCCCGGCCTACGACCCCATCATACAGGAAAGCGGGAAAGGCGTATGCGCTACGACACGCTGATCATCGGTCAGGTCTGCCTGGACACAAACACCGACTGCGACGGCACGGTTACGCGCGCCTACGGCGGCGCCGCGCTGTTCTCGGGCTACGCGTCCGCGGCGATGGGCAACCGCTCCGCGGTGCTGATTAAGCGCAACGCGGCCTCCATCGACCTGGCCGAAGCGTACCGCCTCTGCCGGCCGATCACCGTATTGCCGCTCGACTCCGCCGACAGCACGCGCATGGAGAACGTCTATTGCTCCACGGACCGCGAGTGCCGCGACTGCCGCTGCACGTCGCGCATCGACCCGTACCTGCCGGAAGAACTCGCCGGACTGGACGCGCAAGTGTACCACATCGCGGGGCTGGTCCGCGGCGACATCGGCAACGACGTGATCGCGGCTGCGGCACAGCTCGGCGACCTTGCCGTCGACGTGCAGTGTTTGCTGCGCTGCGTCGAACCGGACGGGCGCATGGTCATGCGCGACTGGGATGAGAAGCGCGAGCTGCTGCCGCTCGTTTCGTTTCTCAAAACCGACGCCGCCGAGGCCGAGGTGCTGACCGGGACAACCGACCGCGCCGAGGCCGCTAAACTCCTGCACGGCTGGGGCGCCAAGGAAGTGATGATCACGCACAACACCGAGGTGCTCGTGTACGACGGCCGCCGCTTCCACACCGCTCCGCTTGTGGCCAGGAACCTTTCGGGCCGCACGGGGCGCGGGGACACGACGTTTGCGTGCTACCTCGGCGAACGGCTGCACACGGGCATTGCGGAATCGCTTGTCCGCGCGGCCGCGCTCGTTTCGCTGAAGATGGAGACGCCCGGACCGTTCCTCGGCACGCGCGAGGACATGACGGCTTATCTAGCGGAATTCTACGTATAAAAAGCGCGCGCCGCGCATAGCTTGATATAATACCCCGCACGTCCCGCGCCGCGGATGCGGGCACCTCTCACCGTTTTCCCGTCTTGATCATGCATGAAAGGAGTGTTATCTTTGGACGCCTTTTTCGAACGCCTCGGGCTCATGGAACTGACCGAGACCACCGTCATCGTGCGGCTCATGCTCGCGGTGATCTGCAGCGGCATACTCGGGCTCGAGCGCACGCGCAAGCGCCGCCCCGCCGGTCTTCGCACGTACATGCTCGTCTGTATCGGCGCCGCGATCGTGATGATGACGGCGCAGTTCGCGCTCCGCTACTATCCGGACGCCGACCTCGGGCGCATGCCGGCGCAGGTCGTCAGCGGCATCGGCTTCCTCGGCGCCGGCACGATCATGGTCACGCGCTATTACCGCGTCAAGGGTCTGACCACGGCGGCCGGGCTCTGGGTGGCCGCCTGCATGGGGCTTGCCATCGGCATGGGCTTCTATTTCGGCGCGATCATCACCTGCCTGATCCTGCTGATGGTGATGACGTTTGTGGACCGGTTCGAGACGTACTTCACCAAGCGATTGCACCGCGTCCACCTCTACCTCATCTTCCAGGAGGTCACGGACTTCCGGCCGTTCCGCGAACGCATGGCCGCGGAGAACATCGAGATCAGCGATGTGGAGACCAGCAAATCGGACTGCCGCAACGGCGTCGGCGTGTTCTGCATCCTGAAGTTCCCGTCCCGACGTACGTACGCGGACGTGATCGCGTTTGTGGAAAGCTGCCCGGGCGTGCTGTTCACCGAAGAAATCGAGGACTGAAGCGGCCGCGGTCATCCGCCGGCTTTTTATTGGCGCTTCTCCGGAAACGTTTGCGGTCTATGACCGGCAGCTCGGAGGGGCATTCCGCGCCGGCCAGAACCTCTCCCTTTCATAAACTCCTCTTTTTCCTTTTCTTTCGCGAAAGAAAAGGAAACGAAAAGAAAGCTAAGCGGGCCCCCTTTCCCGACTTTCTTTTGTTACTTTTCTTTCTAGAAAGAAAAGTAAAGGTGCAGTCCTTAACCGAGAGCACGGAGGGGATTCCGCGCCGGTCACGACCTCTCCCTTTCATAAACTCCTCTTTTTCCTTTTCTTTCGCGAAAGAAAAGGAAACGAAAAGAAAGCTAAGCGGGCCCCCTTTCCCGACTTTCTTTTGTTACTTTTCTTTCTAGAAAGAAAAGTAAAGGTGCAGTCCTTAACCGAGAGCACGGAGGGGATTCCGCGCCGGTCACGACCTCTCCCTTTCATAAACTCCTCTTTTTCCTTTTCTTTCGCGAAAGAAAAGGAAACGAAAAGAAAGCTAAGCGGGC
>CAZIRB010000004.1:0-4905 GCA_964541695.1 uncultured Oscillospiraceae bacterium
AACCACCGACACAGGGATTTTCAGTCCCTTGCTCTACCAGCTGAGCTACCGAGGCAAAATATGGCGACCCGGAGGGGGCTCGAACCCCTGACCTCCAGCGTGACAGGCTGGCGTACTAACCAACTGTACTACCGGGCCAATCGCTTTGGTGGGAACAACAGGGCTCGAACCTGTGACCCCTTGCTTGTAAGGCAAGTGCTCTCCCAGCTGAGCTATGCTCCCCCACACACGCAAATGCGCAAGCATTAGTATACCGTAGAAAATTGTCAGTGTCAACGGAAAATTAATCGAACGAATAGAGCTGCCGCGCCATCTGATTGACCAGCGTTTCGTCCGCACAGTAGCAGCGTTTACCGCCAATCGAGACGGAATTGACCGGCAAAATCTTGTAATCGTAATTGCCGGAAGGGATTTTTCTGGCAGCGTTGAGCAGCATCAAATACTGGCCCGTCGTCAGGTTTCCGTCCACGCAGCCCGAGGCCGCCGCCTTCATCGCGGCGATGCGGATCAGGCCGATCGACCGGATCTCTGTAACATAGGCCGACAAAAGCGTCTGCATTCTGGTGATGCGGATCAGCTCCTCGGCGCCGTCTCCCGCTCCAATGTAGTCCGCCGCGGCCGTGCCGTCGACGCGCTTGCCAGCAAGCTCGACGCCGCCCGCCGCGTTGATGCAGTCCTTGAGCCCCTTCATCTCGAGCGATACGTACAGCGAAAAATCCACCGGCATCGCCGTGGACAGCGCGGCGAGCGCCGACTTGGCGCTTTTCTGGCGTGAGAGCGGCCGGTCGCCGGAATCCAAAAGGTTCTTCGGCACGAATATCATCGTGCAGCTTTTATTGCGAATGGCGACGATGACGGCCACGTCCAGGCCGCCGTCCTTGGCAAAGCCAAGCAGCACGAAATCCATGTTTTCGTCGGTGAACGAGGTTTTGCCGAGCCTGGTCAGCTCCGGCCCGGCCGTGGGCAATGGCAAAGCCTCGGGTGTTTCAAGCGCCGCGGGGCTTTCCGACGGCTCCGGCTCCGGCGTCACGACCGTGAACACCTCGGCCAGCGGCTCGGGCGTATTCGGCGCGGCGTCGCTCTGCACGTCGCTCTCCTCCGCCACGGGCGCGTCCGGCGACGGCTCCGGCTTGAGCTCGCGCGCGACAAAGCCGCCGAACAGCCGGATCACGGCGTACACGAACAAAAACGACAGCGCGAGAAAAGCCGCGGTCGCGGCCATCGTTTTTGCGCGCGGCTTTGCCAGGAGAGCTTTACCCGATTCGAGGATGCGTGCGAGCTGCTTCATGGCGCTTAGTTTGCGTCGTTTTCATTGCCATATTCCGAAAAGGCGTATATAATATCCAAATAATATCAAGTAAGGACCAGTGATTTTCCATGAAATCGGCAAGCTTGCGAAATCTCGTTGCGGCGTCCATCCTGTCCGCACTCATCATCGTGATGTCCGTCATGCCGTTCACCGGCTACATCAGCTACGGCACGATCGAGATCACGACGCTGCACATCGTCGTCATCCTCGGCGCGGTGCTGCTCGGCTGGAAGTACGGCGCGCTGCTCGGCCTCGTCTGGGGCGTTACCTGTTTGATCCGCGCGTACGCGACCGTCATCTATCTGCCGTTCGGGTTCGGCAACCCGCTCGTCTCCGTGCTGCCGCGCATACTCGTCGGCCTCGTCGCCGGCCTCGTGTTCGGCGCGCTGCAGAAGACGCGCGTGCGCACGACCGTTTCGCTATTGATCGCCACCGTGGCGGGCACGCTCACGAACACCGTGCTCGTGCTCACGGCCATGTCGATCTTCTGCCGCACGTCCATGGCCGCCGCCATCTCGACGATCATCAAGACGCTGATCAGCGTCAACGGCTCGATCGAGCTTGCCGCGGCGATCATCATCGTGCCCGCGATCTATTTCGTGCTGCAGCCGCACGAGTCGGTGCTCGGCATCGACTTTGGCGCGTCCACCGTCAAGCTCGCCGTCGTGCAGCGCGGCCGCTGCATCAACGCCGTCCGCAAGCTCGACGACGAATCGCTCGATGCCGCGATCGACCGCGTGGGCGCGGCTGGCGTTTCGCGCGTCGCCATCACCGGCGTCGGCGCGTCGTTCGTCGAGGGCGATATCCGCGGCCTGCCGACCAAGCGCGTGGACGAGTTCATCTCGATGTACCGCGGCGCGGAGCGCTGCTCGGGAAAGCGCAACTGCCTGATCGTCTCCGTCGGCACGGGCACGTCGTTCGTGCGGCTTACCCCCTTCCGCGCCTGGCACGTCGGCGGCACCGGCATCGGCGGCGGCATGCTGCGCGGCCTGTCCACAAAGCTCTGCGGCACGGGCGACCTCGCCGAGCTGACCGAGCTTGCCAAAAGCGGCCGGTACGAGAACGTCGACCTATTGCTGCGCGACGTGTGCAGCGGCACAATCAGTAACCTTAGGCCCGAGACGACCGTGGCCAACCTGCAGAAGCTCGACACCGCCTCACGCGAGGACACCGCGCTCGGCATCCTGAACCTAACGTTCCAGAGTATCGGCGTCATGGCTGCGTTCGCGGTCCAGAAGCACCTCACGCGCACGATCGTCGTCGTCGGCACGATCACCGATATGCCGATCGCTTCGGACATCTTCGCCGAGGTGGCCAAGCTCCACAACGTCACGTTCGTCATCCCCGTCAACGCGCCGTTCGTCACAGCCATCGGCGCCGCGACGCTATAAGTTCACCCGGAGGTACCCATCCATGACGCAGATTTCCATCGCCATCCTCGGCTTCGGCACCGTCGGCCGCGGCGTATATCAGATTCTGACCGGGTCGCGCGGCGCTCTACGCGGCCGCGAGGGGCTCGACATCGAGGTCAGGCGCATCGTCGAGTGCGATATCGACCGCGCGGCAAGCTTCGGTCTCGCCCCGCGCGAGCGCATGACCGATTCGTTCGACGAGGTGCTCGCCGATTCCGATATCTCCGTCGTCGTCGAGTGCATCGGCGGCGTCGAACCCGCGCGGACCTACATCCTGCGCGCGCTCGAAGCCGGCAAGACCGTCGTGACCTCCAACAAGGAGGTCGTGAGCAAGCACTGGCACGAGTTCGTCGCCGCCGCGAAACAGAGCGGCGCGGGGCTGTACATCGAGGCGACCGTCTGCGGCGGCATCCCGGTCATCCGCACGCTGATCGACGGCATGCAGGGCAACAACATCACGCACGCAATGGGCATCGTCAACGGCACGACGAACTATATCCTGACCAACATGGCCGAGAACAGCGCAGACTTTGCAGAAACGCTCCGCGAGGCGCAGAAGCTCGGTTACGCGGAGGCGAACCCGACCGCGGACGTCGAGGGCTTCGACGCGGCGTATAAGCTGTCGATCCTCGGCTCGCTCGCGTTCCGCGCGCATCTGCCGGTGTCCGCCATCTACCGCGAGGGCATCACGAAGCTGACCGGCTCCGACTTTGCCGCGGCGCGCGAGCTCGGGTATGTCATCAAGCTCCTGGCGATCGGCAAAAACGACGCGGACGGCATCGAGGCGCACGTGCACCCGGCCATGCTGAAGCGCTCGCACCCGCTCGCGACCGTTTCCGGCGTGTTCAACGCTGCGTTTTTTACCGGCGACGCCGTCGGCGATCTGATGCTGTACGGCCGCGGCGCGGGCTCGCTGCCGACGGGCAGCGCGATCGTCTCCGACATCATCTACGCCTGCCATGCGCAAGGAAGCCACAAGCTTCCCGCGTTTACGCTGGAGGCCGACCTTGCCAAGGATGTGCGCTTCAATCCGGACTTTACCTGCGGCGGCTGCGTGCGGCTGCATCTCGACAATTCCGCGCAGGCGGCCGCCGAGGTGACGGACGCGTTCGCGCATGCAGGCGTCGCCGTGGAAAGCATTCTGCAGCTCTCCGACTCGACCGAGACGGCGTCGCATGTCGCCGTGCTGACGCGCCCCGCTAAGGAAAGCATGCTGCAGGCGGCGCTTGCCTCGCTTCGGCTGCTGCCATGCATCAAGGCCGTGGACAGCTATCTGCGCGTGGAAGCGTAGCAAAGGAGTAAAGGTTATTGGTTATTCGGCCTGGAGATTGCGGCGCCGCGCGCAACAAGCGCGCGGCGCTGTGTACGCAGCGGTTCAGGCGGATGTGGGTGTGGTATGGGCGTGGGCATGGGCGCGCTTTGATTCATTTCAGCACCCTGCCTGATCTCGTTCGCCGCGCGCGGAAATTCCCAAAAAAGCCTTGCAAAAGGAGCGCCGTTTCGCTATAATGATTGACGTTGCATGCGAGAAATGCTGATGTAGCTCAGTCGGTAGAGCACCTCATTGGTAATGAGGAGGTAGGCAGTTCGAATCTGCTCATCAGCTCCAAAAGTGAAGGGCACCCGCCAGGGTGTCCTTCACTTTTGGTTTCACGATTGAGGCAGATTCGAAGGGCGCGATGTGGAGAAGCCGCAAAAACGCGCCGGTGACGCGTTTTTACGCGCCCAGTGTTTTCGTGACAGGCCGTCGCGCGCAGCGCAAAGCGCAAGGGCGGCGATGCCGATGTCCGAAAACCGAATCTGCTCATCAGCTCCAAAAGTGAAGGGCACCCGCCAGGGTGTCCTTCACTTTTGGTTTCACGATTGAGGCAGATTCGAAGGGCGCGATGTGGAGAAGCCGCAAAAACGCGCCGGTGACGCGTTTTTACGCGCCCAGTGTTTTCGTGACAGGCCGTCGCGCGCAGCGCAACGCGCAGGGGCGGCGATGCCGATGTCCGAAAACCGAATCTGCTCACCAGCCCCAAAAGTGAAGGGCACCCGCCAGGGTGCGTTTTTGTTTTGGGGATTAGAAATTATATGAGGACTCCGCCCTCATACTCCCGCTTCTTTTCTTGAAGAAAAGAAGCAAAAGACAGGAAAATTGCCGGAATTATATGCGGAGCCCCGCAAAAAAGGCCGCCGGAA
>CAZIRB010000004.1:5005-10727 GCA_964541695.1 uncultured Oscillospiraceae bacterium
GCGTTCTCTATTCCCAAAATCCGTTTCCGTTGGGCCACCCTCCCCTGCGAGGATTTCAAAGGGACATGTCCCTTTGGCGGGAAGCGGGGCGGAGCCCCGCAAAAAAGGCCGCCGGAAGCGTTCTCTATTCCCAAAATCCGTTTCCGTTGGGCCACCCTCCCCTGCGAGGATTCCAAAGGGATGTGTCCCTTTGGCGGGAAGCGGGACGGAGCCCCGCAAAAAAGGCCGCCGGAGGCGCTGCCTCCGGCGTGTTCTGTTCTATTCCCTAGCAAAGGCCGAAACTCCTGCCCCGGCTGTAACAGAGAATACGTCATACCTGCAGACAGGCACAGGCAAACCAACCGAACCGCGCTCTAGGAAACCTTCCATACCCCCAGCCGCGGTCCACGTTCTCCCTTGCTCTTCGCTTCCCCCGGCCCCTCTACGGCAGTTCGATCGTGCAGGGCCCGCTAAGCGGCTTTACCACAATGTCGTTTGCGGGCGTGTTGGGCGGCAGGATCGCGAGCACGGCGGTGCGGCCCTTGCCGCAGGCAAACGGCGCGTAATGCCATACGCCGGGATACAGCGACACCGCCGTTCCGGCGGGGATGAAAAACGCCTCGTAAACGGCCTCGTTCGGGTCGTCGCACGGCGTGCCGAAACAGGCCGCGCAGTCGCCGTTCAGCACGATCCAGCCCTCCTCGGTGCCTGTATGCATCTCCATCTGCTCCATCACGGCGGGCTGTGGGTCCTCGTGCAGCACGCCGATACCGCAGACCGGGCTGCCCAGCGCCACGCTGCCCACGTCCGGATAATAGGCCAGCGGCGCCAAGGGGTCCGCGTCGCAGTCGAACACATTGACGAAGCGGCCGTACGGTTTAAACGCCTCCTCAGTCAGGGGCCTTGCGATCAGCTTCATGCTGTTCCCTCCTTTTTTAAAAAAGGGCCGCGAGAGCGCGGCCCGTCCGGATAAAACGCTTGCGTTACGGGAGGAGTTTGTGCGCGCCGCAGATCACGGGCCAGTCCGTACAGAGCGTGTACGCCTCGACGTACTCGACGCCCGGCGTGCCGCAGGCGGCCGCATAGAACTTGTTCTCGCGCACGATCATGTCCGCGTAGTCCACGCCGAACGCGTCGCGGCACCAGTCGCCCTGCTGCGACGCGTGGCAGTGGAACATCTTCATCTTGGTCTCGAACGTGTCCGTAATGTCCACAAAATACTGCGGCTTCGTCTTGTCGCTCAGGCCCCCGTGCGGCGTGCAGTAGAACATCGGCGGGATGTGGTCGATCACGGGATGCTCGGTCTCCATCAGCTTTACGGTCGCAAGTATGCGCGCCTCGAACGCAAGGTAGCCGGTGATGTCGTGGTCCTGGTTGTAGTCCTTAAACGGCGGCGGCGCGAATATCACGTCCGGCCGCGCGCGCCGCACCGTCTCGATGAACGTCATGCGCGTCTCGCGGTTGTCGAATATCATCTCGTCCTCGTAGCCGAGCCAGAGCAGCGTTGCGCCGATCACGTCCGCGGAGTTCTGCGCCTCCTGCTTGCGCATGGCGGCGATCTCGGCGCGCGGCTTGCCGTAGGAGCCGATCTCGCCGTTCGTCGCGACGCACATAAATATCTCGTCGCCGCGGTTCTTCATCTTGGCCAGCGTCCCCGCCATCCGGAACTCGATGTCGTCCGGATGCGCACCAAATGCCAATACTCTCATCGCCTGATTCTCCTTTTTCTGAATATTTCGCAACAAAGAACAGCTTGTTTGCCGGCGCTACGGCAGCAGCTTATGCGCGCCGCAGATCACGGGCCAGTCGGTGCAGAGCGTAAACGCCTCGACGTAGTTGACCCCCGGCGTGCCGCAGGCCGCGGCAAAGTATTCGTTCGCGCGCACGATCATGTCTGCATAGTCCACGCCGAACGCGTCGCGGCACCAGTCGCCCTGCTGCGACGCGTGGCAGTGGAACATCTTAAGCTTCGTTTCGAACGTGTCCGTGATGTCTACGAAATACTGCGGGGAAATGCGGTTCTGCAGGGAGCCCGCCGGCATGCAGTAGAACATCGCCGGGATGTGGCCGACGACGTCGTGCTTGGTCGCCATCAGCTTGACCGTCGACAAAATCCGCGCCTGAAACGCCAGATAGCCCGTCGCGTCGTGGTCCTGGTTGTAGTCCAGAAACGGCGGCGGCGCGAACACGACGTCCGGCCGCGCGGCGCGCATGACCTCAATGAAATCCATGCGCGTTTTCCGCTCGTCAAACAGCATCTCGTCCTCGTAGCCGAGCCAGAACAACGTCGCGCCGATGACGGCCGCGGACGCTTCCGCCTCCTTTTTGCGCAGCGCTGCGATCTCCTGCCGCGTCATGCCGTAGGAGCCGATCTCGCCGTTTGTGGCCACGCACATGAATATCTCGTCGCCGCGGTTCTTCATCTTGGCCAGCGTGCCGGCCATCTGGAACTCGATGTCGTCGGGATGCGCGCCGAACGCCAGTACCCGCATATGCCTTTCCCCTTTCGTTGCACTACGTCCTGTTCATGTAATCGACAACGATCTTGATCTGCTCGCCGAACGAGCAGTCGCCAAACTTCTTCTCAAAGAACGCGCCGCCGATCGTGTACGCCCACGCGCCGGTCGCCTTCACTTCGTCCAGGCGCTGGAACGTCGCCACGCTGCCGGCCAAGCACACGTTTCCGCGCACGCGCCGCACAAACTCCGTGTTGAGCTTCACCGCGTCGCCCGTATACCGGTAGCCCAGAAGGTCGAAACCGGTCACGCCCTTTTCGTCCACGAGGCCGTTCGCCTCGTCGATCATGCCGTCGATGGTGCCCTCGAGCACGCTGGGCCGGCCGGAAATCTTGCCGACGAACGGCATGTAGCGGATACCGGCCGCGTCGGTGACGGCCTTGACGGAATCGAAATACAGGGTCCCCATCAAAATGTCGAAGCCGCACGCTACGGCGATCTCGGCCCCTTCGACGCAGCCCTCCTCCGTGTAGTTCACGACCTCGAGACAGGTCGTCTTGCCCGCGTCCTTCATGAGTCCGACCAGCTTCTTCATGTCCGGAATCGGCAGCCCGACCTCCTTAAAGCCCCAGAACTTCGCGGGCGCGTCCTTGGCGCTTTCGAACACCTCGATCGCGTCGGGAACGGTCCTGTCGTTGTGGGTCAGCATGACGATCAGCTCGGGAACGTTGTTCATGGTTTGGCACCTCTCATTTCACGTATTTCCAATATCGCAGCGCCCGTGCGGGCGTGCGGATCGTTCAATGGTAAGTTGGTATTCGGATGGCGCCGGCCGGGGCGGCGGTTTTTGCCGCCCCGGCCGGCCCGTTGCGTCCTGGGGCCGGGGTTTTTAGCCGCGCTTAGTCGACCGCGCCCGCGATGTAGTCGGCCAGCGTCTTGCCGTTGTAGTAGAACTCGAACATCTCAGCCACGTTGTCCTTCATCACGTTCGTGTTCGGATAGAACATCGCGGCCGGGATCTCAGCGCCGTTGAGCAGGTTGACCATCTGGCTCATGCACCAGAACGCCGGGGACGTGGAGCTGTAGCAGCAGCTGCCCAGAACCTCGCCGTTGTAGATGCCCTCGAGGATGACCTTATCGTTGTCGATGGATGTGAGCGGAATGTTGGCCTTGCTGGCCTTGTTGGCGTTCATCATGCCGATGGTGGCCGAGGAGTACAGGCCGAAGGCGCCGATCAGGTCCTTGCCGTAGCTGGCGATCGCGCCCTCGAACGCGGTGTAGTGGTCCTCAGGCGAGATGCCCGTCAGCTCGACGATCGTGATGTCCGGATACGGGATGAAGGCGTCCTTAAAGCCCTTGGCGCGCGTCGCGGCGTTGGGATGCACGAACGGCAGCGTCTGGAAGACCACGGTGCCCTTCATCTCGACGTTGTTGGCCAAGAGGTAGTCGATCAGGATCTTGGCCGCCATCGCGCCCTGCTCGGTGCACTCGGACATGACGACCGCGGTGGCTTCGCCGGCCAGGGCGGGGTTGAGCGTGATGACCGGGATGTTCGCGGCCTTCAGCGCGTCCAGAGCGCCCTGCACGCCGTAGAAGTCGCAGGGAGCCAGGATGACGCCATCGACGCCTTCGAGGATCCACTGCTCGATGGCCTGGTTCTGGGCATTCTGGTCATAGTTTGCGTCGTTGACGAGCAGGTCTACGCCAGCCTCGAGCGCGCTGGCCTTCATGGTATCGAGCAGCATCGCGCCGACCTCGTCCACCGTGTAGTACACGGAGAAGCCGATCTTGTACGGCTCGCTCGCCTTCGGCATGGCGGTGGTGGGCTTGTCGGGCACGTTCACGACGCCGCCGGTGGCGGTGTAGGTCACGTTGCACTCAACGCCCAGGTCGTTGTAGTACTTGTTGATCTCCCACTCCTGGGCAAACGGAACCATGTCCGCCAGGTTGGGGTTGACGGGCGCCGCGGGTTCCGGCGCGGCGGTCACCTCGGGCGCCGCCGTCGCTTCGGCAGCGGGCGCAGCGGTCGCTTCCGCTACGGGCGCCGCGGCTTCCTGCGGCGCGCACGCAAAGAGGCCGAATACCATCAGAGCACACACAAGGATTGCCAGCAGTTTCTTCACGTTCAAGAGTCCTCCTTTTTTTTAGTTGCATGTTCGGCCCAGGGGACCAAACATAACAGGTGAATGGGTGGCGCACGTTCGTACGATTACAAAGCTGTGTCCGGAAAGCGAGCGCTCGCCGGCTCAATTGCCGCCGGCGATGTAGTCGGCGAGCGTTTTGCCGTTGTAGTACTCCTCAAAGGCGGCCTCGACGTTCGTCTTGTCGACAAACGTATTGCCCTGATAGATGATGGACGGCACATGCTCGCCGTTGAGCAGCAGGATCGTGGCGGCCAGCGCCAGTCTCGATCCCTCGATGGCGCCGTAGCAGCAGCTGCCTAAGACCTCGCCGTTGTAGATGCCCTCGAGGATGACGCGGTCGTTGTCCACGGAGGTGATGGGATAGTCGTAGCCGCCGGCGGTGACCGCCTGCATGATGCCGTAGGTCGCCGAGGAGTACAGGCCCCACAGGCCGATGATGTCGTCCGCGCCCTGCAGAATGCCCTCGAACGCGGTGTAGTGATCCTCGGGGCCTTCGCCGGTGAGCGCCTTGACCTCGACGTTCTCGTACTTTTCAAATACGGACTTGAAGCCGACCTCGCGGGTTACGGCGTTGGGATGCACAAACGGCAGCGTGCCGTAGTAGATCGAGCCGTCCATGCCGGAGCCGTTCTCCAGCAGGAACTTCTCCAGCGCCTCGCCGGCCTGGCGGCCCTGCTCCACGCAGTCGTACATGACCACGCAGTCCACGGAGCCCGCGCACGGCGGCGCGTCCAGCGTGATGACGGGGATGTGCGCGGCCTCAAGCGCGTCGAGCGCGTCCTTGACGCCGTAGAAGTCGCACGCGGTCATGATGACGGCGTCGACGCCCTGCAGGATCCACTGCTCAATGGCCTGGTTCTGCAGGTTCTGGTCGTAGTCCGCGTCGTTGATCAGAAGCTCGATGCCGGCCTCCTCCGCGGCGCTCTCCATGCCCTCGAGGTACATCGCGCCGACCTCGTCCACCGTGTAGTAAACGGAGAACGCAATCGTATACTTTTTGTCGGGCGCGGGCAGCTCCACGTCGGCGCCGCCGTGCCAATACAGATCCGGGCCGCCGCTGCGGATGTTCATCTTGCACTCTACGTCGAACTGCTTGTAGTAGTCGTCCAGGGATTTGGTGCCTTCCTCGCTGAGCACTTCGTA
>CAZIRB010000004.1:10827-26027 GCA_964541695.1 uncultured Oscillospiraceae bacterium
GTCAATGCGAACAGTCTTTTCATCGTTTTCCTCCTTCTCTTCATATATTGGATCGGCCGGGTCATAATGAGGACGCCCGTGCCCCATCCTTCGCTATTTGAGCTGCTTGATGACCGACGTCCGGGATTTTAGCGTGTTGTCCATCAGCACGGCCAGAATGATGACCACGCCCTTGACCAGCACCTGAAGCTGCGTGCCCGCGCCGAGCAGCGCGAGGCCGCTGTTGAGGATGGCCATGATCATCGTGCCGCCGACGGTGCCCCACATCGTGCCGATGCCGCCCGCGATGGCCGTGCCGCCGAGCACGACGGCCGCGATGGCGTCGAGCGAGAGGTCGGAACCGATGTCCGGGATGCCCGCGTTCATCAGCGCCGCGAGGATCAGGCCGGAGATGCACGCGAGGAACCCCGAAAGCATGAACGCGAGGATCTTCACGCGGTCGATGTTGATGCCGGCCACCTTGGCGGCCTCCTCGTTGCCGCCGATGCAGCGGCAGTAGAAGCCGAACTTCGTCTTGTTGTAAAGAAACCACGCAGCCACAAACAGCACCGCCATGATGATGACGGGCGTCGGGATCACGCCCAGCACGGAGCCGTTGCCGAAGAAGTCCGCAAAGCCCGCCACCTTGATGGACACAGTGCGCCCCGACGTCACCGTCAGCGCCGCGCCGCGGTAGATGTTCATCGTGGCCAGCGTCACGAGGAACGGCGCGATTTTTCCCTTGACCGCGATGAAGCCGTTGATGAAGCCCATCAGCAGCGACATGGCGACGCAGATGAATATCGCCGGGATCAGCGGCACGCCCGCGCGCAGTAAATATGCGAGCCCCACGCCCACGCACGCGGCGATTGAGCCGCTCGAAAGGTCCAGCACGGCCAGCGTGATGATGTACGTCTGCGCAAATGCCGTGATGGCCACGTAGCTGCTGCGCTTCACCATGTTCAGCAGGTTTGTGGGGTTCACAAATATCGGCTTGAGAGCCGTGAATATCGCCGCCAGCACGATGAGAATCAGCACCGTGCGGAACCGGATCAGCATTTGACCGACGGAAAAGTCCCTTCTTGACATGTCGCGTTTCCTCCCCTTATATGTGCGGCGCGGCCAGCGTCATGATGTATTCCTGCGTTGCGTCGCATTTTTGCACAAGTCCGGTCATCCTGCCCTCGCACATGACGACGATCTCGTCCGTGACGCTGACAAGCTCCGGCAGCTCGCTCGAAACCATCACGATCGCGGCGCCGTTTGCGGCCAGCTCGCCCATGATGTTGTAGATCTCGGTCTTGGCGCCGATGTCGATGCCGCGCGTCGGCTCGTCGAACAGCACGAGCTGCGGGTTGAACTCCATCCATTTGGCGAGCACGACCTTCTGCTGGTTGCCGCCGGACAGCGTGCTGACCGGCTGCGCGATGCTGTTTAAACGGATGTTCAGGCTCTGCTTATGCTTCTGCGCCACGTCGGCAAGCTGCTTCCAGTTCAGCACGCCGCGCCTGTTCATGCTGGCCGCGTTGACCATGTTCGTGTTCTCGAGCACGGAGAGCACCAGCACGAGGCCGGACTTTTTGCGGTCCTCGGTCACAAACGCGATGCGGTTCTCGATGCACTTCTTGGGGTTCTTCGGATCGAACTCACGGCCGTTTAAATAGATCTTGCCGGACCGGATCGGGCGCAGGCCGAACAGCGTCTCCATAATCTCCGTGCGCTTGGCGCCAACCAGCCCGCCGATGCCGAGTATCTCGCCCCTCCGCACGGTGAACGACACATTCTCGAAAGCGTCCGAGCACAGGTTTTCCACGCGCAGCACGCATTCGCCGAGCTCGACGTCGCGCTTGGGGTATACGTTCGTGTGCTCGCGGCCGACCATCATGTTGATAAGCCGCTGGTTCGTCACCTCGGAGGCCACCACCGTGCCCACGAGGTTGCCGTCGCGCAGCACCGTGACGCGGTCGGCAATCTGGCCGATCTCGTGGAGTCTGTGCGAGATGTAGATGATCGTCACGCCGTGGCTCTTCAGCGTGCGGATGATCTCGAGCAGCCGCTCAGAGTCTTTCTGCGAGATGGAGGACGTGGGTTCGTCCATCAGAATGACGCGCGCGTCGGACGAGATGGCCTTGGCGATCTCCACGACCTGCTGCTGGGCGATCGAAAGGTTGCGCACGCGCTCGTTCGGGTTGATGTCCAGCCCCAACCGGTCGAGCGTTTCCTGCGCCAGTTTGACGAACGCCTTGTTGTCCAGCAGAAACCCCTTGTAGCGGTCCTGCTTATCGATGACGATGTTCTCCGCCACCGTCATGTCCGGACACAGCGACAGCTCCTGGTAGATCGTGTGGATGTGCGCGTCCTTGGCGTCCTTGGGCCTCCGGAAGGTCACGGGTCTCCCCTCCAGAAGGATCTCCCCGCCCCTGTCGGGCGGCTGATAGCCGCTGATGATCTTGATCAGCGTGGATTTTCCGGCGCCGTTCTCACCCAGAAGCGCGTGCACCTCGCCGCGCTCGAGCGTCAGGTTGATGCCACGGAGCACGTTGACGCCCGAAAACGTCTTGCCGATGTTCCGAAGCTCCAGGATATTGTCGGACAAATCCACTCACCTCCTCCCATTTTGGTCTCTTGCCGCAAAGCCGCGCCGCGGCCCGCGATTCCTTTGGTTTGCCGCGCGCGGGCAAACGCTGTTGTGGATAAACGCTGCGCATGTTTCGCGCGAGACAGGTGTCAAGTTTCCCTTTGTCTCTCCGCCTGCGGGCAAACGCTGTCGCATATTCCGCGCCCGGCGGGCAACCTGCATTTCTTTTCGTTATCGCGCGGGCGTTCGCCCCGCGGGCGCGTGTGTCGATTAAACCGGCTCGCCGAGCGCGAGAACGTCCGCGCGCATGCGGGCAATATCGGCCGCGTCGAGCTCGAGCGCGCCCGCGCCGACGTTCTCGGCCACATGCTTGCTCTTTCTCGCGCCGCAAAGCGCCACGGTCATGCCCCTCTGCGCAATCGTCCACGCGATCACGAGCTGCGAGAGCGTCGCGCCGTACTTCTCGGCCAGGTCCTTCCAGCCGTCGAGCATGCGGATGACTTTGATTCGGTTCTCGGGCTTATACCAGCTCAAGTAATCCGCGCGGTACGTGCCCTTGGGCGGCTCGTAGTCCATCGTGATGCGGCCGGTCAAGAGCCCCTGTTCAAGCGGAGAGTAGGCAAACACCGCGATGTTGTTCTCGATGCAGTACGGCAGGCACTCGGCCTCGAAGCCGCGGTTCAGCATGCTGTACGGCGGCTGCGTCGCGTCGAGCTGGCCCACGGCCATGTACTCCTGCATCTGCGCAAGGCTGACGTTCGACGCGCCGATGGCGCGGATCAGCCCCTCCTTCTTCAGGTCCAGCAGCCCCTGCATAGTCTCCGCGATCGGCGTGGGGTAGTCCGGCAGGCTGGGCCAGTGCGTAAACAATACGTCGATGTAATCCAGGCCGAGCCGCTCGAGGCTGTTTTGCACCTCGATGCGCATGGACTTTGGCGACAGGTTGCGGTAGTAGCGCTTGCCGTCGAGCGTGTGCATGTACGCGCCCTCGTCGCCGAACCACACGATGCCGCACTTGGTCGAGATCACATAGCTTTCGCGCGGCAGCCCCCTGACCGCCTCGCCGACGAGCCGCTCGCTTTTGCCGTCGCCGTAGCCCGGCGCGGTGTCGATCAATGTTACGCCCGCTTCCAGCGCCGCGCGGATCGTGCGCACGGCCTCTTGATCGTCGTCGCTCTTGTCCCAGAATCCGCCGCCGCCGATCGCCCACGTACCGAGGCCGATCGCCGACGCGACGACGCCCGATTTTCCGATCTCCCGATATTGCATGGCCAGCCCTCCGTTTCTTAAAATTTCCCGCGCTCCATCGCGTGGATTGCGTACGCCAGCGCGCGGTATTGGCAAAAACCCTGCTCGAACGCGGCGTGCGCGTCAGGGTCGGGGGTAAACACGGTCTCGTTTGCCTGTACCTGCCGGTACGCGTCGGCCGGGTTTTTCAGCGCGCCCACGCCGACCGCCGCGTACGCCGCCGCGCCCAGCGCGGACGATTCCGCCACCGCGCCCTTGATGATCGTCAGGCCCGTGATGTTCGCCTTGAGCTGGAGCTGCTTGTCGATCGTCGCCCCGCCGCCCACGGCGCGCAGCGTTTTAAGGTGGATGCCCGCGCGCTCGTACGCCTCGAGGTGCAGCCGCAGCTCGTAGGAAAGGCCCTCGATCAGCGCGCGCGCGATGTCCGCGCGGCTCGTGTCCAGCGTCAGGCCGTAGATCGCGCCGAGCGCCGCGGGGTCGAAGAACGGGTTCCCGCTGCCCGAAAAATGCGGCAGCACATAGACCTTGCCGGGCAGCGCGGGATCCATTGTGCGCTGCATGTGCTCGTAAAAATTAACGCCCTGCTCCTTGCAGGCGCGGTATTCGTCGTTTGCGATAAAGTCCCGGTACCAGCGCACGGCGCAGCCCGCGGTCAGGTTGACGGAAAACGTCACGTAGCCCGTGTGCCCGACGTAGCACGGGAATATGTTCTCGAGCATCACGGGGCAGGTGTTCGCCTCCGGCAGCGCCGCGACGATGCCCTCGATCGTCCCCGCGATGTCCACCGCAAGCGTGGGATCCTGCTCGTCGAGACCCGCGCCGACCGCCGCGCAGACCATGTCGTGGCCGCCGGTCACGACGCGCACGGGCGCGGGAAAGCCCAGCTCCCCACGCATCTCCTCCGATAATTCGCCGATCACCTGCGCCGACGGCGCCGGGATGGGCAGACGACCGACGGAGAGCGGGATGCGCTCGAGAATCTCGGGCGACCAGGCCTTCCTGCGGATATCGAACAGCATCGTGCGCGAAAGCTCGGAATAACTCGCGACCGGCGGGAGACCGAGCTTGTTCACGATGAAGTCCTCATAGCTGGCAAAGCGCGCGGTCTTTGCAAATACCTCCGGCTCGTTGTCGCGCAGGTACAGAATCTTGGCCAGGCTCCCGATGTAGAGCGGCGGCATACCGTTGATGTCGAAGAAGCGCTGCTTGCCGAACGCGGAGGAAAACGCCTCGATCTCGGCCTCGCCGCGCGGGTCGAAGTCGACGATGGAGTAGCGCACGCTGTCCCCCTTCGCGTCGACGGGGATGATCACGTCGCCGATGGCCGACACGGCCAAAGCGCCCACGGGCCGCGCGCACTGCTCGTTGGCCTCGCGCATGACCTCGCGGATGCCCTGCCAGACGAGTTCCGCGTCGAGCTCCAGCAACCCCTCGCCGGGCAGATGCATGGGGTACTCGCGGTAGGCCTGCGCGCGGATCGCCCAGGACTCGTCGAACACGACGGCCTTGCAGCCGGAGGTGCCCATATCGACGCCCATGAACCACATATACACTTACACTCCCTTCTCAGAAAAACGAAAACGGGAAGGCGGGGTAGGTGAAAAAAGCTACCTTGATGCTTGATGCCGAAAAACGGTGAGCGGGAAGGCGCTTGGTTGCCTTCCCGCCTATGGGTTGTTTATAAGTTCTTGTCCCAGTACAGACCGGTGGATTTGAAGTTCTTGTTCTCGGCCGGCAGAGACGGGTAGGCCGGACCGATCTCGGTGTTCTGCGGCACGGCGCCGGAAGCGGAAGGCGCGCAGGCGCAGGCGGCCATGCCGCCGGCCTGGATCGGCTGGTGCGCGCGCAGGATGGCGGGAATCGAGTTGTCCGCGCGGCCGACGCTCATGAACATCCCCATACAGCTCTCCATCGAGCGCGCAAAGCCGCCCATGACGGCCGCGAGCAGCTCGGGAATGTCGTAGTTGCCCGCGTAGTCCGGATGTGCCTCGACGTAGGCCCTGGCGTCCTTCTTGCCCTCGCTGCACATCTCGGTGTAGATGCAGATCTTGACGATGCCGAGCTCGATGCTGCGCTTGATGTGGTGCTCCGGGATGCCCGTGCCGCCGTGGAGCGTGAGGTAGCAGTTGAACGGCATGATTGCGTAACGGATCTCCTCGAGACGCTTAAAGTCCAGGCTCGGCGTGCCCTTGTAGAAGCCGTGCGCGTTACCGATGGCGACCGCGAGGATGTCCACGCCGGTGCGCGCGACGAAGTCCTTGGCCAGCGCGGGGTCCGTCATGGATTCGGCGACGTTTGCAAAGCTGCTGCCCAGTGCGCCCAGCTCGCCCTCGACCGCGCAGCCGTATTTGTGGCCGATCTCGACGGCCGTCTTGGTCGTGCGCACGTTCTCCTCGTACGGGAGCTTGCTGCCGTCGTACATGACGGACGTAAAGCCCGCCTTGCACGCGCGCTCGGTCTGCTCGAGATCGAGGCCGTGGCTTAGGTGGATGCCGACCGGGACATTCGCCTTTGCGGCGGCACGCGCCGCGACCGTGGCAAAGTCCTCGAAATTCATGTACTTCTCGATCACGCCCGGCTCGACGAGCAGCAGCGGCGAACGGAGCTGCTCCGCCTTTTTAATCAGGAACTGCGGCTGGTCCAAAGAGTTGAGGTTGAACGCGCCGACGGCGTATTTGCCCCGCTCGCAGTTTGCGAGCATATCCATCGTTTTGACAAGCGCCATATCGCGTTACCTGCCCTTCCTGTCGAATACTTCGGGGTTGGCGACGGGTTTGGGCCGCCCGCCCGCGAAGTAGAGCAGCAGGTCATTCGTCAGCATGACCGACTGCAGATAGATCACGTCGCGCCCCGCGCCCGCGATATGCGGCGTGAGCACCACGTTGGGGTACTGGAAGTACTCGTCGTCGCGCTTGACCGGCTCCTGGTGGAACACGTCCAGCGCCAGCCCGCCGAGCTTGCCGCTGCGCAGCGCCTCGCGCAGCGCGGTCTCGTCCATGAGGCCCGCCCGCGCGTTGTTGACGATGTACACGCCGTCCTTCATCATGGCAAACTGTTCGCGGCCGACCATACCCTTGTTGGAGTCGCTGATCTTGGCGTGGAAACTGATGATGTCGGACGCGCGCAAGAGGTCGTTCAGCTCCACCTTTGTGGCGCCGTAGGACGCGACGACCTCTGCCTTCTGGTACGGGTCGTAGACCAGCACGTTCATGCCGAAGCCCTTGGCGCGCTTGGCCACCTCCTTGCCCACCGTGCCGAAGCCGATGAGGCCGTAGGTCTTGCCCTCCATCTCGATGCCCTTGCGGCTCTGCCACGGGCCCTCGGAATTCATGTCCCAGATCACGTCCTTGTCGCTGCCGAAGTCGCCCGCGGGCGCGGTGAACACGCCCTTGTGCAGCTCCGCGTCGGTGCGGACGATCTTTCTTGTGATGGCCAGCACCTGGCCCATGGTAAAGTCCGCCACGGGCAGCGCCTCGCGGCCGAACGTGAAGAACACCGGGATGCCGCGCTCCGTCGCGTAGTCGACGTCGATATTCGCGCGCGGGCCGCCGCGGATGCTGGAGATGACCTTAAGATGCGTTTTATCAAGCACCTTCCTGGTCACTTCCTCGTAGCCCACGATGAGCACGTCCGCGCTGCCGATCTCGGCAATCAGCGCGTCCTCGCCGAGGATCTCGCCCGTAAAGCCCCAGCCGCCCGTACGCACGGTGTGGCCGGCCACCTTGAGCATTTCGATGCCGTCCTGGGAATAGTCGGCGGTGATGTAAATTTCCAAAGCGATCGCCTCCAGCCTGCGGGCTTTAGCGCACAAGACGCGCGCCCGCGCTGCGTTTAGTCTTCCGGATACAGAATGATCTTGATGGATTCCTTGCGGCGGACCATGTCGAACGCCTCGCGGAACTCGCTGATCTTCATCTTGTGCGAGATCATGCACTTCTGGTCCCACTTGCCGGCCTGGATCAGGTTCATCACGTTCCGCCACGACACCCAGTCGTAGCCGAAGTGGCCCTTGAGCTGGATGGCCTTGTCGATGATGGGGTCCAGCGTATCGTTGTACGGGTGGTGGTCGTAGCCGATCTTGACGATCACACCCGTCGTGCGCACGATCTCGATGGCCTGGTGCATGACCACGGCCACGCCCGCGCAGTCGGCGACCATCGCGACGCCCTCACCGTTGGTGATGCGCATGACCTCGGCGATGCAGTCGACCTTGTCCGACATGACGATGTCGGTCGCGCCGTTCTGCCTGGCCAGGTCGAACCGCGCGCCGTCGCCGGAGAGTCCGATGGCGATGATCTTGGCCGCGCCCGCCGCGCGCCCCGCCTGGATGCAGAACTGCCCCAGCGCGCCCACGCCGAACACCGCCATGTACTCGCCTGGCATGAGCTTGGCCTCCTGTATGACCGCCATGTAGGCGTTGCAGGCCGGGTCCATGATGGCCGCTTCCTCAAACGACATGCACTCGGGGATGCGCATAAGGCTGTTCGGGAAAACCGCGAGCGTTTTGCCGAGGATTTTGACGTACTTGGTAAAGCCGCCGTCCATGCCGTAGCCGATGCCGAGCCGCTCCGGGCACGACAGGTAGTCGGCGGTGCCGCAGGCGTAGCAGGTGCCGCAGGCCGTGCCGGTGTTGTCCGACACGACGCGGTCGCCGACCTTCCACGCGGTCACGTTTTTGCCGACCTTGTGCACGACGCCGGCAAACTCGTGTCCCAGCACGACGGGGGGCCGCAGAAGGTTGGCGTGGTCGCCGTTGTCAAAGGCGATGTCGGAGCCGCAGACGCCCGCGGCCTTCACTTCGATGAGCAGATCGTCGTCGCCGATCTCCGGAATGGGAACGTCGCGCAGCTCGGTTTCACGCGCGCCAAAGCCGTATTTTACGACTGCCTTCATTCGGTTTACCTCCCTCTCGATACTACAAACTTGAATTTGTCGGGTCTGAAATACTCGCTCGCGTAGACGAGCGGCACGCCGAACGCGTCGTTGACGTTCACGCGGAACTTCATCAGCGGCGCGCCCACCGGCACGTCCAGCATTTTGGAGAGCGCCTCGTCCGCCACGGTCGGGATAAGCTCCGTCAGGCAGACGCCGAGCTTGATGCCGCAGGTATCTTCGATGAAGCTGTAGAGCGACATGGTCTCGTCGGTCACGCCCAAAAACTCCGTGGCAAGCCGCGGCGCAAGGTAGTCGCGCGAGTAGACGACCGGTACGTCGTCCGCAAGCCGTATGCGCGAGCACATCAGCACATCGGTGCCGGCCTGGACGTTGAGCTGCTTTGCGATGCACGCGTCGGCCGTGATGAGCTTCTTCTCGAACATGGCCACGCCGGGCTTGTAGCCCGCGACCTCGATCATCTCGGTGACGCTGTAGTTGACGTTGAGGGAATCCGCGATGTGGTCGTAGTTGCAGGCGACGAAAGTGCCCTTGCCCTGCACGGAGTGTATCAGGCCCTCGCTCTTGAGCGCGTTCATGGCCTCGCGCAGCGTCAGCCGGCTGATGTCGAGCTGTTCGGAAAGCTCCAGCTCGGTCGGCAGCTGATCCCCCGCCTGCAGATTCTTCGTCTTGATGAACTGCAGAATCTTCTTCTTCGCGCTTACGTATGCCAGCATTTCGTCCTACCCGTCCGTTCCGTTATTTTTGGTTTGGCCGCGCGCTACGGAAGCTGCGACACGGCAAAGCAGCTTGCGCCCGCGCGCTGGTAGGCCGCCTGCAGAGTTCCGGTGACGCCGCCGAACACGCCCGTGCAAACGCCCTTGCTGCGCACGGCTTTGACCTGCTCCTCGGTCGGCGCGCCGCCGGTCACGGCGGAGAGCAGCACCGCGTCCACCCCGCAGGAGGAGCAAAGCTCCGCGGCGGTGCCAAGCTGGTCGGGGGAAAGCGCCCCCGCCTCCAGCACGGCGTAGACCGCGGCCTTCTCCCGGCACGGCGTCATCGCGTCGGCCAGGTCGTTCTTGGCCGCGCCCCAATCCCCCGCCGCCAGGAGTTGCATGTTCACGGGAATCAGTATGGCCTCCGCGCCGGATACGACGGCCTGCTTAACCTCGGCGTACTTGGCAAACGGCGACGTGCCGCCGCCCGGCAGCCCTACGACGGTGGCGACTTTCACGCCGGAGCCGGCAAGCTCCGCCACCGCGTAGTCCACAAACCACTGCGGGATGCACAGCGCGTGAACCCTGGCCGCCTTTGCCGCCTCGCATGCGGCCTTGACCTCGTCGATGCGCATGCCGGGGCGCATGCGGCAGAGGAGCCACTCCGCCCCGCCGGCCGCAGAGGCCGGGGCGCCGGTCCTTTCACGCTCCGCGCGGATCTGGCCGTAGACCTCCTCGGCGATGCGCTTAATGAGTTGTTCGATCTCCATATCCAAGCGTCCTCACCTGCCCTTTTGTTCGTTGCGGTAGACCGCTCCCGCCGCTTCGCGGGCGCCGGGTTGCTACTTGAGCTTCTGGGGCAGGATGCCTTCCACGTCGTCGTGCGGCCGCGCGATGACATGCACGCTCACCAGCTCGCCGACCGATTTTGCCGCGGACGCGCCCGCGTCCACCGCGGCCTTGACCGCGCCGACGTCGCCGCGCACGAGGACCGTCACAAGGCCTGCGCCGACCTGCTCCTTGCCGAGCAGCGTGACGTTCGCCGCCTTGACCATGGCGTCGGCCGCTTCCACCGCGCCGATGAACCCACGGGTTTCGACCATTCCGAGAGCCTGCTTTTCCATAACAATCAATCTTCCTTTCTGTTGCATGCGCCGCGCCGCCGTTCCGGCCTGCGGTTTTAAAAATGCGTCGATATCATATGTCGTCACTAAGTTATCAGATGACTTCATTATATCAACATATCACTTCTCTGTAAATACGTTCCGCGCGATTTTTTTAATGCTATTTCGGCTCGACAGAGCGAATGTAGCGCATCTCGTCCACCACGCCGACAATCACGCCGTCGAACACGCACACGTCGTTCTCCAGATGAAATTCGGTCTCGGCCGCGCCGCCGTCCTCCGACACGAGCACGAGGTCGCCCACGCCCGCGCCGGCCGCGTCCGCATACGCGAACTCATCCTCCATCTCCCGGCCGAAATCGTCCAGGAAACGGATCAGCATCAGCTTCTTGCCCATGTGCGTCGGCTCCTTGATGACGGAGACGACGTTTCCGACCACCCGTCCTACGCGCATTGTCTGTTCCTACAGGATGCTTTCCACGTCGCTGTGCGGCCGCGGAATCACATGCACGCTGACCAGCTCGCCCACGCGCTTGGCGGCGGCCGCGCCCGCGTCCACCGAAGCCTTGACCGCGCCGACATCGCCGCGCACCATGACCGTCACAAGCCCCGCGCCGACGGTCTGCTTGGCCATCAGCTGTACGTCCGCCGCCTTCACCATCGCGTCCGCCGCCTCCACGGCCGCCACGAACCCCCTGGTTTCCACGAGTCCCAACGCCTCTTTCGCCATGATCGTCTCCTCCTTTTTTACTCTAATTGACAAAGAATGCTATTGTACCGGTCGATGATGCCCACAACGGCCAGGTCCACGGGGGTCAGTCCCCTGCGGAACGAGGCCGCCGCCTCGGTGCTGTCGACCATATACACGTCGTTGCCCGGGCCCGCCGTGCCCACGGAATCCGCCGCGACGAGAAGCTCGGCGGGCTTTCCCGCGCGGTATCGCCGCACCAACAGGAGCTTGATGCCGGAAAGCGCCTGGTGCTTCGGCGTGCAGACCACGCTGCCGACCACCTTGCCGATCATCATGGGCAGGCCCTCCCTTCGTTAATGTTGCTTTGCCTGGGTTCGTCTATGCTATTGCAGCGCCGCAGCCAGGTCCGCGTGCGGCGACGGGATCACGACGGTGTTTGCGATCATGCCCTCCGCGTCGCGCTCATTTTTGGCGGCATTCACCGCCGCCTGGGCGGACGACACGCTGCCGGTCAACAGCACGAACGACTTGCCGCCGATGCCTGTGCCGAGCCGGATCTCCATCAGCGATACATCCGCGCTCTTGACCGCCGCGTCCGCCGAGAGCAGCGCCTGCGCGAGCGAGAACGTCTCGATCACGCCGAGCGCCGCAACGCCGGTCAGGTCCACGCAGCCGTTCATCGCGCGGATCACGTCCTCGTGCACGCGCGGGATCAGGATGCTGTCGATTAAGAACTCCCCCGCGGCCGCCGCGCCCGCCGCGATCGCCGCCTTGACGTCCGCGACGCCGCCCGACACGATCACGACGTACTTGCCGGGGCAGACGGGCTGCGCGCGCATGATTTCGACGTTCGCGGCCTTTAACACCGCGTCCGCCGCCAGGATGCCCTGCGAGATGCTGTTGAGTTCGATCATGCCCAATGCTTCCATATGGTTCGATCCTCCGTTATCCGATCGCGATGCCGCGGCCGTCGACCGCGGTTACGACGCCGTCGATCGACGCGTGGATGTCCGCGCCGAGCTTTCCCTCCGGGACCCTTGCAATCAAATCCCCGCAGCGCACCGGCTGGCCCGCGGCCACGACCGGTTCGCACGGCGCGCCGATGTGCATCTTTAGCGGAATGACCACGGACCGCGGCCGCACGGGACCCTCGAACAGCGGCGCGGGCCTGTCGTACCTAGTCAGCCCCAACCGCGCGATCAGCCTTTTGACCGGCACCTTGCCGTATTCGCGATAGGCGTTTGCCTGCTCCGGCCGGATCTTGTCGGGCCTTTTGCCCGCGGCCGTCATCGCCTCCTTGACCTCGGTCAGGATCGTCGACGGGGAGAGGCCGAACGGACAGGCGTAGTACGAGCAGACGCCGCAGTTGCAGCAGGAGAACGCGCTGTTCTCCGCGTAATCCTTGCAGTAGGCCACGGCGCGCATCGCCATGTGCGGGCGTACGCCGAGGCCGAGCAGGCCGCGCGGGCACATCTCCGTGCACAGCATGCACTGACAGCACACGGCCCGCGCCAGCTTATGGTTGAACGCCTTCGGCGCGGCCTTTTTGATAAAATGCGGGTGGTCGGACGGCAGCACGATCAGACCGCCGGTGGTCTTGGTCACGACCGCGTCCCAGTCGCGCTCGACGTAACCCATCATCGGCCCGCCGCAGAGCAGACCGTAGCCCGCCTCGTTCTCCGGGCCGCCGGCTATCCGGATGCAGTCCCTAAACGACATGCCGATCGGCGCGTCGATCGTGACGGGGGCCGCGACCTCGCCGGTGACCGTCAGGCGTTTGTGCGTCACGGGCACGCCGCGCTGAGCAAGCGCGATGTTCTTGAGCGTGCTCACGTTCTGCACGACCACGCCCGCGTCGATTGGGATGCCGCCCACCGGCACGATGCGGTCGGTCGCGTCGCAGACCATCTGCTGCTCGTCACCCGCCGGGTAGTAATCCTTCAATATAAATACGGAGACGTTGCCGGAGCAGGCTTTTTCGAGCGCGGCGACGGCATCCTTGTGCTTGCCCTTGACGCAGATCTTGCCCTCGCTGGCGCCGCAGGCCTCCATGGCATAGCGCAGCCCCTCGACGACGAGCTCCGGCTCGGCCAGCATGAGCAGCTGGTCCACGCGCAGCAGCGGCTCGCACTCCGCGCCGTTGGCCAGCACGATATCGGCCTTGCAGTTCAGCTTGACGTGCGCAGGGAAGCCCGCGCCGCCCGCGCCGACGACCCCCGCCGCCTTGCATTTGTCGTGAATGACCATGTCCGTCCCTTCCTTCGTCCCGCGCTTTCGCCCTTATTTTGGAAAAGCCGAGGGCCGTTACAGCATGTTGAACGAGCCGCGCAATGTGCAGCGGCGCGTCCTGGTAAAGCAGCGCGCGCTGGTTAAGCCCTCGCCGGTCGGCGTCGCGATCGTAAACGTGGTGAAGCCCTCGCCGTTAAAGCCGATGCCCGCGTACGACGGGCCGTTCTTAACGAATATCGTCGTGTCGAGCGCCGCCGATGCGCGCGAGAGGTTGTCGATGTTCGTCGAGTGCATGTGCGCCGAATGATGGAAGCCGTGCTCGGCCTCGATCGCGCACTCGATCGCCTCGTCCACGTCATTTACGTAGACGACCGGCATCACGGGCATGAGCATCTCGGTCGTTACAAACGGATGGTCGCGGCGCGTGATGGCCACGATCAGCCGCGGCTCGCCCTTGACGGGGATGCCCGCGCTGCGAAGTAGATGCGCGGCATCGCGGCCGACAAAATCGCGGTGGATCGTGTACCTGCCGTCCTTCTCGATCAGGACGGTCGAGAGGAGCTTCTGCGCCTCAGTGCTATCGATCAGCTGCGCGCCCGCGCGCACCATCGCGGCCACGAGCGCGTTGCCGACGCTCTCGACGACGAACGTCTCCTTCTCGGAGATGCAGGCGATGTTGTTCTCAAAGCTCGCGCCGTCGACGATGTCGCGCGCGGCCTTCTCGATGTTTGCCGTCTCGTCGACGATCACGGGCGGGTTGCCCGGACCGGCGCCGATCACCTTTTTGCCGGTCTTCATCGCCATCTTGACGATCGCCTCGCCGCCGGTCACGGATAGCAGCCGCACCGCGGGATGCTCCATCAGCCGCTGCGTGCCCTCGACGGTGGGTTCCTTCATCGCAAACAGCAGCGGCCCCGGCGCGCCCGCATTGACCGCGCCGTCGTTGAGCACCCGAATCGCCTGCGCCGAGCAGCGCTTTGCGCCCGGATGCGGGGCAAACACGACGGTGTTGCCCGCGGCGGTCATGCCGAGTCCGTTATTGATCACCGTGGCGACAGGATTTGTCGACGGGGTGATGGAGCCGATCACGCCGAACGGCGCGGGGAATATCAGCGTCAGCCCCTCGTCGCCGGTGATCGCGCGCGTATCGAGGTCCTCCACGCCGGGCGTCTTGTCGACCGCGAGCAAACACTTGGCCGTCTTATGCGCAACGGAACCGTAGCGCGTCTCCTCGAACGCGGCCTTGGCCAGCTCGTGCACGTGCTCGCGCGCCGCAGAGCGCATGGCCTCGACGATTCTGCGGCGCTTTTCCAGCCCGAGCTGGACGAACGCCTTCTGCGCCTGCACCGCCGCGGCGACGCAAGCGTCCACATCGTCGAAGAAACAGCCGTGTTCGGGCGCGCTCTGCGCGCCGCCCCGCTCGAGCTCGCGCACGACGCCCGCAACGATTGTTTCAATCTGGGCCTGTGACAGCATACCGTTTCCTCCGAGTCGTCAGGCCAATCGCGGTCTGTACCGCGGATTGACGTGGGTTGGCTTTGCTTTGTTCTTTTGCTTTGCTTAAGCGGGTGTTGCCGCCTCTTTGCGGGGGCGGGCTACGCCGCGTCTGTTTGGGGAGCGGACCGTTGCCGTGCTTTTTAGGAGAGCGGGCGTTGCCGCGTCAGCTTGAAAACCAAAAGTTGCTTTTGCTCCTTCTGCTCCTTTGCCGCGAACGCTGCGGGCACGTTAGGCAGTTCCGTCCTGGCCTGGCCGGCCCCGCGCCG
>CAZIRB010000004.1:26127-33988 GCA_964541695.1 uncultured Oscillospiraceae bacterium
TGCAGAATCGTCACGGGCCCGGCAGCCGGAGCGCCGGCGACCGTCGGCTCCGCTTTCTTCGCCGCCTCAACGTGCCCGACGACCGCTCCGTCCGCTTTTTCGGCGTGCGCCGCGGCCTGCGCAACCCGCTCATCAACCGCTTCGCCCGCTTTTTCGGCTGGCGCCGCGGCCTGCGTAACCTGCCCGGCAACCACCTCGTCCGCTTTTTCGGCGGGCTCCGCGGCCTGCGTAACCTGCCCGGCAACCGCCTCGTCCGCTTTTTCGGCGGGCTCCACGGCCCGCACGGAATCCCGTTCAAAACCCTGCGCGTATTTTCTGTAACACACGGCGCCGCCCAGCTCCGCCTGGTCGACGATGCCGATGATCGCCATGTCCACGGGGCGCTTCTCCGTCTGCTCCGTCTGGCGCGCGCTGCTGCCGCAGACGCACATGACCAGCTCGCCCTCGCCCGCGCCCATCAGGTCGAGCGCCACCTTGGGCTGGCCGGAAGCCGTCTTCGTCTCGAGGTTCCATTCCTCCACGATCAGGAGCTTGCCGCCGCGGAGCTTCTCGGTCTTATTCGTGCTGACCACGGTTCCCTTCACCACCGCAAGTATCATACCTGGCCTCCTATGCCCGTCAGTATGGTGACGCCCCTCTCCTTCGCCTCGTCGCGCGCGTACGGCGTGACGATTGCGCCCGGCGCCGCGACCAGCTCGCGCCGCCCCTGCCGCGCGCAGGCTGCAACGTCCGCCGCCGTGACCAGTTCCTTTTGCGGCAGCGCGGGGCCGGCCGCCTGTTCAAATTCAATCCGCACGCCCGCGCGGAGCAGTTCGCGCATCCATGCCGCGGCCTGCGGCATCACCGATTCGCGCCGCATGCCGCTCTTGACCGTAACAAACGCGCCGGCCGCGAGCAGCCGCAGCGTCAGGTTCGCAAAAAAGCAATCGTCGCGCAGCTCGCACAGCCTGCGGTAATAGCTTATCGACGGCGTCAGCACGGTCGCACGCGCGATCACGGGCACGAGCAGCATCAGCTTCTGCCGCGATTCGGCATCGTTCACATCCCAAAAGCCCCCCCGCCGCAGCTCGGCGGGCACCTTCGACGCGTCGCCCATCGTCAGCTCGCCCGGCGGGACCGAACCGGCCGCACCGGAGAGATAGTCCGGAATCAATATGAGGTTTTGCAGCCTCGGTTCGGACATTTTTCCTTACGATTTTCCTTCCTTGACCGCCCGGCACAGCATGTCGTTTACAATGCCGCTGGCGTTCGCCTCGTCGGTGTCGACATGCGCCTCGAGCAGCGCGTCGTCGGACACCCGCGCCACAAACTGCATCAATACTGCGGGCCGCTCGCCCGTTGTAATCAGCGAGAGCGTGTCGCCGTTCTCCATGCCGAACAGCCTCGCAAGCTCCGTCGACATATGCACGTGCCGCATCGCGACCATCGCGCCGCGCGGGATTTCGACCTCGCCCAGCGGGCCCTGCACCACGACGCCCGACGTGCCCTCGTGATTGCCGGAGAGCCGCACGACCGGCGGCACGCCCAGCGCGTAGCAGTCCGTCACGCTCAGCTCCGCCTGCACGCTGCCCCGCAGCGGCCCGAGCACGCGCACGTTCTGCAGCGCGCCCTTTTTGCCGCGCAGCGTCACCGTCTCCTGGCAGGCATATTGCCCGGGCTGCACCAGTCCGCGCATGGGCGTGAGGCTACGCCCGCTGCCGAACAGGACGGAAAGCGCGTTTTGATCGAGATGCACATGCCGCGCGGACACGTTCACAGGAACCAGGATCTCGCCCGTCTCCTGAAAATGCCTCGCCAGCACGGCGTCCCGGACTCGCGCTTTCAGTTCCGCTTCGTTCATCTGTTGCCTTTCCCGTGGTTGAATCGCTGGATTGCTCTGCTGCTAATGCCAATAAGTCATCTGATGACTGTATTATAACATATGCTATCTGCTTTGCAATAGTATGTTCATATTTATTTTTCGGTTTTTTCTGATATGATAGAGCTATGCCAGAAAAAGGAGGAGTACATATGAAACGCATCACGATCCGGGAAGCGCAGAAGCTCGGCGGCCCGAACCCCTTCGGCCTTGTGGTCACGCGCGCGGCGGACGGCAAACCGAACCTGATGGCGCTCTCCTGGTGGACGTACGCGTCCAACAATCCCCCCTTATTGGCCGTGTGCCTGAGCCAGCGCGGGTACAGCGCGGAACTGATCCGCGAAAGCGGCGAGTTTGCGCTCTGTCTTGTGGACGGGAGCCTGAAGGAAGCGGCCTTTGCCTGCGGCACCCGTTCCGGCCGCAGCGTCGACAAGGCGGAACAGTTCGGCATCGAGCTCATCGACGCGGAAACCATCGGCACGAAGCTGGTCCAAAAAAGCCGCGTCGCGTTCGAGTGCCGCGTCGAACAGGCCCTGACCGCCGGCGATCACCTGATCTTTCTCGCAAACGTATTGGCCGTGCACGCCGACGAAACCAAATCGCAGCTGTTTGCTACCGGCGGCTACGGCGCGCTGACGACGCTGTAGATTGGCAGGGGATTAGGAAGGGGAACGTGCGGGACTCCGCCCCTTCCAAAGTTCGCAATGGTCGCGCATGCTGCGGTTGTCACCGTAGCCTTCGTGCCTTTATTGAGGTTGCGCTTTGCGCACGGGTCACGCGCGGGGCTCTGCCCCGCCCCCTGCCAAAGTCGTCGCGGTTGACACCGCTGCCTCCGCTCCCTCGCTCACTGGGCCTGCGCCTCGCTTCATCCGCCACAGGCGGCGCTCGGCTTCAGCCCCTTTGGAATCCCGAACTGTTCTACAAAGTAAGCTTCCAACCCTGAAAGAACAAACCAAACTTTTTTTATACGAACGTTCTGGAACAGAACGTTCGCGATTTGGGTTTCCAAAGGGGGTTTCCCCCTTTGGCAGGGGTGCGGGGACAGAGTCCCCCCAAAAACCCCGACCCACGCATCCCCGTTCCTCAAACCCCGCATCCCTATAAAAACATAAACCCGCCTCCGCCCTCATTCCTTCGTCGTCTTTGCCTCCGCGAACGCCTGATACTCAAGCTTGAATTCCTCGAAATCCTCATCCCGCATATGGAATATCAGCTCCTCTTCCGCCATATCGCGCGCGGGCGGCAGAAACAGCCCGTCCGGACAGCCGTCTATCCCCAGCGCGCGAACCGTCTCCACGGCAAACTCGCGGAACGCCGCGCCGACCGCCGTAATGATGTTCCCGTCGCGCACGAGCGGCTTCCGCACAATGTTCCGGCGCGGGATAAACGTAAGGTACTCGTTGATCTCCTCCCACACGCTCGCGGTATACCGGACGCCGTCGAGCAGTCTGGCCTTGGCGAGCAGCATCGGCGCGGAACAGATCGCGGCGATCAGAATGCTTTCGCCGCGCAGCGTCCGCAAAAACGCGATCAGCGCCTCGTCGAACAGCGCGTACAGCGGATTTGCCGCGCCGGGCAGGATTACGCAGTCGTAGTCGGAGATGCAAAACGCGTCCAGCGTCCGGTCCGGCACAACTAAGAAACCGTCCTCCGAGCGCACCGGCTGCGCGGACGACGCGTAAACGTCCAGTTCGCGGCCAAAATAGACCGTCAGCGCCTCCGTCAGGCAGCTGATCTCCTGCATGCTGAAGCAGGGGTACAGAATCACCGCCGCTTTCTTTGACATAGGATTTTCCTCCGTTCAATCTCGCAGAATATAGTGCAAATTGTCCTTAAACCCGGCGCGCCGTTTGCCGCGCCCAAACGAAAAAAACCGCCGACACCTTCCGGATGTCGGCGGCTCCTGATTGCGCTGTGCCGGGGCTTACCGTGCCTTTGCCGGGTAGCCGATTGCCAGCAGTATAAACCCGCCCATAACCAGATAGTTGGAATACTCGGAGATATAGGGAAGCGCCGGCACAAAATACCCGACGATTCCCGCAAGCCCCGCGATCAGGCCGATGACATAGAGCAGCGTCTTCATGTTTTGCGCACCTTCTTTCCGTAAAATTTGAGGGTCCCTTGCGTCATTTCTTCTTCTTTGCCGTGGTCTTTTTCTTGGCGGTCGTGGTCGTCGTTTTCTTCTTCTTGGCGGGCTTCTTCGGCTCCGGCTTCGTCTCCTCAACGCCGAGCAGCGAGCCCAGGCCGTCGGTCAGCATCTCGCCCAGCGCGCCGTTGCCGCCGCTGTTCCCGCTGCCGCCGCCGAGCAACGCACCCAACAGGTTGCCGCCGCTGTTCCCGCCGCCGCCGAGCAGCGCGCCCAACAGGTTGCCGCCGCCGCTGTTCCCGCCGCCGCCGAGCAGCGCGCCCAGCAAACCGCCGCCGCTGCTGTTCCCGCCGCCGAGCAGCGAACCCAAAAGGTTGCCGCTGTCATTGTCGTCGTCGTTGCTGTCGCCGCCGCCGAGCAGCGCGGAGCCAAGCATGCTTAGAAGGCCGCCGGACTCGTTGTCGTCATCGTCGTCGTCCTTCTTGTTGTTGCCGAGCAGGCTGAGCAAAAGCGGCGCGGCCGCCGCGAGGATCATCGCGGTCTGGCTGGCGGACAGCCCCGCCTTCTTCGCCACGCCCTTCTCGACCGTCTCCTTTTCGCCGCCGAGGATGTGCGTCAGAATCTTCGCCCCGTCGTCCAGGTCCACGTTCTGCAAGAACGCGCCGACGTCGCTGGTATCGTCCCTGGCGTGGTCGGTCAGCGCCTTGGAGAGCGCCTGTTTGCCGGACTTGGTCGACGCGTTCCGGTCCATGCCCTGCAACAGGGCCGGCAGCGCGTTGGCGAGCACCTGCTGCACCTGCTCCTGCTCCGCCCCGGACGCCGCGCTCAACGATTGAATGCTGCTGCTGCCGAGCAGCGTGTCCACCAGAATATTCCGTGCCATGTCGTTTCCTCCTAACAATACAATGCGCAGGCTGTCCGCGGCCCGCAAGCGGCCCCCGCCGCCGGGCGCCGCCGGGTCCGCCCGCCGGCAGGTTCCGTTATTCAGTTGCCGGTCTCGGCGGCCGCCTCGGTTTCCGTTGCGGTCTCGGCCGTCTCCGCTGCGGCGGCCTTAGCCTCGGCGCCGCCCGCGCAGAAGTCGCAGGGGTCCGTGCGGTTGGCCTCAAACGCGTCCTCGACCGTGCCCTGGTAGAGCGTGGCGGAGTTCCTCAGCGTTTGGCAGTCCGGATCAAAATGATACGACCGGCCCCACTGCGTCCAGTAGGCGGTGCCGTCGCCCAGCGCCACGGATTCCTCCTTGGCCGACTCGAGGTCCTCCTGCGACACGGGGTTGTAGTCGACCGAGAACGCCACCGCCGCAAGCAGCGCGACCGCCGCGACCGCGGTGACGATCTTCTTCATCTTTTTGTCCATCTTCTTGTCTTTGAGCAGGATCACGATCAGCGGCAAAAACGCCAGCACGGCCGCGATCACGCCCATGTTGTTCCAGAGGAAGAACTTCACCTTGTTCTTCTCGGAAACGGGATCGATCCGGTTCGATTTTTTCCACAGCTGCGACCCGATCACGACCAGGATCAGGTCGAGCACGATGCCGCCGATGAGCCAGATGTTTTTGTCGCC
This sequence comes from uncultured Oscillospiraceae bacterium, assembly GCA_964541695.1. Lineage (GTDB taxonomy): Bacteria > Bacillota > Clostridia > Christensenellales > CAG-138 > CAZKGE01. The sequence continues at coordinate 31,632 of CAZIRB010000004.1, forward strand.
GGGGATGTACAGGATCCCGTTGAGGATCGTGATGACGAGCACCTCGCAGCCGATCGCCAACAGCCAGAGCAGCACCGCGATGACGCGGAGCGTAGTCGCCCTCGCCTTCGGTGTCTTTTCCGTGGTCTCTGCCCGCGCCGCCGTTTCGACGACGGCGGTGTCCTCGGCCGCCTTCTTTGCGGCGGCCTTGGCCGGCGCCTTTGCCTGGGCCCCGTCCTTGCGTACGTCTACGATCTTCCGTTCCTTCGGAGTCTTTTTCCCTTCCATGATTACAATCTCCCTTCCCACTAAATGAATCCTATTATTACTTATGCATCATTTTACTATATCAACCCGGGCGATTCAAGCAATTTTGGCAGATTCTGTCGACGCGCTACGGAACCAGTATCACGGTCAGCGCGGCGTTTGCCTTTGTGGCGTCGGTAAATACGTCCAACAGCTTCTGGCCGTACTCCCCAAGGCGCGCGCGCAGCCTGTCCGCGTGCAGGATGACGATTTCGGCAGGTTCGCTCCGCGTGCTGAGCAGGTCATACAGCGCGTCGAGGTTGCCGCCGTAGTACTTCGGGAACCGGAATTTGATCGCGATATACCGGTGCGCGGCGCGCTGCGACCACATCAGCCGGCCGCTCAATTTGACGCGCCGGGGCGCGTTCTCACGGTCCATCGCCTTCATGCGTTTTTTTAGAAACTTTGTATACTCGCGCGTCATGCGCGTGCTGTCCGAACGGTTCACGGGAATAACCCGTCCTTTCTCAATATAGCTGCTCGAACGTCTCGTAGTGGTCGTCCGTGTAGTAGATCAGCCCGTCGACCGAGTACACGATGCGCTCGCCGCCGCGGAAGCCGCCACGGTAGTTTACGTCGCACTCATACCACGTGCGGCCCGCCGCGGCCGGCAGCCGGCCCTCGCGGTTGCCGAACACGTCCCCGCCGATGCTTTTGCCGTAGGCAACGTCCCAGAGGTTCCCCTCGCTGCTGACCCAACCCAGGTCCATGGCTTCCGACTTGGTGATGAAGTTTTGGGGCAGGCGCCCGTACGCATGGATGTACGCGGCCACGTCCTCGGGCGCGGTGTATTCGCCGTCCTCCGAGACGGCGTCCTGTTTTGCGGCCTCCTCGGCCTCCGGCGCGGCGGTTGGGCCGAGCGTCGCGTCCCCCGGCTCCAGGCCGCTCTGCCCCGCGGGAAGCGCGGCTTCCGCCGGCGTATCCGTCGCGGACAGCGCGGACGTCGCGCTCGCGTCCGTGGACGCGCCCGGGCCGCCGCCGAACAGCGTCTTCCCGCCGAACAGCAGCGCGCACAGCAGCGCGATCAAAAGGATGGTGCGGATGGTTCCGGACGATTTACGCATGCGGCAACAGCTCCGCCCGACCGGGCCGCGGGGAGCCGTCCCCGCCGCGCCGCCGGGCGCTTTCTTTCGATTTGTGTCCCGCGTTGTGACGCCGTCACAACCGGACATATTGTTGAATGCATTATACGACAGAACAAGAGGAAATACAAGGAAAATCCGGCGCGCCGCGGGGTTCGGTCGCGGGTCGGAACCGACACGTCTATACATGATTCCGCCGATATGATACAATGCGCTTATCAAACGCACGGAGGAAATCTATGACGAACGTTGTCTGGAAGGACCGCAAACGCATCATATTCGGCTTGCCCTGGACGTTCACGCGCTATTCCCTGACGGAGGAGAAGCTGATCATCGATACCGGTTTTTTCAGCCGCAAGGAGGAGGAGATCCGCCTGTACCGGATACTCGACATTTCGCTGCGGCGGCCGCTGCACCAGCGGATCTGGGGCCTTGGCACGGTGCATCTAAACACCGCGGACAAGTCCTCCAATGAAATCGATATTCTGCGCATCAAGAGGGCGCGCCAGTTTAAAGAGATGCTCTCGGACATGGTCGAGCGCGAACGCGATGAAAAGCGCATCGCCGCCCGCGAATTCATGGGCTACGGGGAGATCGACGACGACAACCTGCGCTGATTTACGCAGAGAAAGCTCCTAAGCGAGACCGCGGCATCGTGAAGGGTTCGGTCTCAGAGGGAGTAGGGGGATGCGGGTCGCTTAGCGGGTCTGGCGGTTGCGCGGAATGCGGGATGGCGGAGTTTGGCTGCGGTCACGATCGCTCGTTGGCGTCGTCCTATGCCGCCCCCGCTTGTTGCAGACCGGCCAAGATTCCCGGGCGGGGCTGTCGGACCGTTGCTTTTTGCGACGGACGGAGCTCGGCCGCGGCCATGATCGTTTACCGCCCCGCCCGCGGCATGACAACGTTTCCGAGCTGGGGCAGCTACCCCGCCGCTCTACACGCCGGTACCCGGCCACGGCCATGACCGCTTGCCGCCCCCGCTTGTTGCAG
>CAZIRB010000004.1:34088-61720 GCA_964541695.1 uncultured Oscillospiraceae bacterium
TACACGCCGGTACCCGGCCACGGCCATGACCGCTTGCCGCCCCCGCTTGTTGCAGACCGGCCAAGATTCCCGGGCGGGGCTGGCGGACCGTTGCTTTTTGCGACGGACGGAGCTCGGCCGCGGCCATGATCGTTTACCGCCCCGCCCGCGGCATGACAACGTTTCCGAGCTGGGGCAGCTACCCCGCCGCTCTACACGCCGGTACCCGGCCACGGCCATGACCGCTTGCCGCCCCCGCTTGTTGCAGGCCTGCCAAGATTCCAAGGCGGGGCTGTCGGACCGTTCTGTGCATTGGACGTAAAGCTCGATTGCGTTGCCCCGGTTATAAAAAAAGCGCCCCGCCAAGCAGCAGGCGGGACGCCGTATGCAAGAACAGTGGGACCTTGCCAAAGCGATGATCGCTTGCCGGCCCATCCGTTGTATATCCGCCAAGATTTCCGAACGAAGTTACCGGCCCGTCGCTCCGCGCGACGCATGTAGAATCCGGTCGCAACGCCCCGACCGTCAAGCGCCCCGCCGATCGGCCGGCAGGCGATACATTCTTTCGGGCGGCGCCTATTGATGATGATAGGTTTTGCCGGCCGTGAACCCGTCCTCCGAGCAGTTGATCAGCTCCCATGCCGTCACAAGCTGATAGCCCTCCTCCAGCAGCCTCGGGATAATGATCCGGACGGCCTCTACCATGCGCGGATGCGTATCGTGCAGGAGGATAATGTCCCCCGCATACAGTTCCCGGCCGTTGACGAGCTGCTTCTGCACGTTTTGCGCGATCTTTTCGGGTTCCTGCTCATATACGTCCCCGCTCTGCGCCCATTTGACGATCGCCATGCCGTTTCTCTTCGCCAGATAGCTCACCTCCCGGTCGTAATACCCGCCGGGCGGCCGGAGCGAGCGCATCACGTAACCCGTGTTGTCGAACACGATCCTGCTCGTCTTTTTGATGGCGTCGTATTTTTGACGGCTGTTCTGCTGCGCGAGGTTTTCGTGCGCCCAGGTATGGTTCCCAATCTCGCAGCCGAGCGAAATCGCCCGCCGGACGGTCTGCACCGCCTCGGGCTTCTTCAGCCGGCAGCCGACGATAAAGAACGTGGCCCGGACGTTGTATTCCTCGAGAATATCCAGTATGGCGTCCGTAACGCCGGCCGCGGGCCCGTCGTCAAACGTGAGCGCGACCATGGGCTTTGCCGGATCGATATGCATCTTCTCAATCGCCGCGTCAATCTCGCCCCGGCTCTGAAACGAACCGTTCCGTTCCAGAAGCATACGGAGCTGTTCGTTCCGGTCGGCGTACCACTGCGCGTCCACGCATGGAAGGGACATAGCCGCGGCAGGGCTGGGCGGCGGGCCGGGCTGCGAGGCTGTCGGGCTTTGCGCGGACGTGCTCGGAACCGGCGTATCCGTCGGGTTGAGTCCGGACGCAGGCAGGACCGGCACGGATGTCGGGCTAGCCGAGGATGCGCCGGAAACCGGCAAGGACAAAGAGTTCGGTGCAGTCGTGCCCGGAGCCGTCAAGGCCGTCAAGCCGGGCGCAGGCGTGCATGAAGCGTCGCGCGCGGGCAAAGCGGCGGCCGGTGGCGGGCTTTTGCCGCCCCTGCCGTGCGCCGCCCCGTCCCGCGCCGGCGCGTTCAAATCGGCGTGCGCCACGGCGGCGACGCAGAACAGCAGCGCCGCGCATACGGCCAGAATCCGCCTCATCGTTTGTCCTCCGCGCATGAAGTTTAACTATATTGTACAAAAAAACCGCGGATTTGTCATGATGCCAATCCTCTTGCCGGCAGCGCCCGGTTTATGCTTCCGGTTGAAACTGCACTATTATAGATGCACTTGCCCTGGAGTTTGACGTTATCGGTGCGGAAAAATACAATGAAACCAGCGCAGCCGTCGTATCTGTTACTGGTTCAAGGAGGACGCTTATATGAATATCCGGGAAAAACTCGATTTGATCCGCGCGGAGATCTCCGGGCGGCGCGCCTACCGCTATGTGGAGGCGATCAGCGGATTCAACCGGGTGCAGCTCTCCGAAGGTTATGAGAAAGCGGCCGATTATTGCGCCGATGCGATGGCGGCCGAAGGCGTAGCGAATACGATTTTACAAATCCCAATGGGTCCGGGAACGAATCGCTGGTCCCAGCGCGGGTTTTATGGATGGACCTGCACAAAAGGGATTCTGCGTCTGACCGATCCATACGACACGGTGCTGTGCGATTACGAAGCAACGCCCACCTCCTTAATCCAGCGGAGCTGCGCGGCCAGCCTGCGCGGTATCGACATCGTCCTGCTGGACCGGGGCGCCATGCGGTCCGCATATAGCGCATGGGATCTGCGTGGAAAAATCGTTTTTGTCCACGACGAGCCGTTTCAAGCGTTCGCATGGGCGATGGAACAGTGCGGCGCCCTCGGCATTTTGACGGATTACCTCCCCGCAAACTTCGTCCGCAGCAAAGAAGATCTGCCGGACGCGCATTGTTACCACACATTCCATTGGCCGGGGGACGCGGACGAACGCCGGTACTTCGGTTTCGTGCTTTCTCCCAGACAGGGAGAGACATTAAAGCGTCTGTGCCAAAGCATGCGGGCGGCCCGCGCGGCGGCCGAATGCGGACCATATCCGAAATGCGATATAGAAATTGTTACGGAAACCGGACCGGGCAACGCCGCCGTCGTGGACTGCAGCATACCCGGTACGTCCCGGGAGGAAATCTTCATAACCGGTCACCTTTGTCACCCGAGGCCCTCCGCGAACGACAACGCTTCCGGCTGCGGCGCCGCCATGGAAGCGATGCGCGCAATCAACGGCCTGATCCAAAAGGGACTGCTTCCGCAGCCGTACCGCACCATCCGGATGATATTGGTGCCGGAGGTCTGCGGTACCTTTGCATATCTTTCCGATCGCGCCGATACGCTCGAGCGCATCAAGGCGGCGATCAATCTGGATATGGTCGGACGCCGGCAGGAGGGCCGTTCCGGTATGCTGGGCATCTGGGCGCCGCCGGACGCCACGCCCTCCTTTGTGATCGACCTGATGGCCTATATCCGTTCCCTGTCGAACAGGGAAGCGCCTTCGTTCAACATCCGCGGCTATGTGACGCCCTATCATTCGCAGATCATGGAGTACAACGGGGGGAGCGATCACTATGTGTATTGCGACCCGACCGTCCATATCCCTTGCGTTACGTTCATGCAATGGCTGGACAAGAACTATCACACCAGCGCCGATACAATCGAAAATATCGATCCCGAAATGCTGCACAAATCCGCTTCCATGGCCGCTTGCTGGGCATACGCGCTCGCTTCCCTGTCCCTGGACGATATCGCTCCCGTATTTGCCCGGATGCGCGAACGCTTTCTCGCCCGGCTGAACGCCGCCGCCGAAGATCCGCCCGCCGGTTTTGCGGATTACTCGGAGACGTGCGGTTATTATCTGGACACGTTCGGGGCGGCCTGCGACGACCTTTTACGGTATTTCCCTCCGGCTTCCGTATCCGGCATGATCGACGCGCAAAAGGCGGCGCTCCGGCGCCTTGCGGACCAGACCGCCGACCTTCTCGGGCCGCATGTCCGGGGGATTCCCCGCGCAGGTGAACCGTCGCTTCCGGACGAACGCATCCCAAAAAGGCTTGCCGTCGGGCCGATATCCTTCATCGGCGACAGCCTCGGGAACGCCGCCGCACAGGAGCTGTTTAACCTGAAATCCCGTTATCCGGACCTGTGCGGCTACCATAGCGTGGACCACTTCATCCTGTTCTGCGTGAACGGGCGGCGCACCGTGTCTGAGATCGCCAGGCTGGTGGGATTCGAAAGCAGGTACTATAACCCGGCCTATGTTCGGGAATACCTTGACTATCTTAAAAAATACCGCGTCGTTCAATTCGGCGAATAATCCGTTTGCACGGCGCGGTTTCAGGAAGGAGCGTTCTTATTATTGAATGCGACCATACGAAGCGTATACCTGCGCTCCGTATGGTCGCATCAAACAAGCCGCGCTTTATTTTACGATTTTTCCTACGGTGCTCACATAGAAGTTTTCCGGATACGGGTCTCCCTCCTTAATATCCGCCGGATATTGAACGTCGATATCCAACAGCTCGGTAACAAACACCTGCATGGAGCCCTTGACGCGGGTGCCGGGGTTCATATGCCCGCAGATAACGGGGGCGTCCCACGCGCCGCCGGTTACAAAATGCATCGCAACAAAGGTTTCCTCGCCGCCCTTGCCGTCCGGACGGATACCGATCATCCCGCCCACCGCGGAAAGCATGGTCAGGTTCTGGCACACCGCTTCGCGCTCGCAGTACCAGTTCTCGGGATTGACCGTGTCGATCGTCCACTTGTCGTATTTGCAGGGCTGCAGGCCGCCCATAAAACAGGCGTGCACCTTGCCGAAGCGGACGTTGTTATTCTTTGCGAATTCCGCCAGCGCCAGCAGCGGGTCCGCGCCCGTCATCATGCGCACAATGAATTCGCGGCCCCGGCGCATCTCGCAGGTATGGTATTCGGCGGGATTGGACGCGGGCTTCTGCCAGGGATGCAGTTCTACGTTTGTCATTTGCAATTCCTCCTTTTGCCGGCTATATGGCAATCTTCTTTATATAATTTTGCAGCTTAGGTGATGCTTCCCGCCACCTTGGCTTTTTCGCGGGCTTCGGCGATCTCCGCCTGCGCCTCGTCGGCGAGCAATATGCGCCTCAGAAACTGCCTTGTGCGCTCCTCCTTCGGATTGTCGAATATGTCCTGAGGCAGCCCCTGTTCCACAATCGATCCGTCGTCCATGAAAATCACGTTGCTGGCGACATCCCTAGCAAAGCTCATCTCATGGGTCACCACAATCATCGTAACGCCTTCGCGCGCCAACTGCTTCATGGCGTTGAGCACCTCCCCAATGAGCTCGGGGTCCAGCGCGGAGGTGGGTTCGTCGAATAAAATGACGTCCGGATTGAGCGACACGGCCCGGGCAATGCCGACGCGCTGCTGCTGTCCGCCGGAGAGCTGGCTTGGATAATAGTCATACCTGTCCGCAAGGCCCACTTTGTCCAGCGCGGCCTTTGCGATCCTCTCCGCATCGGCCTTTGGAATTTTCCGCGCTACCGTAAGGCCGAGCATCACGTTCTGCAGGGCGGTCTTATTGTTAAAGAGCGCGTAGTTTTGAAAGACAAAGCCTGTCCGCTTCCGAATCCTGTGGATTTCCTTGGAAGTTGCATGCCGAAGATCAACGTGCATATCCCCTATCGTCAGCTCCCCCTCGTCCGCCCGCTCCAGAAAGTTGATGCAGCGGAGTATGGTGGTCTTGCCGGAGCCGCTTGGCCCCAGGATAACGACGACATCCCCCTTGTTCAATGTGATGTCGATGCCCTTCAGCACCCGATTGCTGCCGAACGATTTTTTGATGTTTTTGACCTCGATCATAACGTTCCTCCCAGATCTATTGCGCCAGGGCTTTATAGGTCTTCATGCTGTTTTCGACAGCATGGAATAGTTTTTCCATTCCAAACCCGATCACAAAGTACACGACGAATATAACGAAATACGCCTCCGTGTAATTATAACCCGCGGAAGCCGCGATGCGAAGTTTGCCGGTGATATCCTGAATCGTCATCATATACACGAGGGAGGTGCTTTTAAAGAGGTTCAAAAACTCGTTGCAGATGTTCGGAATAGCGGACACCAGCGCCTGCGGTATGACGATGAGAACGTTTGTCTGGAAGCCGTTCAGCCCCACGGAGCGCGCCGCCTCGGCCTGGTCCTTGTTTACGGAGGCCAGGGAGGAGCGAAACACCTCCGTCAAGGTGGCCATGACGTTTAAGGAGAACACGAAGAACGCGTAGAAGTACGGATTGATGCCGAACACGTCCACGTTCCAGCCGAACGACTGGACTATGCGGTTTAAGACGCTGGGGAAGCCCGCATATACGATGAAAACCTGGACGACCAGCGGCGTGCCCCGCAGAAATGAAACGATGACGGAGATCACCTGCGAAAGCACCGGCGTCCGCTTAAAGCGCGACATCGCGCACAAAAAGCTCGGCGGCAGCGCGATTGCCAGCGAAAGAAACGTGACATACAAGGATACCGGAACGCCCTTGATCGCTTCCAGCAGGGCAACGCGGAAAACAAACCCCCAGTTCATGCCGCATTCCCCTTCCTGCCGGCCGCCCACGACGGGGTCTTAACGATCCTTCCCCCCTGGTGCAGCAGTTTTTCAAGCTGGCCGGTGAGTCCGGCAATCAGCAGGGAGACGATCCAGTAGATCAGGGCCGCGGCGATATACACCTCGAGATTATAGGCGCCATATTCTCTGGCGTTCATCAGCTTTGCCGTCCCCATCACATCATATATGCCGATGGTGAACCCAAGCGCGGTCTCCAGCACCATGCCGACCAGCAGATTCCCAAGATTCGGGAGCGCGATATAGATCGCCTGCGGAACCACGATTTTAAAAATCGCCTGGGGCACCGAAAGCCCGACGCTGAGCGCCGCCTCCATCTGCCCTCTGTCGATGGCCTCATATGCCGAACGCATAATCTCGGAGAGCCTCGACGACGCAAACGTCACAAGGGCCATGATCAAAAAGTATATCTTATCGATTTCGTTGAGCCTGGGAAAAAACTTCGGAAGCCCGTAATACAGGAGAAACAGCATGACCAGGAACGGCGTGCTGCGTACAATGTCCGAAATCGTATATGCCGATTTCCGCAGCAGCTTGTTTTTTCCCAGCTTGCACAGCACCAGCAAAAAGCCGAACAACGTTCCGAACAGCAACGTGACGATAACGCTGAGCAGTGTAACCTTGAAAAAAGCGGGGATGAGCTTTGGAATGCTGTCGAGCATGTACGCCCAGTCAAACAGCTTCATGCCATTCTCCTTCGTTCGCTTGCTGACCCAGAAATCGCCGGACGCACCAGATGGCGCGTCCGGCGGCTGCTCGGGTATTATGCGAGAGTTATTTACTCAAAGTACTTATAGACGTCGTAGCCGAACCATTGCGTCGCAATTTGGGAAAGCGTGCCGTCGGCCATGAGCTGCGCCATAATTCCGTCGACAGCGGCCGCCAGCTCGGTCTGGTCCTTGCCGTAAAGCACCCAGGTTTTCACCGCATAGAAGGGCACGAAATACAGCTGATCGCCCGGATCGACGGTCGCTTTGAGCTCGTCAAACTCGGAAGCAAACATCGCGGCGCCGTCATAGCGGCCCTCGATGATCCACTTCATCTGCTCGCCGGAAGCGGTGACTTCGCCTACGTCGAAGTTCAGCTTCGCGTCCGGATGCTCTTCATTGTACTTCGAGAACACGCTGTACATGGCGCCGGAGGTTTCCTGCGGCGTCAGTTTGAGGCCCGCGGCCGCAAAATCATCCAGGCTCTTGACGCTGTCGGCATACTTCTTGTTGACCGCAATCCCCTCAACGCCGCCGCCGATCGGATACTGGGGGTAAAGATATTTCTGGTTCCGCTGATCATTATACCAGAAGTTCCCGACCGCCGCCGCATATTTCCCGGAATCCAGGCCCAGCAGCAGGGCGTCCTGGTCCGCCGGCTCATAAATGAACTCGTACTGGGGAAGCATCTCGTCCACAAGGGTCATGACCGCATAGTTCTGGCCGTCGATTGTGCCGTCCTCCTTCACAAACGAGGCGGGGGGCTGGGCGCTGTTGATACCCATCAGGACCTTCGTAACCTCCGCATCGGCGCTGGGGGCCTCCGTTGCCTCCGTTGTTGCAGGAGCCGCCGTTGCGGCGGCAGCCGCGGGTGTTTCCGGCTTAGCCGTTTCCTTGGCGGTGCAAGCCATAAGCGGAAGCAGCATTGCCAGGGCAAGCAGGGCGCAAAGCACTTTTTTCATCGATCGTGTTTCTCCTTTCAATTTGCTTTGTAAGATTAAAATCGTGGATTGTTTCGGTGGTTTCGAACAAAAAGAGAGCTTAAATATGTACGTAAAATGTTGTATGATTCAATACTATTCAATCTGGAATCAAAGTCAATGTAATATGAAAAGTGCATTTTTTTATATTCATTTCCTGGGGATCATGCCGGCGAGCACGTTTCTCCCAGCGTTTATGCGCAAAAAATCGTCCAAAAACTTGCCTGCTTGCCCGCCCGGACGGTCCGCGCAATCAGCGGTTCCCGCCGCCGGTCAGTTCCTGATTGTTCAATATCCGCTGCAGCTCCACCTTATAATTGTCCGGATCGTACGTAAACGCGGCATATACGTTGAACCGTTCGTTTACGCAGGGCTTGGAAACATCGGTCACGCCTTTTTCCAGCAGCCGCCGGTAGTGCCGGTCCACGTCCGCCTCGTCGCGGCAGTTTAAGGAGATGCACACGCCGGTCGGTCCGGCGGGTATCGGCCTCCCGTCGTCATACTGGCAAAACCCAATGTACCCGTAGCCCGTATCGAAGATGCGGCATTTGCCTTCCGCCTGGGTCTGCACCAAGGAAAGCCCTATCACCTCCGCGTAATATGCCGAGGTCTTTTCAATATCCGAGCATGGCAAAAATACGATGAGGCTTTCAATGGCCAAAGCCTGTCCCCCCTGTGCTATGCGCGGGTTTCCGGCGCAGGTTTGTCCTTTTCCGATTTGTTTCGATCGTTTCTATAAAAATCGAGCAGGCGCTGGCAGGAGCGCGTCAGGTGGAAATATACCGTTCTTCTCGCTTCGTCGCCGTTCCGCGCCAGCATTGCATGGATGATGTCCATGTGTTCATCGTTGTTCTCCTGGGCCTCCGCGAGGTTTTTGTTTACCGTGCGGATGATGAACGACTGCACTCTGGCCGAATAATCATTGATCACGTTGAACAGCGCGTCCACCATGGGTGAGTCCAGATATCGCCACAGCATCGCATGCAGCCTGCGGTCAAACTCAATCTGCGCCCGGTACATCTTCGGATTTGCCTTGAGCTCCTCAAGCTGCGCCTTCAATTCATTCAGTTCCTTTGTCGGCACATATCTTACGGACAGCCTTGCCACCACCGGCTCCAGCTGTTTTCTGAACAGGTAGATGCTGGTGACCTCCTGCGCGGACGGACGTTTTACCGTGGCCTGCTTCCCCGGCTCCGCTACGACCAGGTTATCTTTTCTAAGCAGTTCCAGCGCGTTTTTCGCGGGCGTACGGCTCACGTTGTATTGTTTGGAAAGCTTAACGATGTTGAGCTTCTCCCCGGATTCCAGCCGCCCGAACATGATATCTTCCTTTATCGCATGATAAATCAGATATGTGAGGCTGTTACCGTCATCCTCCTGCCCCTCATCCGCAATGATTTTGCCTATCGTGTTAAAATCCACTCGAAAACCTCCCGTGGCCGGCCGTCATGGCTCATTTCAACGAAGGCGGCATGGCATAGAGACCGCGCTTGGATGGCGTGAGTCCGGCTTCCACCATCGCTTCCGTCACCTTCAGCGCGACCGATGCGGGGTCCAGTATTCGTACCCCGAGCTCATCCTCGAGGCCCTGCGCATAACCGGCCATGCCCGCGCAGCCCAAAAGAATAACCTCGGCTCCGTCCCGCTCGGCCGCCAACTTGGCAAGCTCTCTGATCCTGTCTTTTGTGCGCTCGGGCTCCGCTTCGGTTTCCGCCACGCGCATGTTCAACGGCAGCACCGACGCAAGGCTTCCTTCCAGCCGATATTTCCGTACATCCATAATTTTGCGCGGAACGCGCTGTTCTGTCAATGTGAGCACGGAAAATTTTGAACCCAGCATGGAGGCCACATGCAGGCTGATCTCCTGTATGCCGGCCACCAAAATGCCGGACAATTCGCGGGCCGGCTCCAACGCCGGATCGCTGAAACAGGCTAAAATGATCGCGTCGTACCCCTCGCGGTTGGCCCTTTTTACCAGCTCCAGGACCCCCGGCGTACACAACGCCTCGTCGTACGCGCTCTCGATGGCGGCCGGTCCGTTTTCGAGGCAGACCACCGTCAATTCGACATCGGGCCGCTTGATTTGGGTCAGGACCCGTTCCACATGGTCGGTCACGACGCGTGACGAATTGGGATTGATCACCATGATTCTCATAGGCGCACGCTCCGGCCCGCACAAAATGCTTTCATATTGATGTCCAGATACCTGTCCGGCACATAGGCGGCGATCACTTTCGACCACACCGCATAATCCGCGTCCAGCAAGCCGGAAAGGACCCCCAGGAGAACAAGGTTCATCGTTTTCACATTGCCGATCTGCCGGGCAACGGCGGTGGCGTCCAGCCGGATCAACCGTGCGCCCGCCGCGGTAAGGGCCGCGGTTATCCGCTCGTCGGACGGGTATTCGACCTGACCGGTGCTGACGAGCATCGGCGGCAGCTTGTAGTTGTTCATAACGACCGTCGCGTCCGGCCCAAGGTACTCTGCCGCCCGAATCGCTTCCAGCGGCTCGAAGGCCAGCAAATAATGAACGCCGCCCTTCATGCACATCGGCGAACCGACCGGCCGCCCCCAGCGCACATGGCTCGAGACGCTTCCTCCGCGCACCGCAAGTCCCAAAACGTCGGATTTCTTGGCGTCATACCCGGCCTCCATGCCGGCCTCGGCCAGAATATCGCTGACCAGTATGGTCCCTTGTCCGCCCACGCCCACAACAAGAAAGTTTATCGGGTCCCCCACTATTCCGCCTCCTTTTCATGAATCGCTTTGAACGGACAGACCTGCGCGCAAATGCCGCAGCCGTTGCATAGGGTGGGATCGATCCGGCATTTCTTCTTATGGGTTCCGGGGTTCTCCTCGTCGGACAGCATGATCGCCGGGCATCCAACTTTTAGGCAGTGCCGGCAGGCCGCGCATTTCCCGCCGTCAATTTCGCACAGTCGCTTGCTTGCCTTGACCACGTGCACGCATGGGCCGCGGGTGATCAATACGGCCGGGCCGTCGTAAGCCAGGCAGTCCATGAGGCCGTCCTCCACCGCCCGTACGTCGAACGCGTCCGCCACCCGCACCTTCTGCACGCCCAGCGCCCGAACCAGCGGTTCGATTTCAATTTTTCTCGCCGGGTTTTCGTGCAACACCCGCCAGCCGATGCCGGCATGGTCCTGATGTCCGGTCATCGCGGTGGTGTCGTTGTCCATAATGATCACAACGCCCCGGCTGCCGTTATGCACCATGTTGGCCAGCGGCGAAAGACCGGAGTGGAAGAAGGTGGAATCCCCGATGGTGCAGACGCGGTTCTCCGGCAGCTTGGCTATGCTCATCCCGTGGAGCACGCCGATGCTCGCGCCCATGGCGCCCATGGTATGCTGCGCGCGAAAGGGCGGCTGCGCGCCCAGATTGTAGCAGCCGATGTCGCCCGCCGTCGCGATATCGTGCTTTGCCAGCACATAATAGGTCGAACGGTGCGGGCACCCGGCGCAGAGCACCGGAGAGCGGGGCGGCAGGTCCTCCGCATCCGCGCGCGAAGGCTGTTCGCCGCGGGGGAGCAGGCCGTTTTCCCGCGCGATATCCGCAATGCGGTCGGGAAGCAGCTCAAAGCAGGGCGGGAACAGCGATTTTCCCTCGGCCCAAACGCCCATGCCCTTGATCTGTTCCTCCAATACCGGGTCCAGCTCCTCGATCACGATCAGCCTGTCCACGCCCGCAGCGAAACGCTTGATCATATCGGAGGGCAGCGGATAGGTCAGGCCAAGCTTTAGAACGGACGCTTTCGGAAACACGTCTTTGACATACTGGTATACAACGCCGCTTGTAATGATTCCGACGGACCTGTCGCCCCATTCGATGCGGTTGATCTCCATGGTTTCCGCATATTCGGCGATACGCAGGATGCGCGCCTCAACGTTTGGATGCATTTTTTTAGCATACATGGCGGTGCAGTTGTACTTGGGCAAATTGCGGGGAAACTTTTCAAGCCGTCTGGGGTTTTCCGTGCGCTCGCCCAGCTCCACAACGCTCTTGCAATGGGACACGCGCATCACGCTGCGCAGGAGAACGGGGGTGTCGAACTCCTCCGAGAGCGCGAACGCCAGCCTCGTAAAGTCCTTCGCCTCCTGACTGTCGGCGGGCTCCAGGGTCGGGATCTTCGCAAGGCGCGAATACCATCTGTTATCCTGCTCGTTTTGCGAGCTGAACAGGCCGGGATCGTCCGCGGTAACGATGACAAGCCCCGCTTCCGAACCGGTATAAACCGAGTACAGCAGGGAGTCCATCAGCACGTTCATGCCCACCTGCTTGGTGGTCACGATCGCCCGTTTGCCCGAATAGGAAGCGCCGGCCGCCGCATCCATGGCGACCTTTTCGTTTGCGGACCATTCGGCATAGATCTCCTGCCCGTACTTCTCCGCAATGCTCCGGATGATTTCCGAGCTCGGCGTGCCGGGGTAGCCCGTCGCCACCTGTACGCCGGCCTCATATGCCCCTCGCGCAATCGCTTCGTTGCCCGAAAGTAATGCTTTCAAACCTTCGCCTCCTTATTGATGCCGCTCATTTTTCGGTAAGCTCCAGCAGCGCGTCGACCGCAAGCACGCCGGAGCCCTCGGGGTATACCATCAGGGGATTGATGTCCAGCGCGCAGATGCTGTGCGCCTCGGCAACCGCCATGTCCCCCACCGCGACGAGCGTACCCGCCAGGGCGGAGACGTCCCCCTTCGGCCGCCCCCGGAAGCCGCAAAGCAGCTGATACGCTTTCGTGGTCCGTATGGCTTCCATCGCCTGCTCTTTCGAAAACGGCGGGATCAGAAGCACGCTGTCCTTCAGCACTTCCACCAGAATCCCGCCGGAACCAAACGCCACGGCCGGTCCGAACTGCGGATCCCGAACAATGCCCGCAATTACCTCCGCAACCGGTTTTTCCGCCATCCGCTGCACCAGCACGCCGTCGATTCTTCCGCTTGGCCTAAAACGTTTTGCGTTTTCCAGAAGGGCGAAATAGCTGTTCTCCAGTTCGCTTTCGCTTTGAATGTTCAGGCCGATTACACCGGCCTCCGTCTTATGCAAAATGTCCGGAGACATGACCTTGAGCACGACGGGGTACCCGATGCGCCCGGCCGCCTCCCGGCAAGCCTCCAAAGAGCCGCACATCACTTCGCGGGCGCAGGGAACGCCGTACGAAGCCAGCACCCGTTTGCTGTCGTATTCGGTGAGCGCCCGCCGCTCCGCGTCCCGCAGCTGATCGACTATGCCGTTGGATACGCATTTTTTCGTATAGATGCCGCCGGACAGCGTAAATTCCGCCGCATGGGCGATCGCTTTCAGCCCCACGGACGTGCCCTGCAAAACCGGTACGTCCGCCTCATCCAATATCTTCAAAATATCCGGATGCACGCCCGTCGAGGTATTTGTCAGCATCGCGACAGGCTTTTTTTTGCGTTTTGCTTCATCCGCCGCCGCCCGCGCGACGATGGCATACTGTTCCGCCTGTTCCCGCGCCATTCCCGGCGGCGCGTCCTGCACGATCAAGATCGCGTCGGCCTCCTCCTCCTCGCCCATGGCTTCTACGCACGCCGAATAGGTGTCCGCAATCCGGCCCGCTCCCCAGGCGTCCAGAGGGTTGGCCGCCTGCCCAAAATGGGACAGTATCCCGCGGATTCGTTCGCTCCCGCCTTCGGACCATTCCGGAAAGCGTATCCCGACGCTTTCATTTACATCCGCCAGCAGACTGATCACACCGCCCGACAGCGTGATGGCAAAAACGTTTTTTCCCCTTGGCAGTCGGCCCTTCCATGCGGCCAGCAGCTCGGCGGTTACGAGCAGCTCGTCCAGATCGGAGACCTGCAGGATTCCCAGCTTTTTAAACAGCGCTTGCTGGACCGCGTCCGGCCCCGCCAAAGCGCCCGTGTGCGCGCAGGTGGCCCGCCGGGCGATTTCCGACCTGCCCACCTTTAAAAGCACGATGGGCTTGCCGGCGTCCTTTGCCCGGGTAGCCACGTCCCGGAGTTTTTCCGGAGAACGAAACTGTTCGATAAACGCGATGATGACGTCCGTTTCGGGGTCGTCGACCATATAGGCCATGCAGTCCGTGCTGTCCACGACCGTTTCGTTGCCCGTGGACGCAATCAGGCTGAAGCCCTGGCGGTACGCGCCGTTGGCCATGGCGAGGCACAGATAGCCGCTTTGCGCGACCAGGCCGATGTGTCCGCGCTTAACCGTACGCGGGACAGGGGCGCTGTACGCGCCGACGGACGCCGACGGATTCAGAAATCCCACGCAGTTGGGCCCCAGAAAGTGGATTCCTTCCCGCTTGCATATCCCCCGAAGCCGCTCGTTCAGCATCCGTCCCGTTTCATCGGACTCGCCGAAACCGCTTGCAAACGCCCATGCGGCCCTTGCGCCAATGCGGGCGGCCTCCTCCACGATTGAAACGACGGTTTCGCGCCCGAGCAATATGGCGACCAAATCAACGCTGTGCCCCGACCCGGCAACAGCCGCGAGCGACGGATAACATGTCAGGCCGCAAATTTTTTCGTACTTTGGATTGACCGGATAGATTCGGCCTTCGTATCCCATCTGCGTCAGGTTGCGAAGAACCTGCAAGCCCGGCCCCGGTTTCTCCGAAGCACCCACGACCGCTATGGAATCCGGCCGGAATAGGGGGCGCATTTCGTCATATGCATTCATGCGCTTCATCTTGCTGCTCTCAGTTATAGACGGGCGTGCGCCATTGCGGGAAACGTTTGTCCATCCCCGTAACGACGGCGCGGTAAAGGTCGGCGATCCTTTGCGTCAGGGGCCCCGCGGTCCCGCCGCCGACGATGATCCTGTCCACCGAAGTGACCGGCTTGATCTCCCAGCCCGTACCCGCGAAGAATATTTCGTCCGCGATATACAGTTCCGTACGGTCCACCATCCGTTCGATTACCGGCATATGCAGCAGTTGCGTCGCAATTTTCATCACGGTATCCCGCGTTACGCTTTCCAATATGCTGCTCGTGACGATCGGGAATATCAGTTCCCCGTTTCGGATGAGCGCAACGCACGCCCCGGGGCCTTCGGACACTTTGCCGGCCGAATCCAGCATCACCGGCCAGTCATAGCCGGAAACGTTGGCCTCCAGCGCGGCCAGGCGGCCGTTTTGATAGTTGGAGAAACATTTCAGCCTGGGCGGCATGACGTTGTCGCCGATGCGCGTCCAGGAGGAGACGCAGATATCGAACCGGTCGCCCTTCGCGCTGGAATACGCGGCAAACGGCCAGGAGTCGATGACAAACTCCGTAGGCAGGCCGGGCTGCGCCTGCAGCAACTCCCGAACCATTCCCTTCTGGAACACATAGGGTCTGATATATACGCCGCGTCTGTAGTCGTTCGCCCGCAGCAGGTCCAGCACGGCTTCCTCGCACGCCTCGACGGAGTAGTCGAAGCCGTAGCGTACCAGCTTGATTGAATTTTTAAACCGCACCATATGATCGTGCAATCTAAAAACATACAGCTGCTGTTCCTCGCTGTTCCAATAAGCCTTGATCCCTTCGAAAACGCCCGATACGGAGGCGTGCCCGACCGCGTTGACGTGTACGGTCGCGTTATGCCAAGGTATGACGTTCCCGTTTCTCCAGATATATTCGGCTGTTTCTTCTGTATAGATATTCATGAGACGTTCCCTGCCCCCGTGTTGGGATCAAGTATAGCATTTGAGGTTGCTCCGTCAATGAAATCGGAGAAGTACATAAAAAAAGAAGCACTCTGCGCGTGCCGCCCGGTTTTATGAATATATTCAGCACAGTATACGGACTGAACGCCGGACACGGAAGCAAGCGAGCCGCGCATCACGCCGCCCTTCGGCGCAAGGGCCCCGGCCGCGGAGCGGACGCAATCAATCCACGCGTAACGGTCCCGACATGGCGCAGCATGCGCGCATTCAAGGGACGCGCCAGTTTAAGGGGACGCTCCCGGATAGAGCGGACCGCGAGCGCGGCGAAAAGCGCACCGCCGCCCGCGAATTCATAGGCCGCGGAGAGGTCTTCGGCAGCGCGCGTCGATTCGGGTCCCGCCGCCCCGACCGCAAAAAACACGCCCCGACGATCGGCCGAAAAAATCGCTTGGCCGGATACGAGGGGCGGTTTATTATGTGTTTGCTGTCTTATTTTAAATAGTGTTCGGCTTCTTTCCGTAACTCTGCCGCCGCGCTCAGCCCGCGACCAGCTTGCAAAGGCCCGCTGTGATCTCCTCCGCGCCGCCCTTGGGGAGCGGCGACATCAGGCTTTCGTAGGTGACGCCGTATTCGGATTCGTCCGACATGTAGCCGCCGTAGTCGTCCACATAGCCCCAGAGAATCGGCAGCTTTTTTCGGCTCGCGGCCTTGACCTGCATGCCGAAGCGCGCAAACATCTCCCCCGGGACGCAGCAAAGCTCGAGGTCGCCCATCCGCAGCACCGACGCGTGGAAGCTGCCCTTGATATGCGGCTGCCTCAGCTTCATGTCGATGGCGAATATGCCGGACTGCAGCATCTTGCGCACGTCGTAGTCCTCCGCCTGTTCCAGCAGCCGCATGTTCCGCGCGCGGTGGCTCTCAAACAGCGGGATATCCAGGTCGTATTCATAGGCATACGTATACGGCAGCGAAACGGGCGCGGCCAGCTCGATGGATTGGTAGCCCTCGTCCGGGAAAAGCTGCGCGAGGATGCCGTCCCCGGTGCGGAACAACTCCGCCTCGTCGTGCCCCATGCGGTAATTTCGGTTGCTCATGTCGCCGGACGCCCCCTGCATCATGAGCGGATACACGCCCCAATGCTTCTGGATGTCGCGGCTTAAAAAGCCGAACAGGTCGCCGCTGATCTGATAGTTCTCCTGCCCGAGTACGGTGGGATGACAGGCCAGGTTGACGGCGCCGGCAAGCACGCGCCCGTCCGCCCCCGTAAACCGGATCATGCTGACCGTTTTGTCCTCCGGCTTTCCCTTCCCGTTGCGGTTGCCGTAGTAGCCCTCGACCGTCACCGTCCGCGCGGACGCCTCGGCCTTGTCAAAGCCCTTCTCAAAGCATTCCCGGATCGTTTCATAGATCCTGCTCTCCAAAAACTCGCTGTACCGGAGCCAAAACCCGTCGTCGGCGCCCTCGTCGAATATCCGGAGGCGGTCGCTGCGGATCTCGGGCCCGGCGTGCGTATGGGTCGCGGCGATCCGGATAAATTCCGGCTTTACGCCGCACTCGCGGGTTAGCCGCGCCTTGATCCGCTCCGCCATATCGCCCGGGACCATCAGCAGCTCGACGTTGCACAGCGCCGCCGTCTCGCCGTCGATGCGAAGGGCCAGCGCGGTGCATTTTAGCTCGTCCAGCACGCCGACAGACTTCCCCTTGCGGTTACCGTAGCCGCCCATGAGGCAGGGCTCGTCCGGCGTAATGAACGACGTGGCCGTTGAAACTTCCAGCATATCGATTCCTCCTTCTAGTCGTCCCAAACGATGACCGTGCAGACGTAGTTTTCCTTATCGTAATACAATCCGTGGTAGGCGCTCTCGATCTCCTCCGGCCGAACCCTTTGCGTGATCATGCGCCCTAGCTCCGGGTGGCGGCGGGCAAAGCCGCGCCAGTAGGCAAAGTCGTTCTCCACATAGAAGCGTGAGCCCTCGCGCTTTGTGTACGGATTCAGCTCGTTGAACGCGCCCTTCAATGTGATCATCTTCATGTGCAGATGGTTGAAGCAAGGCGTAATGTCCGCGGTATAGCCGGCGCGCGGCGTTCCGAGCAGGATGACCTGACCGTGCTTGCCCGTGGAGAGGATCGCGTTCAAAATCGCCGGCGACAGCCCCGTCACGTCCACCGAGATGTCCGCGCCGCGCCCGCCCGTGGCGGAAACGACCGCCTCGATCTGCTCGTCGGGCGCGCAGCCGAATACCTCCTCGATTCCGAGCGCGCGCGCGATTTCGCAGCGCTTCTTGACCGGATCGAGCGCAATCACCCGCGCGCCGCGCTCTTTGTAGAGCATGGCCGCGCACAGACCGATGGGTCCGAGCCCGAAGACGGTCAATGTGTCGCCGAGCTGCACGTCCGCCGCGTGCACGCCGTTCAGCGCGATCAGCCCGTACGCGCACAGCGAGTCGGCGGCGGGATCCGCGTCGCCGTCGAGCTTGATAACCTTGAGCCCCTGCGTGACGCGGTCGTTCGTAACTTTGGACAGCGACCGGTGCGCGCCGCTGTGGAACACGCGGTCGCCCGGCTCAAAACCCTCGACGCTCGCGCCGATCGCGACGATCTCGCCGACAGACGCGTACCCGGGGTATACGGGATAGGAAAAGCCCTTCTTGATCGCGAACACGCGCGAAAGCTCCGTTCCGGCGCTGATTAGCGAAACGCGGTTGCGGATCAAAAACTCGTCGCCGGCAAGCGCCGTATCTATCTCCTCCGCGCGGCATTCCGCCTTGCCCGGCGCGGTCAATACGATATATCTCGACTCCATCGACAGCTCCCAACGAATCCGCGCTTATCTTGCCCCGACGGGCGCGTCGTCCGCCGGAAAATGGATGCCCGCGTCGGCCCGCGCCTTTTCGAGAAGCTCCGCCACCTGCATGCTCTCGGCCAGAAAATCATCCCGCCGCTGAAAGTCGCGGTTCCGGTAGATCCCGGCGAACGCGTCCAGCTCGTAGACCATCACGTTGTCCAACTCCTGCACGTTGTAGCCCGTTTCTCCGTCCTTCGTCCTGACGGTGAAACTCCTGCACAGGCTGCTTTCGCCCGGCACGTAGATGCAGCCCTTCGTCCCCTGGATCTGCACGAAGTTGCGGCTGCCCGAGTCTTTGCAGGCAGTCGCCGTCGCCAAAAGCTCGCCGTAGCGCAGCACCAGCACGCCGGAGGTGTCGATGCCGTTATCGGCGATGTTCGCAAAATAGCGGAGCTCCTCCGGCGCGCCGAGAAGGCCGGTGATAAAGCGCAGGTTATAGCAGTTTAAGTCCATCAGCGCGCCGCCGGCAAACTCCGGGCTGAACACGTTGGGGATTTTGCCGGAAAGGAACGCGTCGTACCGGCTGGAGTACTGCGAGAAATTCGCCTGCACAAACCGAAGCGCGCCGACCTCCGCGATATGCTCGCGCAGCAGGCGGTAGTTCGGCAGATGCGGGATGACGGAGGCCTCGAACAAAAACAGGTCCTTCTCGTTCGCGATCCGGATCAGTTCGGAAAGCTCCGCCGCACGGGACACGAACGGCTTTTCGCAGATGACGTGCCGGCCCGCAAGCAGCGCATCCCTTGTCCACTCGTAGTGCAGGGAGTTGGGCGACGCGACATAGATAAAGTCCAGATCGCCGCAGCTTAGGAACGCCTCGCGGTCGGTATAGCGTCCGGGGATGCCGTACTGGTCCGCCAGGCAGTCCGCGCTCTCCCGGCTCCGCGAATAGACCGCCGCGATCTCCACGCCGTCCACGTGCGATGCGGCGTCGATAAAGTTTTTGACGATGAACCCGGAGCCCACCGTTCCGATTCTCATATGCTCCTCCTCCGCCCCGCTCAGGCGTTGACCGTTTCCTGATACGTTTTGATCACGATTCCTTTATTGTAGTATACGTTCAGATACTTGATTTTTATGGTCTTGTCCCGTTCGTAAGCCTCGGCCAGGGGCTTAAGATGCTCGAGCTGGCTGATCAGCATGTTCGGGACGATGAATATCTGCTCCGGCTTCTTTTCGTCGTACGTCACGAATACGGTCCCCTGCGGGATCTCGTCCGACTGGATGTTCAGCTTTTCGTAGATCGTCTTCTCAATCCGCTTGTGCTTATGGTCGTACAGCTCGATCTGTAAAGCGTAGATCCAGTAGGCGACAAAATTCGAGTCGCGCATGCGCAGCACTCGCTCCGCGCTCTTGATGTTCGCGATCGCGACCTGGCCCGCGACAGCCATCTTCGTGATGACCCTTTTGTCCCACTGCGCCTCCCGCACCTTGTACAATATGGTCAGCGCCACGAATATGATGCCGAAGCAGACCAGGTACATGGTCCTAATTTCCGGCGCATACTTGTATACAAAATAATACCCTGCCGCCAAAACGGCGATGATCAGGGTGATGAGAATCAGCATTCTGTTCAGAATCCGGGCGATCCGGTATTGCACACTGTGCCGCCTTTCCGACCGGAAAACCCCGGTCCTTTTTGATAAAGGAGTGGTCGCTACAAAAACGACCACTCCTTTTGATTGAGCGTGTAGCGTTTTTTACAGCCCGGCTCTCTTCAGCGCTGCCAGGAAGTCGGTCTTCTCGTAGGTCGGGAACATCTGCGAAACAAGAGTCCCGCCGCGAAGCGCCGCGATTTTACGGTAGATTGCGGCGTCGTCGGCGGTCACCGCGATGGACTTTGTGACCATCACGTATTTCGTTCCGACGATGGGAGCTGCGTTGCCGACATTGACCTCGCCCACCTCGACGCCGGACTCGAGAATATCGAGCCCGTCCTGCGGGAACTTGGCGATGACAAAGAGGGATTCGTTGGGATTGTCCTTCACGTACTGGATCGTGTCCTGCACGGAAAACACAAGCACCTTGGAATCCTTGGCCGCCAGACCGAGCGCCATCTTCTGGATCCGGTCGTTTGCCACCTTGTCGTTGCATACGATGATGGCCTTGGCGTTTACGTATTTTTGCCAGGCAACCGCGATTTGTCCGTGTATCAGCCTGTTGTCGATCCTAAGATGCTTGATCATTGGATCACAGCCCCCTTTTCTTTAATAGCGCGCCCACGTCGACGATGCCTTCCTGCGTCTGCATCAGCACGTCCTCCGTGATTGCGTCCAGATCGTCGTCCCCGTCCCTGGCCACCAGCAGCGCCAGCAGCATCGGGAGATTCATGCCCGACAGGAGCCGGACCTTGTCCCCCAGACAATAAGCCGCTCTGTTGCATGGCGTTCCGCCCATGAGGTCCGCCAGGATGAATACGCCTTCGCCCGAATCGACCTCCCGGACCTTTTCTTCCAGCTCCTGCTGGAAGTCGTCCGGGTTGCTGTCCGAAAAGAGCGCGACGCTCGCGATCTGCCCGGCGTCCGGGTACAGCATGGATGCCGACGTAATCATCCCGGCGGCCATACCGCCATGACTGATCAAGACAATTCCGACCATATCACCCGATGATGCCGAGCGCGCCGAGTACGAACGCGATCACGACAACGATCAGAATGACCTTGATGGGCGTGAGCCGCTTGGTACGCAGCAGCCAGTAGCAGAACCCGGTCAGCGCCACAGGAATCATGAACGGCAGCAGGCCGTCCAGCGTGTCCTGGAGCTTGACGGAGCTCGTGACGCCTTCGATAGTCTTGGAATAGGTCGTCAGGAGCTTGACGCCGATCATGCCCGGGATAAAGCCGCCGGCCACGGTAAGGCCGAGGATCTGCGCGGCTTCGCGGAGCAGGTTGAAGTCGGTGTCGCCGCTGATGTCGTCGATGATCTTGACCGAGCGGTTGTAGCCCCACTTGAAGAGCGGCCAGCGGACCCAGAACAGCAGCAGGAACGGGATGATGATGACCGGCAGCGAGAGGAAGCTTCCCTCGTTTGCCAGCGAGGCCGCGATCATGTATACGATCGGCTGCAGAAGAACCGCCTGGATCGTATCGCCGATGCCGGCCATCGGGCCCATCAACGCGACCTTGATGCTGTCGCTGACGTCGGTCTGATAGTCTTCTTCCAGCGCGACGGAGGCGCCCATGATGACCGAGGAGGCGCCGGGGTGGCTGTTGTAGAACTGCATGTGCCGTTCCAGGTTCTCGCAGACTTCCTCGTTGGTGCTGTACAGCTCCTTCATAACGGGGACCATCGAGTACGCAAAGCCGGAGGCCTGCATACGCTCGTAGTTCCAGCACCACTGCAGCGTCCAGTTATGACGCGAGCACGCTTTTTTCTTTGCCGCTTCGGAAAGCTTTACGTTCGTCTTTGCCATGGTTACGCCACCTCCCTAGCCTTCTTTTGCTGCTGCATAAACAACGCACCAGCGATGATTCCGATGAACGCCAGGCCCAGCGTGCCCACATGCATGTAGGCAAAGAGCACGTAGCCGGCGAGCAGGTACGGCCAGTACTTCTTGATGTCCATATAGGAGAGCAGGAGCGCAAAGCCGACTGCCGGGAGCGCGCTGCCGACCGTTGCAAGGCCGTTCTTGAGCCAGGCGTACTTCTCGACGAAATTGCCGATCAGCTCGTACTGGTTCATCATCAGCGTGCCGATGAACACCGGGATGGCACGGCCCAGGAACCAGAAGAGCGTGCCGGTGAGATGATATCCTTCAAATGCCTTCACGTTCCTCTTTGCGAGGGCGCGGTCGCCGGCATGCTGGAACACCGTGGTGGACGCGCGGCCGAGGATGTCGAACCAGGACATCAATAGCGCGATCACCGAACCTATGACAATGCCCTGGTTGACGTCTCCGCTCTTGGAAGCGACCAGAACGCCAAACAGGGCTCCGATATTGTAGTCCGGGGTAGTTGCCCCGCCATAGGTGTAAAACCCGAGCGCCATCAGGGCGCAGACCGCACCGACCTGCAAGCCGAGGTTCAGGTCGCCGACCGCGATGCCGGCAACCGTCGCAAAGATCAAGGGCGTATAGAGACCGCCCATTGACAGAGCGCCGATCACGATTGCCAAGCCAGCGATGATTGCGAAGATCAAAGCAAGTAATACCGTGTTCATTTGGTTTCCCCCTTTTCACTTAATTTAAGTCGCTTTTTTGTGGCAGAGAAGGTCACATGTGGAATAGACGATCGGAGTATTTCTGGATCAGCGCCTCGTTGTATTGTTCGCCGCCGTCGATGTTCTGGGACTTGAAGAACGGCGGCGTAGCGCCCCGGGACAGGAGAATCTTGGCCGCTTCCAGCACAACGGATTGCAGCGCCACCGCCGTGGTGATGCTGGACATGCCGCAGATGGCGGTATCCAGCCCCTCGAGCGTGATGCTCGCGTCGCCGTCGGGCGCCTGATTGTCGATTACGACGTCCGCGATCTCAAAAAGGCGCTTGCCCGACTTGTGCTTGGACGTCAGCTTCTTGCTCGCCTCGACGGAGGTTACGGCGACCACTTTTGCGCCGCGCTCCTTGGCCTGGCAGGCAATCTCCAGCGGAAGCGGGTTGCGGCCGGAATTGGAAATGACGAATACCACGTCGTTTTCCCGGATGTCCACCCTTTTTAGAAAGATCTCGCCCACGCCCGGCACCGATTCGTACATGCCCCCGGCCGGCTCCTTGATGGCCTTGGTCGGAACAAATCCGCCCGCGCGGTGGCACAGTTCAATCGCCCCGGCGAAGGAATGCCCGGACCCGAAAGCCTGCAAGATCCCGCCGTTTGTGAAAGCGTCCGCAATGCAGCCGGCCGCGGCAAGAATGTTGTCTCCCTGCGTGTCCTTCAGCTTCTGAATGAGTGCGCCTGCCGTTGCAAATACCTCGTTGTCCAATCTGTTCTGCTCCTTCCTGTCAGCAAAAATTCCCATCCAAAGTTCCCTTGCAGTCAACGTTTTTCTCCCGGGTACGCTTCGTCTGCGGTATCCGCCCGGGCCGATCGCCTTTGCCGGGTCCTCCTTTCCCCGGCGGGTCGGCCGCCGGTGCGCGCAGTACAAGCCGTCAGTCTTTCAGCGCACGCCTCCTTTTCTTCCGAATCAGATTTTTACGCGGGTTCGGCATATTTTTTCCTTTTTTGCTTATCTAAAAAACCTTTTTGCGAGTGATCGATGGAGCTACCGAGTCAACGAAGGACAGCCCTTGTATATGATATGAACCGTATTCCTTATTTTTCCGCTACTCATAATCTTATCACCAGATTTTTTTCGTGTCAATCGCAAGTTGTACGGCCGCTAAACATCCAGGCAAAAAGAGCGCCGAAAAGCACAGGAATCCGTAAGTTTTGTCACGATATCATTCATTTTTGTTCCGTTTTGCGGGAATCGGGCACGTCCGGAAAAGCCGGGTATGAAACGCATACGCCGCTCGTTTTATGCGTAAAACCGGCGCACGGACGCCGCTTTGCGGAGGGGAGCGCTATGGTGTAGCCGTGCCCGGCTGCTGCCCGTACGCCTCAATCCGCCGCAAAAACTCCTCCAGCAGGGCGCGGTCGACGATCCGGAACGTGCTCTCGTCGGGCGGCGGCGGCGCGTTGAAGCTCAGCCGCGGATTGCCCGCGGCGGACGTGTCCTGTTCGTCGCGGTGGCAGGTAAAATGAACCTGCCGGCAGCCGGTCTCGCGCAGGATTTTTTCAAAATTGTGCCGGCGGACCCCCCCGCCCGCGAGAATCTCGATCCTCCCCGCCGCGTGCTCGACAAAGCGCCTAAGCGCCCCGATCCCCTCCTCCGCGCTCGGCCTGCCGCCGCTGGTCAGGATGCGCTTTACGCCGAGTTCGGCAAGCGCGTCGATGGCCCGGATCGGGTCCCGGCAAACGTCGAACGCGCGATGGAACACCGCCTCGCGGCCGTCCGCAAGTTCCGTAAGCTCGCGGCAGCGCGCCGTGTCCACGGTCCCGTCCTGCCGCAAAAACCCGAACACGACGCCGTCCGCGCCGTTTTCCAGAAAATAGCGCGCGTCGCGCAGGATCGTCTCAAACTCCGCGTCCGTGTAGCAGAACCCGCCGGGCCGCGTCCGCAGCATGCACAAAACAGGGATTTTGACCCGCTCGCGCACGAGCGAAAACTCGCCGGGCGAAGGGGTCAGCCCGCCGAACTGCAGCGCCGTGTTCAGCTCGATCCGGTCCGCTCCCGCCTGCGCGGCGAGGATGGCGTCGTCCGCCGAGCCGCAGCACACCTCCGCAAAGATTCCGTTTTTCACGGCCGGCCTCCTTATGCTTTTTAATAATGCCGATTAAATAATGCCGAACTTCTGAAAGGTTCTGTAGATTCCGTCTTCCTCGACCGGGGGCGCGATATACTCGGCAACCTCGAGCGCCTCCGGGCTCCCGCCCGACATCGCGACGCCGAGGCCCGCGTACTGCAGCATGGTGACGTCGTTCTGCGCGTCCCCGAAGGCGATGGATTCCGACACGTCGATGCCGAGATACTCCAGCGTTTTTTCCAGGCCTATGTGCTTGCCGCAGCCGGTAGGCATGATGTCGACAAACTCGGGCTTCCACTGCGTGACCTCGCAGTCCAGAAAGCTCGCGAGCACCGCCTGTGCGTGCTCCTCCGGCAAAACGGGGCACATCAGATAGATTTCGTCCAGGTTCATCCGCTCCGGCGGCCGCGCCTCCGAGATTTGGATGTCGACGATGGCGAAGGCGTCCTTCAGCACCCGGTCGATGCGGTTTGCGTAGATGCTGTCGCGCTCCGAGAATACGCACGGAAACCCCAGCCGGTCCGACAGGCGGAGCATCCGGAGGACGGTCTCGCGTTCCAGCGTTTTTTTATGATAGATGCCGCCGTCCGACGCGTAGCAGAGCTGGCCGCTCAGCGATATGTAGCAGTCGAAGTCCAGCCCCGCGATGACGGAGCCCTCCTCCTTTGTGCGCGTATGCCGCCCGGTCGCTACGCAGACCTTGACGCCGCGCTCCCGGGCCAACCGGATGGCGCGCCCGGCGCTGTCCGGGACGGTGTTTGTACGAAGATCCGTGAGGGTGCCGTCGACGTCCAAGAATACGGCTTTGAACATGTCCGGCCCCTTTCGCTGTGATATGCCGATGTGTGCGAGATCATCGGTCTTACATTTTATTATACTAAAATTCCTGAAAAATACAAGTGCGCGTATCCCGCGCCCTGCCCGTACGGCCGCCGTTGACAGAGCCGCCGTTCGAGTAGTACGATACAGGTGTACACAAAAATAACCAACTGCGCGCGGCCAGGCTTCCGGCGGACACGCCTAAGCCCCGCTTTTTGTCAGGTCATTCGGTCGAAGCATCACCCGATTTCATACGCCCGCCTCCGTGCCGCGGTACGGGGCGCGCCGTTCATATTCCAAAATGACAGTATGGAAACGGAGGGATTCATCATGCAGGGAAAATTCTACGCAACCATTCGGGACCTCGTCGACAAAATCGAAAAAACCCAGAGCGCCACCATTCACGAGCTTGCCAAGAAACTAGCCAAAATACTGGCCGACGGCGGCATCCTCTACACGTTCGGCACGGGCCATTCGCACATGATGGCCGAGGAACCCATGGCCCGGGCGGGCGGATTGATCCAGGTCAAGGGCATCATGGAGCCGGAGCTGATGGACCTGCACCGCAACAAGAGCACGCACATCGAACGGCTTCCGGGCTACGCCGAGCTTGTGTTCAACCTCCACGGCATCCGGCAAAAGGACGCGCTGCTCATCATCTCGAACTCCGGCCGGAACCCCGCGCCGGTCGAGATGGCCCTCAAGGCAAAGAAGGAGGGCATCCTCACCATCGCGCTGACGAATATCGCGCACAGCAACTCCGTGACCTCGCGCGATCCGAGCGGGAAGCGGCTCTTTGAGATCTGCGACTATGTGCTCGACAACTGCGGCATCCCCGGCGACGCGGCCCTTGCGGTCGAGGGGCGGCCCTATCGCGTTTCGCCCACGTCCACCATCGCCGGCGCGGTCATCCTGCAGGCGCTGACCGCGGAGATCGTCGGGGCGATGCTGGAGATCGGCTGCGAGCCGCCCGTGCTGGGCAGCGGGAACATGGACGGCAACGACGACCGCAACCGCCGCACGCGCGACAACCTGTTTGCCGCGTACCCGGAACTGCCGTTCCTCCTGAGCTGAGCGGAGGATAAAAGCGTGGGCAAACTGTTCATTCAAAACGTCCGGATCATTACGACGGACGAGATCGTCGACGGCTGCGGGCTTTGGGTTACGGACGGGAAAATCGGCAAGATCACGAGCGAGCCGCCCGATCCCGGCACCTGCGAAATAATCGACGGCCGGGGCCTGTATCTCTCCCCAGGCTTTATCGATCTGCACAACCACGGCAACTCGGGATACTGGGCCATAGACGGGACCGAGGAGGCGCTAAAAACGATCGCGGCGTTCCTCCTCCCGCGCGGAGTCACGGGATTCTTAGCCTCCACGTCGACCGCACCCGCGGAGGACACGATTCGCGCCATCCGCGCCGCGGCGGACTTTGCGGACAATCAACCGGCGGGCGTTTCCCAGCTGCTGGGCATCCATCTGGAGGGGCCCTTCTTCTCGCAGGAGAAGAAGGGCGCGCAGCGCTCCGAGCACATATCCCCCATCCGGATGGACGTTTTGCGGGAGTTCGTTGCCGCGGGCCGCGGCTGGATCCGGCTCGTCGCGCTCGCGCCCGAGCTCGCGGGCGCGGCGGACGCGATCGTATACCTGCGGGAGAACGGGATAACGGTCGCCGCCGGCCACACCAACGCCACCTACGCCGAGGCCATGCAGGGCATCCGGAACGGGATCACCGAGGCGACTCACATGTACAACGGCATGCGGAACTTTGGCCACAGGGAGCCCGGCGTGATCGGCGCGTGCATGCTGGATGCGCGGGTCTGCTGCGAGATGATCTGCGACGGCATCCATCTGGCTCCGCCGGCAATGGACATCCTGCTCCGCATGAAGGGACGCGACAAGATCGCGCTGATCTCCGACTCCATCAGCGCAAACGGCCTGCCGGACGGCGTTTACGAGAACGAGGGCCGGACGATAACGGTCAAGAACAACAAGGTCCAGCTCCCCGACGGAACGCTGGCCGGCTCCACGCTGAGCCTGAACCAGGCGGTCGCGAACCTGGTCCGCATGTGCAAAGTGCCGCTCGTCGACGCGGTCTACATGGCGAGCCTGACGCCGGCAAGGCAGATCGGGCTCGGCGAACGCAAGGGCAGCATCGAGCCCGGCAAGGACGCGGACCTCGTCCTGTTCGACGA
>CAZIRB010000005.1:0-21425 GCA_964541695.1 uncultured Oscillospiraceae bacterium
CAGTGACGAGAGAGGGAAAAGGACGAACTATGCAGGGTACGATCATCAAGGTATCGGGGCCGCTGATCGTGGCGAGCGGCATGGCGGACGTACAGATGTACGACGTGGTGCGCGTTTCGGACAGACAGCTGATCGGCGAGGTCATCGAACTGCGGAACGACCGCGCCTCCATTCAGGTATATGAGGAGACCGCCGGCATCGGGCCGGGCGAGCCCGTCTTTTCCACGGGCGCGCCGCTGTCCGTGGAGCTGGCGCCCGGGCTCATCGAGTCCATATTCGACGGCATCCAGCGTCCGCTGGACAGCATCCGCCAACAGGCGGGCGACCGCATCACGCGCGGCATTCTGATCAACGCGCTCGATCACGAGAAGCTCTGGAACTTCGTGCCGACCGTCAAGGTCGGCGACG
The DNA here is from genome assembly GCA_964541695.1 of uncultured Oscillospiraceae bacterium. Taxonomy (GTDB): domain Bacteria; phylum Bacillota; class Clostridia; order Christensenellales; family CAG-138; genus CAZKGE01. The sequence continues at coordinate 409 of CAZIRB010000005.1, forward strand.
AGGTCGCGGGCGGCGACGTGCTCGGCACCGTACAGGAGACGGAGGCCGTGCTGCACCGCGTGATGGTGCCGCCGGGCGTGTCCGGAACAGTGACCTTCATCCACAGCGGCGAGGCGAACATCGTCCGGCCGATCGCAAAGCTACTAAGCAACGGGACCGAGATCGAGCTGCCGATGCTGCAGAAATGGCCCGTCCGCAGGGGGCGGCCGTACGCGGAGAAGGTCGCGCCGTCCGACCCGATGATCACGGGCCAGCGCGTGATCGACACGCTCTTCCCGGTCGCCAAGGGCGGCGTCGCGGCCGTGCCCGGCCCGTTCGGCAGCGGCAAGACGGTCGTGCAGCACCAGCTCGCCAAGTGGGCCGACGCGGACATCATCGTGTACGTCGGCTGCGGCGAGCGCGGCAACGAGATGACGGACGTGCTGATGGAGTTTCCGGAGCTGACCGACCCGCGCACGGGACTGTCGCTGATGAAGCGCACGGTGCTGATCGCCAACACGTCGGACATGCCGGTCGCCGCGCGCGAGGCTTCGATCTATACGGGCATCACGATCGCGGAGTATTTCCGCGACATGGGCTATAAAGTGGCCATCATGGCCGACTCCACGTCGCGCTGGGCCGAGGCGCTGCGCGAGATGTCCGGCCGCCTCGAGGAGATGCCGGGCGAGGAAGGGTACCCCGCGTACCTGTCCAGCCGCCTGGCGGAGTTCTACGAGCGCGCGGGCTGCGTCCGGGCCATCGGCTCCGAGGGCCGCGTGGGCGCGGTGTCCGCCATCGGCGCGGTGTCCCCGCCGGGCGGCGACATTTCCGAGCCGGTCTCGCAGGCGACGCTGCGCATCGTCAAGGTCTATTGGGGCCTTTCGAGCAAGCTGGCCTACGCGCGCCACTTCCCGGCGATCGACTGGCTGCAGTCCTATTCGCTGTATCTCGACCGGCTCGAGGACTGGTTCAACCAGAACGTCTCGCCGGAGTGGTCGAAGCTCGTGCAGCGGACCATGGGCCTTCTGCAGGAGGAGAGCGAGCTCGACGAGATCGTGCGGCTCGTCGGCATCGACGCGCTGTCCTATAAGGACCGGCTCACGCTCGAGTGCACGCGCAGCATCCGCGAGGACTACCTGCATCAGAACGCCTATCACGAGGTCGACACCTATACCTCGCCCGCGAAGCAGTTTTTGATGCTGAAATCGATTTTGACCTGCTACGACAGGAGCCTCGAGGCGTTGAACGCCGACGCGTCGTTCCAAAAGCTTGTTCGCCTGCCGGTGCGCGAGCGGATCGGCCGCTTCAAGTATGTCGCGGAAGCGGGCTCAAAACAGGAATTTGACGCGATCATTACCGAACTGGACCGCCAGGTCCGCGAACTGACGACGGAGGAGGGCTGACACTATGCGCAAGGAATACCGCACCATCCGCGAGGTTGTCGGCCCGCTGATGCTCGTCGAGGACGTCTCGGGCGTGAAATATGACGAGCTGGTCGAGATCGAGCAGGCCGACGGCACGATCCGCCGCGGCCGCGTGCTCGAGGTCGACGGCAGCAAGGCGCTTTTGCAGCTATTTGAGGGCTCGCAGGGGCTGCGCATCAGCAACTCCAAGGCGCGCTTCCTCGGCCGGTCCATCGAGCTCGACGTCGCGCCGGACATGCTCGGCCGCGTGTTCGACGGCATGGGCAAGCCCATGGACGGCGGCCCGGCGCTGATCCCCGAGAAACATCTCGACATCAACGGCACACCGATGAACCCGACGGCGCGCGACTATCCGTCGGAGTTCATCCAGACGGGCGTTTCCGCCATCGACGGACTGAATACGCTTGTGCGCGGCCAGAAGCTTCCGGTGTTCTCCGGCTCGGGATTGCCGCACGCGAACCTCGCCGCGCAGATCGCGCGCCAGGCGAAGGTGCTCGGTTCCGACGAGAAGTTCGCGGTCGTGTTCGCCGCGGTCGGCATCACGTTCGAGGAGGCGGACTTCTTCATCTCGGACTTCCGCAAGACCGGCGCGATCGTGCGCACGGTGACGTTCATCAACCTGGCCAACGACCCGGCCATCGAGCGCATCGCGACGCCGCGCATGGCGATCACGGCGGCCGAATACCTGGCCTACGACCTCGGCATGCAGGTACTGGTCATCGTCACGGACATCACCAACTACGCCGAGGCGCTGCGCGAGGTGTCCGCCGCGCGCAAGGAGGTGCCGGGCCGCCGCGGCTACCCCGGCTATCTATACACCGACCTTGCCACGATGTACGAGCGCGCGGGTCGTATCCGCGGCCAGAAGGGGTCGATCACGATGATCCCGATCCTGTCGATGCCGGAGGACGACGTGACGCATCCGATCCCCGACCTGACCGGCTATATCACGGAGGGGCAGATCATCCTCTCGCGCGAGCTGCACCGCAAGGGCCTCACGCCGCCGATCAACGTGCTGCCGTCGCTGTCGCGGCTCAAGGACAAGGGTATCGGCAAGGGCAAGACGCGCGAGGACCACGCGGACACGATGAACCAGCTGTTCTCCGCGTACTCGCGCGGCAGGGACGCAAAGGAGCTCGCGGTGATTCTCGGCGACGCGGCGCTGTCGGACATGGATAAGCTGTACGCGAAGTTCTCCGACGAGTTTGAGGCCCGGTACGTCTCGCAGGGGTACTATGTAAACCGCGGCATCGAAGAGACGCTCGACCTTGGCTGGCAGCTGCTCTCGATCCTGCCCAAGTCGGAGCTCAAGCGCATCCGCAGCGAGTTTATCGAGAAATACTATCCCGGGGAGGCATAAGCCGTGGCCCAGATACAGGTCAAACCGACCCGCATGGAGCTTTCCAACCTCAAAAAGCGCAGGAAGGTCGCCATCCGCGGACACAAGATGATGAAGGACAAGCGCGACGAGCTCGTCCGCCGCTTCATCGAATACGCGCGGCGCAATAAAAAGCTCCGTGAGGAGGTCGAGCGCAAGCTCTCGCTCGCGATGCAGCAGTTTGTGCTCGCCCGCGCGCTGATGTCCGGGGCCGAGATCGAGGAGGCGCTGATGGTCCCCGCGCGCGCGGCCGGCGTGGAGCTTGCCAAGCAGAACGTGCTGTCCATCGCCGTGCCGAAGTTTGGGCTGCAGACGACGGAGGGCTTCGTGTATCCGTACGGGTACGCCACGACGTGCGCGGAGCTGGACGCGGCGGTGCGGCAGCTCGCCGAGGCGCTGCCGCTTTTGATCGAGCTGGCGGAGGTGGAGAAGGCCTGCGGCCGGCTCGCCAATGAGATCGAGAAGACAAGGCGGCGCGTCAACGCGCTCGAGTACGTGATGATCCCGCGCTTTTCGGAGGCGATCCGCGCGATTCAGATGAAGCTCGAGGAAAACGAGCGCGGCAACCTCGTGCGGCTGATGAAGACCAAGGAGATGCTCGCCGGACAATGACGGACATTCGCGCGCTTGCGAAGGACTGTGGCTTTGACCGCTGCTATGTGTTGCGCATGCAGCGGTTTTCGCATTATGCGCGCCGGCTGTCCGAGGCCTCTTTGCATGTGGGGGGACGGAACCTTGTTGAAGATCCGGCCGGAGCGTACCCGTGGGCGAACGCGCTGCTGTTTTTGATCCGCGCCTACGCGCCGCTGCCGCCTGAAGCGCTGCTGTCGGGCTATTACCTTGCGTCCAACGAAGCCTACCAAGCGGCGAATCGTCTGATCGCGGAACTGGAAGCGCAGGGCGTGCGCTCACAGCGCTGCAATGTGCCGGTCCGAGAATGCGCGGTGGCAAACGGGCTCGGCGCGCCGCTGAAGAACGGTCTGACCGCGTTTCTTGGCCCCGGCGAACCGATCGGCTCGCGCGCGGCCGTGCAGACGCTGGCGGTATGCCTGCCGGAACCGGTGGAGTACGCGAATGCCAGCTGCAGGGATAGCGGGCGGGCGAGTGTGCGCGGTGTGGAGGGCGTGGGCGGCGTAGACGGCGCGAACGGGATTGACGCGGGACTTGCGGAGTACGGGGATGCCGGCTGTCGGGATAGTGGACGGGCATACGGGTTCGGCGCAGAGGACTGGAATGGCATTGGCTGTCTGGACGAGATTGACATAGGGCCGGCGGAGTACGGGGGTGCCGGCTGTCGGGACACCGGGCAGATGCTCGCACGTGGCACGGGCGGTATGGGCGGGACAGCCAAGACGGATGCCGAACCGGTGTCGTACGAGAATACTGACCGTCAGGACGCTAGGCCCGTGCGTGCGTGTGGCGCGAGCGGCATGGGCGAAATAATAGCCAGGGCGGACATGGGGCTGGACAGGCAAGTCGGTGGTTTAGCCGATCGACGCAAGGCCTGGCCGGAGTTTGCCGCCGTATGCCGGGACTGCCGCGCGTGCGAGCACGCGTGTCCGGTGGGTGCGATCGGGCCGGACGGGTTCCGTTTTGAACGCTGCATCCGCTCATATCTATCGGGCGGCGAGATGCCGGGGTGGGTGATGGACGCGATGGGTTCGCTGCTGGGATGCGAGCTGTGCCAGCGCGCCTGCCCGGCAAATGCGGCCGTGCGGCCGGTTGAGCGCGCGCTGCCGGAGTTTGAACTGTCAAGACTGTTGTCGGGCGATGTAAAGCCCGCGCTCATGTTGGTTGGAAAAAACGAAAACAGCGGCGGCAGGCTGATTGCGCAGGCGGCGGTGCTCGCCGCAAGGCAGGGCCGGCGCAATCTGTTGACTTTGATCGAAGCTCTTGCAAGCGACGCACGGCCGCTCGTGCGGCAGGCGGCGCAGTACGCAATCAAAAGGCTTGCGAGTAAGGCATAGTAACGGTGCGGCGGATAAACAAGTTGTATTTCGAAAATCGCAGTATGCAATTAAAAGGCGTTCGGCTAAGGCATAATAACGGCGTGATGAGCAAACATGTTGCATTTTAAAACGCTGTGCCCAATCAAAAAGCTTTCGGCCAAGGCGCAATAACAACCCATCCTACTGGGAAATGCCGGCAGACCGAAAAGGGCGTTGCGTTCCGGAAGGATTCAGTGTACAATAAAGTGCAAATACGTTTGCCGCGCTAGGCGGGGAGATAGCGGTGCCCTGCACCTGCAATCCGCTACAGCAGGGCGGAATTCCCGTTTTGCGGCCGGCGTTTGTGAAGCTGGCCCCGAGCGGGGGCGTTGAATCCCGGGTCCCGTGCAACCGCGCATCGTGAACCATGTCAGGTCCTGACGGAAGCAGCATTCAGCGAATCGCACGGTGTGCCGCGGGCAAGCCTGGGAGGAGCCTTTCGTTCGGGTTCCCGTTCGGAAGCGTCCGGTCAAGACTCGGGTGCGCGGCAAAACTTTGACGGGACCGGCGCATTGTGCGTCGGTCCTCTTTTTACGAGGAGCGGCTATGGAAAGCTATTCGGTATTCGACATCATCGGCCCGCGCATGACGGGCCCGTCCAGCTCGCACACGGCAGGCGCGGTGCGGCTCGCGCACACGGCGCGGCACATTGCGGGCGGCGACGTGGCCGAGGCGCGATTTACGCTGTACGGCTCGTTCGCCGAGACCGGCCGCGGACACGGCACGGACAAGGCGCTTATCGCCGGCGTGCTCGGCATGGAGCAGGATGACGCGCGGATCCGCGATGCGTACGACATCGCGCGCGAGCAGGGGCTCGTCGTGTCGGTCGAGTATTCCGAGGAGGTCCCGAAGCACCCGAACACCACGCGCATCTCGATCGTTTCCTCCACGGGCGCGGAGACGGTCGTGGTCGGCCGCTCGGTCGGCGGCGGCAGTATCCTGATCACAGAGATCAACGGCCTGGACGTCGAGATCACGGGCGAGTATCCGACGATCATCATCCAGCACACCGACGAGCCCGGCGTGATCGCGGAGGTGTCGCACGTGCTCGCGCAGCTCGGCGTCAACATCGCGTTCATGCGCGTGTTCCGGCACGGGCGCGGCGAGGACGCGTACATGACGATCGAAACCGACCAGCGCGTCACGCCCGACATGCTCGACATGATCGAAAAGCTCTGCCACAGCATCCGGAAGCTGTTCGCGGTGTAGGGGGAGAGGGAGCGGTATGATTAACGCTGCGTTTGTAAACGGGGAATCGTTGCGCAGGTACTGCGTCGAGCAGGGGATCTCAATTTACGAGGTGATGAAGCGCCGCGAGATTAAGCTTTCCGAGCGTACGCGCGAGGAGATCGAGGCCGAGATGCTGGAGAACCTCGTTGTCATGCGCGAGGCCGTCCGGCGCGGACTGAACGAGAAGGTCGAGTCCGTCAGCGGGCTTTCGGGCGGGGAGGCGATGCTGCTGCATAAATATGCAAAGCTGAGCCCGTTCTCCGGTTATCACGCGTGCCGCGCCGTCGCGTCCGCCATGGCGGTCGTGGAGGTCAACGCCGCGATGGGCCGTATCGTCGCCGCGCCGACCGCAGGCGCGTCCGGCATACTGCCCGGCGTGCTGATCGAGAGCGCGATCGAGCGTGGCTGGACCGACGCCGAGCTTGTCGACGGGTTGTTTACGGCCGGCGCGATCGGACTGCTGTTTGCAAAGAACGCGACGATCTCCGGCGCGGGCGGCGGCTGTCAGGCGGAAACGGGCGTGGCCGCCGCGATGACGGCCGCGGCGCTGGTCGAGATGGCGGGCGGCGCGCCGATCCAGGCGCTCGACGCCGCCGCGATGGCGGTCAAAAACGTGCTCGGCCTTGTCTGCGACCCCGTCGCCGGGCTGGTCGAGTGCCCGTGCATCAAGCGCAACGCGCTCGGCGCGGTCAACGCGATGATCTCTGCGGACATGGCGCTCGCGGGCGTGACGAGCCTGATCCCGTTCGACGAGGTCGTTTCGACGATGTACGCGGTCGGCAAGGACCTGCGCCCGGAGTACCGCGAGACGGCGAAGGGCGGGCTTGCGGTCACGCCCACCGGCCGCGCGGTCGCGGAGCGCGTAAAGCGGCTGCAGGGGAAATAAGGGCCGCACGCACGCCAAGTTTGGCCGCGCAGCTTACGACAGGACAGGTATGCGCCGCTCGGCTTTTCCGCTCCGGAGCCCTAATCCCCTAGTCCAGATTACTGGTATGAAGAATGCCTACGCGAAATGTTTCGTGTATCTGGCTTCTATAAGTTCTTTACCGCCGATCGTAATGACGGCGGTATCGCCATTATGCCGAAGACCTTGTTTTTCATAAAATCGTTTTGCTCTGTTGTTTTCGTTCAGCACCTATAAATAAATGTTTTTGAATCCGGCACCTATCAGCGCGTTTGTTGCATAATCAAACAAGGGCGTTGCATAACCCTTTCCAAAGTATTCGGGAAGAAGATATATTGAGATGATTTCGCCCCATCCGATCATTTTTTCGTCTCTTGCCGGGCATACGGAGGAGGCGCCTACATACTGATGTTCGTCAAGGATAATAAATGCATCATATCGGCTGTTCGCCAAAACATTTGACCAGTGAGCGCCGTTTAATTCGTCCAAATAGTGTTGCGGAACGATTCCGCGATACGCTGCTTTCCAGCTGCGCGCGTAGATATTGCCGATGGCAACAAAATCATCATCCCTGCGAACTTTTCGTATCTCCATGGAATACACCACATCTTCGTTCAATTTTTACTGCAGAAAGCGCTTCGATTGGTGAAATAATACCATAGCATCGCGCAAACCGTCTATGCTCAATAAATCCGTCTCGTACGGGTGCATGGTCCGCGCTTCAATTCCGTAATGCCCCCAATGATCTCCAAAAACCAAAGCAGCCGACCATCGGCCGGCTGTTTTTTATCGGGTTTCAGATGCGTCGGATTCCAAAAGGCCTTGGGTCCTTTGGCGGGGGGCGAAGCTGAGCGCCGCCTGTGGCGGATAAAGCGAAGCGCAGACCCAGTGAGCAAGGGAGTGGAAGGCGGCGGCTGAAAGACGCAACGAGCCGCGACCATTGCGAACTGTCGGTCCGGGAGCAGAGCCCCCGAAAGCGTAATTTTTCAACTCACAATCCGCAGCTTTGCCCGCGCCCTGGGACCGCGCCCCTACTTAAACAGCAGCGACGCGTTGCGGTAGAAGTCGAAATCGACCTCCTTACGCACGGACACGGCCGTGTCGAGGCTGACCTTGACGATGAAGGTGCCGCTCTGCGCCACCATGTTGCCGTAATCGCCGTTGACGACCAGCTCGCCGGCTTTAAAGCCCAGCCGCGTGCCGAGCACGCGGTCGAAGCAGGAGGGGGAGCCGCCGCGCTGGATATGTCCGAGCACGACGGAGCGGCACTCGAAATACTTCCGCTTCTCGTCGAGCGACGTGTCCGTGCGCATGGCCTTTTCGATGCGGTCCGCGAGGCGCTTGGCCAGATCCTTTTCAAACAGGTTGCGGTTGCCGAACGCGTCGTAGCTCACCTCAATGGCGGGTTCGCCGGCAATCTCGAAGCCCTCTGCGACCGCGATGATCGTATGCCGCTCGCCGCGCAGATACCGGCTGCGGATCACGCCCATGATCTCGTCGAACGTCTTGGGAAACTCCGGAATCAGGATCAGATGCGCGTCGGCGGCCAGGCCCGCCTGCAGCGCGATCCAGCCCGTGTGCCGGCCCATGCACTCGACGACGATGCAGCGCGCGTGGGAGGCGGCGGTGGTATGGAGCTTATCGATACATTCCATCGCGATGTTCGACGCGGTGTCGAAACCGAACGTGTAGTCCGTGCACGAGAGGTCGTTGTCGATCGTCTTCGGCACGCCGATCATGTTCATGCCCATCTTATGGAGCTTGTTGGCGATGCCGAGCGTGTCGTCGCCGCCGATGGCGACGAGGCCCTCGAGCTCGAGCTTCTCGAAGTTGGCGCGCACGCGCTCCGGACCGTCCTTCTCCTTCATGATGTTCGTGCGCGAGCTCTCGAGGATCGTGCCGCCCTTGGTCTGCAGGCCGTCCATTTCCTTGAGCGTCAGCCAGTGCCCCTCTCCGGTCAGCGCGCCGCGCCAGCCCGCGGTAAACCCGTAGACCTCGATATTATTGGCCATGCATTGCTCCACAACGCCGCGGATAACGGCGTTGAGGCCCGGGCAGTCGCCGCCGCCGGTCAAGATTCCGACTTTACGCATATGGTTGTCCTCCAATAGTCCTTACAGTATTATCTCCAGCACGCCGTCAATTTTCTTGCCGATCTCGGGAATGCTCAGAAGTCCGTCTTTACCCATGCAGCCGATGATGAACACGTTCGGCAGCCGCTCGGCGTAGGCGCGATACCGCGCGCGCGCGCGCGCCTGCAGCGATGTTTCCGCCTCGTACACATCGCGCTCGCTTGCGCCGACGTAGTCGCGGAAGCCCTTCTTGTCCACGTTTTTCTGCGCGTTTTCCGGCTCCATGTCCAGCACGATGTGCGCGTCGGCGCGCGGAATGCCGAAATGCTCGTGCTCAAGCGCCAGCACGAAATCCAACAGGTCCGGCCTGCCGATGTCGCAGTCTCGGATGCTCTGGTACACCGCGTTGGAGAGCACGTAGCGGTTGATGAGCAGCACGTCAGCGGCCGAATAGTCGTAACCGCGGAACGCCTCGAAGCGGTCGAGCGCAAACCACAGCGCCATGCTCTTGCCGTCGACGCTGTCCGCGCGCACGCCGTCGCGGCCGGTCAGGTATTTGCCGACCTCGGCGCCGAAGAACGAGTCGTAGCGCGGGAACGCGATCGTGACGACAAAAAGGCCGCGCGCCGTCAGCCGCTCGGTCAACCGCTCCATCTGCACGCTCTTGCCCGTGCCGTCGATGCCCTCGAACGCGATGATCTTCGTCATGTCAGCCCTTCTTGATGCGCTCCATCGCGCGCACCGTGTCCTCGAGCGAGTTGAACGCCGTCATGCGCAGATACCCCTCGCCGGAAGCGCCGAAGCCCGCGCCGGGCGTGCCGACGATGTGGTAGTGGTCGAGCAGCTCGTCAAAAAACTTCCAACTGTCGCCGCCGGGGGTCTTCACCCAGATATAGGGGCTGTTGACGCCGCCGAAGCTTGTGTATCCGGCGCCTTTCAGCGCCTCGCGCATGATGCGCGCGTTCTTAAGATACCCCGCGACGACGGCCAGAATCTGCCCGTAGCCCTCGTCGAGCAGCGCGGCCTCCGCGGCGCGTTGCATGATGTACGAGGCGCCGTTGAACTTCGTCGTCATGCGCCGCGCCCACATATCGCGCAGCGAGACCGGCGCGCCGCCGGCGTCTTTGGCGCGGATGGCGCGCGGCACGACCGTATAGGCGCAGCGCGCGCCCGTAAAGCCCGCGGTCTTGCTGAACGAGCGGAACTCGATCGCGCATTCCTTGGCGCCCTCGATCTCGTAGATGCTGTGCGGGACGCCGGGTTCCGTAATGAACACCTCGTACGCCGCGTCGAACAGGATCAGCGAGCCGTTCTTTTGCGCGTATTCGACAAACTTCTTTAGCTGCGATTTGGTCAGCACCGTGCCGGTCGGGTTGTTCGGATAGCACAGGTAGAGCACGTCGACGCTTTTCTTCGGCAATTCGGGAACAAAATCGTTCTCCGCGGTGCAGGGCAGGTAGACAATGTTCTCATACGCATGCGCATCGGGCAGGAAGCGGCCGGCGCGGCCGGACATCACGTTCGTGTCGACATACACCGGGTACACGGGGTCGAGCACGCCGACGGTGCAGTCCTCCCCGAACAGCTCCTGGATGTTGCCCACGTCGCACTTGGCGCCGTCGGAAACGAAAATCTCGTCGGAGTCGAGCTGTATGCCGCGCGGGGTAAAGTCGCGGCTCAATATCGCCTCGCGCAGAAACGCGTAGCCGCATTCCGGGCCGTAGCCGCGAAACGTCTCGGTGTGCGCCATCTCGTCGACGGCTCTGTGCAGCGCGGCGATGACGGCCGGCACGAGCGGCTTTGTTACGTCGCCGATGCCCATGCGGATGATGTCGGCGTCCGGGTGCGCGTCCTTATAGGCGGTAACGCGCTTGGCAACCTCGGTGAACAGATAGTTGCCCTGCAATTCCTTGTAGTGGCCGTTGGCTGTAAACATCGCGCACCTCTTTAAAATTTTTTCAAGTGATTATATCACGCGCGGCCCAGCGGCACAAGGGGAAACCGCCGATCGCGACGGCCGTTTCCGGCCGCGTTGCCGAACGCGGCCGCGTTTTTTTGCGGCTTTTTCCGGATATGGACACCGCGCATTTTATCGAACAAAAGCGGAAAAAACAGCGATTGCGGTCCGTTGGATCGCATTTTTTTGACACGGGCGATCGTTATACTGGTTGGAAGGGGGACGAACGGATGGAGGAAGGGGCAACGCCGCGCGGGGTACGCATAATCGAATACATGCGCCGCCGCACGTTCGCCTTTGAGCTTCTGACTTTTTTCGCGGCGCTTCTTGCGGGCCGCATCTGCTTAAAGGGCACCATGTCGCCGTTCGGGCTCGCGTTCATCGCCGCCGCCGCAATGTCCGGCTGCAACGTGCATTTCGCCGCCGTCGGCGCGATCGTCGGCAGCCTGTTTCTCTCCGGCCAGCTCCGCATCGAACCCGCCAGCGCCAGCGCGCTGTTCTATGGCCTGCACTTATTCTGGAACAAGCTGCGCCCGCGCGCGGAGAGCCATGAGCGGCTGTTTTTGATGTGCATCTCGTTCCTCGTGCTGATCCCGGTGTTCCACGCCGACGGCGTCGCCGGGCTGCAGGCGGGCCTGATGGCGGGTGGCATCTGCGTGTTCGGCGCGCTCGTGATGCAGAACGCCCTGCGCACGCTTCGCCAGCTCTCGCGGCGGCACGTGCTGACGGACGCCGAGCAGATCAGCATCAGTGCGTTCTTTGGCATCCTGCTGCTCAGCGTGACGGACGTGGTCGCGTTCGGCTTCTCGCTGCCGGTCGTGCTTCTCTTGTGCTTCTCCATGATCGCGGCGCTTGCGCGTGGCATGGCGGGCGTGGCGGTGTCGGTCGCGCTCGCGGCCGTGCTGACGCTCGGCGGGGAGTTTACGCTGATGTTCGCCGGGAGTCTCGCTGCCTGCACGCTCGCGGGCGCTTCTCTCCGGAAGATGGAGTCGCTCGGCGTGCTCGGCGGCTTTGTGGCCTGTTCGCTGCTCGTCGGCACCTATGTGTTCACGGCGCCGCACACGATCAACCTGATCAATCTCGCGCTGGCAGGCGCGGCGTTCCTCGTGATCCCGCGCGAGAAGATGCTGGCGCTGTGCGCGTATTTTGACGGCGAGAAGAACCGCGAGCGTTACGCCAAGAAAGCCATGCGGCGCATCCGGGAGCGCACGGCCGCCGACATGCGGCATATGTCGAACGTCTGCCGCGAGGTCGCGGGGCTGTTCAAGCCGAAGAAGATGGAGAAGGAGCCGTCCGACGCGCTGATGCAGTGGACGGCGCAGGCCGCGTACGGCGTGTGCGCGGACTGCCCGATGCGCGTTTTGTGCTGGCAGGACAGTCAGGCGGCCGCGGAGAGCGTCTACGCAATGCTGCAGTCTCATGAGCGCGGCGAGCGGCTGCGCATCAAAAAGCCGTTCGACCCGTCGTGCAAGCACATGCCGCAGATGGCGGCCGCGGCCTGGCAGGCGCAGAACCAGTACCTCGTGCAGCGCGCCATGCAGGAGCAGACCGCGCAGCAGTATTCGTTCATCAACAGGCAGCTCATCGGCATCTGCGACGTGATCGAGCAGCTCTCGCACCGCGTGGAGGAGGACTGCTGGCTTGACGAGGAGCTCGAGCACATCCTCTTGCGCGGGCTGGACAAGCGCAATGTCCGCGCGCTCAGCGTCGACGCGACCTACCCGAACGGCCGTTTGCAGGTCTGCCTGCGCCTGCCGCCGTCCTATCTGACGGATACGGGCAAGGTACTCGAGTACGTCAACGCGGTGCTCAAGCGCAGGATGCGGCTTTTAGCCACGCATACCGACGGACGGACATGCATACTGATTATGGAGGAGGCCGCGGAGCTTGCGGCTACGTTCGGCACCGCCGGTATGCCGATCCAGAAAAACGGCATCAGCGGCGACAGCACCGGGGAGCGCAGGCTCGAGAACGGCCGCGTACTGTACGCGCTCTCGGACGGCATGGGCGCGGGGGAGACGGCCAAGCTCGAGAGCGAGTCGGCCATCCGCATGCTGTTCGACCTGTACAGCATCGGATTAAACCGCGACGTCGCCCTCGCGAGCGTGAACAAGCTTCTCTTGGAGCGCCGGGCGGACATGTATGCCACGCTCGACGCGGTCTCGATCGACCTCTCGTCCGGCACGGCGGAGTTCATCAAGTACGGCGCGCCGCCGACGTTCATCGCGCGCGGCAGCAAGGTGCACGAGGTGCATGCCGAGGCGCTGCCGGCCGGCATCCTGCCGGAGGCGATCCCGGCGATCTCGACCGCGACGCTGCGCAAGGACGACACGGTCGTGCTGTTTTCCGACGGCGTGCTCGACGCGCTTGGGTCCGAAACAAAATCGGTCATCTCCGAGGCGGTCTCCGCCAAGCTCGACTGCCGCGAGCTGGCGCGCAGCATTCTGGAAAGGGCGCAGTCCATGGGCCAGGAGGACGATATGACTGTGATGGTGATCAGGATCGCATGAAGCTGTCCATCGAGCTGTTCCTGCTGGACAATCTGCTCATGAATTACCTCGTGCTCAAGCTCGCCTCCGTGCTCTGCGGAAAACGGCTGCGCGCGCTGCCCACGCTCGCCGTCTGCCTGCTCGGGGCGGTCGCCGCGCTGCTCTCGATGAGCAGCGTGCCTTTTTTACAGCGGCCGCTTGCAAAGCTTCTGCTCGGCCTTGTTATGGCGCTTCCGCTCATGCGCGGCTGGAAGCGCTATTACGCGGCTGTGCTGTATCTGTTCATCGCGTCGTTCTTTATGGGCGGGCTGATGCTTGTGCTGTCTATGGTGCTCGGCGGCGGCATGAGCTCCGGCGCGCTGATCGGCACGGTGTCGATCCGCATTCTGCTGCTTTCGCTGGCGGCCTGCTCTGCCGCTCCGCGCGTGGCGCGCGCGCTCGTCGCGGTCGTGCTCACGCGCAAAAAGCGCGTGCGCATGCTGGTCTCGCTGCCGGACCGCACGCTCGAACTCGTGGCGTTGCTCGACAGCGGCAACCTTTTGACGGAGCCTGTCAGCGGGCTGCCGGTCGTCGTGGTCAAGCCCGGCCTGCTGCCGCAGGGCGGGCGGCCGGTGCCGTACCGGACGATGGACTCGGAAGGCTTGCTCTACGCGATCCGGCCGATCAGCCTGCAGGTCGACTACGGCGGCTGGCTCGAGATCGACGCGTTCCTTGCTGAGTCGCCGATGCCGCTGGACGGGGCGGACGCGATCATCGACAGCGCATTATTGACGCAAGGGGGGATCTGCACCGATGCTGAACCGGCTGATGAACAAAATCCGGGAGCTGTACCGGCGGCTTCTTATAAGGCGGGCCAAGCCGATCTGGTACATCCATTCGGGCGAGACGCTGCCGCCGCCGTTCCCGGCGGAGGAGGAGCAGGGGTGGATCAATCGATTGATGCAGGGTGAAACGGCGGCAAAGAACGCGCTGATCGAGCACAACCTCCGGCTCGTGGTCTACATCGCGCGTAAATTTGAGAATACGGGCGTCGGCATCGAGGACCTGATCTCGATCGGCACGATCGGGCTCATCAAGGCGGTGAACACGTTCGACGCGGGCAAGCGGATCAAGCTTGCCACCTATGCGTCGCGCTGCATCGAGAACGAGATTCTGATGTACCTGCGCAGAACGAGCAGATTGAAGCTCGAGGTGTCGTTCGACGAGCCGCTCAACGTGGACTGGGACGGGAACGAGCTGCTGCTCTCCGACATTCTCGGCACGGACAACGACGTGATCAGCCGCGAGATGGAGGACGAGGTCGACCGGGAGCTGCTCAAGAAGGCGCTGTGCAAATTGACGCCGCGCGAGAAGCAGATCGTGGAGTTGCGCTTCGGATTGAACGAGCAGCCGGAGTGCACGCAGAAGCAGGTCGCCGAGCAGCTCGGCATCTCGCAGAGCTACATCTCCAGGCTGGAGAAGCGCATCATCCGCAGGCTGCACAAGGAGATACTGCGCATGCAGTGATGATACACATATGATTACACGTATTTTTGCAGCTGCTTGAGCGCGCCCTTTTCGAGGCGCGAAACCTGCGCCTGCGAGATGCCGATTTCGCGGCTGACCTCCATCTGCGTCTTGCCGACGAAGAAGCGGAGCTTCAATATGCGCATCTCGCGCTCCGTGAGGTGCTCCATGCCGTCGTTGAGCGCGATGCGGTCGAGCCAGGTCGTGCCGACGGTCTTTTCGTCGCTGATCTGGTCGATGACGTAGATGGCGTCGCCGTCGTCGCGGAATATGGGCTCGTACAGCGAGACGGGGTCCTGGATCGCGTCGAGCGCGAACACGACGTCGGTCTCCTTCATGTCGATCTCCTTGGCGATGTCCGCGACGGTCGGTTCCTTGGAGTCGTTCTCGAGCAGGCGGTTGCGCGCCTGCAGCGCTTTATAGGCCGTGTCGCGCAGCGAGCGGCTGACGCGGATGGCGTTGTTGTCCCTTAGGTGCCGGCGGATCTCGCCGATGATCATCGGCACGGCATAGGTGGAAAAGCGCACGTCGTGGCGCAGGTCGAAGTTGTCGATCGCCTTGATGAGCCCGATGCAGCCGACCTGAAACAGATCGTCCATCATCTCGCTGCGGTTCCCGAAGCGCTGGACGACCGAAAGTACCAAACGAAGATTGCTTTTGATAAACTCCTCGCGCGCGGGTTCGTCCCCGGATTTGACCTTGATGAGCAGTGCGCGCATTTCCTTTGCAGACAGCATCGGGAGTTTCGCGGTGTCGACCCCGCAGATTTCCACCTTGTTGATCGCCATGGCACACCTCCGTCGATTTACCGTTATCTTTGCCATTGCAGCCGGTTTTATCCGAGCCGAAGCGCGAATTTCATAAGCCGCCGCGGACGGGCATACGATGAACTGGAGGCTGTGAATGCCATGAATCCGTATCTGAAAAAGCTGAAAAAACGCGTGTACGTCACGCTTGATCTGCCCGAGGAAGCCGACGAGGAAACGCCGCGCGTGACCATGGTCGGCAGGGGTTCGCTGCTCGTTGAAAACCACAAAGGCGCGCTTGTTTGTTCGGATTCGCGCATCCGCCTGCTCACGTCGCAGGGCGTGCTCAGCGTCACGGGCGAAAAGCTGCAGCTTTTGGAGTTTTCGGAATCGCGCGCGTTCGTGCGCGGCCGCCTTTCGGGCTGCGTATTCGACGAGGAGATATGATGTGGAAAACGCCGGGGCGTTATGTTATAATCAAAATCGAAGCAAAATATCCGGAGCGCGTGCTGAACGCCTTTCGCAGGCACGGAATCGGGGTTTTTGACGTTTCGTTCCCAAACCGCGGCGCGCTTTTATTGCGGATGTGCGCGGAGGATTTCTTCCGGCTTCGCGCCGTGCGCCGCGAGATTCCGTTCTCGGCGCATATCGTGCGCCGGAAGGGGATGTTCTTCCGGCTCCGGCCGGTGGTTCGGTTCCGTCCGGTCCTTTTGATCGGCTGCGCCGCGGCGCTTCTGCTGCTGGCGACGCTGTCGACGCGGCTTTTGATCATCTCGGTCGACGGCTGCGGCCTAAGGCTGCCGGAGTACGCGGTGCTGCGGCTTCTCGCCGCGGAGGGCATATACCCGTTCGCGCAGCGCAAGGGCCTCGACGTGATCCGGATTGCGGACCGCGTGCGCGCCAATGACGACCGCATCGCGTGGATCGGCATCGCGCTCGACGGCGTGCGCTGCCGCGTCGAGGTGATCGAGGCGGTGCCGTTCGGGCCGACCGTCGACTCCAAGACGCCGTGCAACGTCGTCTCGGCAAAGACCGGGGCGATCGTGTCCATCGCGCCGTACAACGGCATGGCGAAGGTCAAGCCCGGCCAGGTCGTTTCGGCGGGCGAGCTCTTAATCGCCGGGGACATCACGGCGGAGGGCGCGACGGAACGCGTGCTTGTCCACGCGCGCGGCGACGTGCGCGCGTACGTGTTCTACCGCGCGGAGCGCGCCGTTTCCCCGGAGCATACCGGAATCGCCGACACCGGGAACACGCGGCCGTACCGCAAGGTGCGCGTCGGCCCGCTCGCGCTGTTTGAGACGAAGCCGGGTTTTGACTTGTACGAGGTGCGCGACACGTCGGACTGGCAGCCGTTCGGAACTTTGCTTCCGCTGCACGTCACCGCCGGGGTATGCTATGAGCAGCAGGAGGTCACGCTGCTGTATACGGTCGAGGAGATGCTCGAAATCGCGGCGTATGAATCGGAGCGGCTCTGCTATGACAAACTTCCAAAGGACGCCGCCATCGTCAACAAGGTGAACACGTATAAGGTCGTCGACGGCGTCGTGATCGCCTATACGAATATCGTGACGGAGGAGTCTATCGGAGTGACAAAGGAGATTACGGGTTGACGGAACCACAGGCAAAGCGTGTTGCGACGCTTCCTATCGCCGGCATGGACGAGCTCATCGGCCTGTTTGGCGTATTTGACGAAAACCTCTCGGTGATCGAGGAGGAGACCGGCGCGCACATCGCGACGAGCGCGGACGGCATCCGCATCGAGGGCGCGGCCGAGGACGTGGAGCTGGCGAGCCTCGTGCTCGAGAAAATGCTGGACATGCAGCGGCGCGGCGAGCCGATCAACAGGAGCCGCATCCGCTACGCGGTCGACCTGGCCAAGGAGGGCAACGCCGACATGATCAAGGAGATCATGGGCGACGTGATATTCATCACGAGTCGCGGCAAGGCCGTCAAGTGCAAGACGCTCGGCCAGAAGCGCTATGTGCAGGCGCTCAAGGAGAGCGACCTCGTGTTCGGCGTGGGGCCGGCCGGCACGGGCAAGACGTACCTGGCCGTCGCGATGGCGGTGCTGGCCTATAAGAACAAGGAGGTCGACCGGATCATCCTGACGCGCCCCGCCGTGGAGGCGGGCGAGAAGCTCGGCTTTCTGCCGGGCGATCTGCAGACGAAGGTCGATCCGTACTTAAGGCCCCTGTACGACGCGCTGCAGGAGTTTTTGGGTCTCGAGACCTATAAGGGCCTGACGGAGCGCGGCGTGATCGAGGTCGCGCCGCTGGCGTACATGCGCGGGCGCACATTGAGCAACGCCTACATCATCTTGGACGAGGCGCAGAACTGCTCCAACGAGCAGATGAAGATGTTTTTGACGCGGTTCGGCGAAGGGTCGCGCGTCGTCGTCACGGGCGATATCACGCAGATCGACCTGCCGCACGAGAAGAAGAGCGGGCTTGTGCACGCAATCAGCGTGCTCGCCGACGTGGAGGGAATCAAAATCGTATACTTAACGCACAAGGACGTGGTTCGCCACGAGCTAGTGCAGCGGATCATCCGCGCGTACGAAAAGAGCGAACGGTAACGGGACGAACGGGACCGGCTGTATTGGGGGCGGACAGTGGCAAAAAAACGCGGCATCAAAAAGCTATTTACCAGGATGCGGCCCGTCAGCATACTGCTCATCGCGGTCTGCTTTGTATTAAATAGCGCGGTCGCGCTGACGGTGCTCTCGCCCAAGCAGTACAGCGTCGCCGTCGGCGATATCGCTATCGACACGATCTACGCCACGCGCACGATCGAGGATAGCGTCACGACCGCGGCGCTGCGGCAGGCCGCGCGCAACGCCGTTTCCCCCGTCTACGCCGTGGACTCCGCGTCCGCCGAGAAGCTGGTCACGGACGCCTCGGCGTTTTTCACCGCCTTAAAGGGCGTCCGCGAGAAGGCCAGGGAGGTGCGGCTCGAGAGCGCGCCGGTTGTGACGGGCGAGGACGGGGAGCAGACCGCGGGGGACGACACGCGCACGTGGCAGGTCGTGATCCCACAGGACAACCTGCGCATCCTGTTCCGCGCGCTGCCGATCACGATCGCCGACACGACGCTTTTATACAACGTGCTGGCCGCGAGCGACGAGGAGATCACGCGCCTCGAGGACACGGTTATATCCAAGTTATCCGTCATTTTGACCGACGGCGTGTCCGAGGAGGAACTCCCGGCCGAGCGTACGCGCATCTCCAAGGAGCTGCAGGTCACGACGATTCCGGTGTACTTAAAATCGCTCGGCGAGATCGTCTACGACACGTATTTTCAGCCGACGAACGTCGTCGACACCACGGCGATGAACGCCGCGCGCGAGAAGGCGGCCTCCGAAGTGGAGCCCGTCTATATCTCGCGCGGCACGGCGATCGTCGAAGCCGGACAGGTCGTGACCGCGGATCAGATGACGACGCTGCTCGCGCTCGACCTCGTGCGCGGCGTGGACGAGAACAAGCTTCTGCCGCTGGGCATGCTCGGGCTGCTGTTCGGGCTGTACACGCTGTTTACGTACTACCTGTACGTGTTTGAGAACGAGGTGTTCTGCGACTCCAAGCGCATGACGATGCTGTTTGTCGCGCTCGCCATCACGATCGCGCTCGAATGGATCTGCTACGCGCTTGACCCCAGGATCCTGCCGTGCATGCTGGCCGTGCTGCTCTGCGCGGAGCTGATTTCGCCGCGGCTAGCGCAGTCGGTCAACGTGCTGACGGCGTTCTCGCTCGGCATCCTCGCGGGCGGCAGCGGCGCGGGGCTCCTCGGTTCCGACGCGATGCTGGCCGTCGCCGCGTCTGTCGCGGGCGGACAGGCCGCCGTGCTGATCGCGCAAAGGAGCAGCAATCGGGGCGCCTTGATCGCCGCGGGCGCGGTGTCCGCCGCGGTCGGCGCCGCCGTCGTGCTTGCGGGCGCGTCCGCGCTCGGCAGCGCCTGGCGCACCGCCGCGGTCATGGTCGGCTGCGTCGCCGCAAGCCCGCTGATTTTGTCGGTGTTCGCCGTCGGCATGCTGTCGCTGTGGGAGAACGCGTTCGACATCGTGACGACGCCGCGGCTGCATGAGCTGCTCAACGCGAGCCAGCCGCTGATCAAGAAGATGATGACCTCCGCGCCCGGCACGTACCACCACAGCATGATGACCGCGGCGCTGGCCGAGGGCGCGGCGCACGCCGTCGGCGCAAACGCGCTGCTTGCGCGCGCGGGCGCGGTCTATCACGACGTCGGCAAGCTGCGGCGGCCGAACTACTTTATGGAGAACCAGAAGAGCGCGAACATTCACGATACGCTGCCGCCGGAGGAGAGCGCCGGCGTAATCATCGCGCACCAGCGCGACGCCGAGCCGCTGCTCTCGCGGTACCGCATTCCATCCGCCGTGCGCCGCATCGCTGCGGAGCACCACGGCACGACGCTGGTCGCGTATTTCTATCAAAAGGCCGTCCGGCAGCGCGGCGAGGACGCGGAGGGCCCGCTCGACGAGAAGCCGTACCGCTATCCCGGCCCGGAGCCGTCGACGCGCGAGAGCGCGATTGTGATGCTGGCCGACAGCTGCGAGGCGGCCGTGCGGTCCATGCAGGAGCCGACGCGCGACGAGATGGCCGCGATGGTCCGCCGCGTGATACAGGGCAAGGTTGACGACGGGCAGCTCAACAAAGCCCCGCTAACGCTCGCGGAAATTACGCGGATCGAGAAGAGCTTCCTCGTCACGATGAACGGCCTGCTGCACGAGCGCATCCGCTATCCGGGGGACGACAAGGTATGATTGAGTACGCTGAGGACGACGATATGGAACTGGACGCGGATCTGCGGGCCGTCGTTATATCGGCGCTCGAGGCCGCGCTTGCGCACGAGGGTCGCTCGGGCGACGCCTCGGTGCTTATTACGACGCCCGACGGAATTCGCAGCCTAAACCGCACGTACCGCCATATCGACGCGGAGACGGACGTGCTGACGTTCCCCGCCTGGGAGGGCGAGGCCCTGCTCGCGCCGCCGGACGGCTACCTCGGCGACGTGGCGATCTGTTTATCCAGGGCCGGCGAGCAAGCCGAAAGCTACGGCCACACGCTCAAACGCGAGCTGGCGTTTCTCGCCGTGCACGGCGCGCTGCATCTGCTGGGCTACGACCACCAAAACGAACCGGACGAGGCGGTCATGATCCGGAAACAGAACGAGATACTGGACGAAATGGGGATCTGCCGATGAACGAAATCTCCGAGCAAACGCTGGACGATATGCTGGACCGCGCGTACGAGGCCATGGAGCGCGCGTACGTGCCGTATTCACATTTTCAGGTCGGCGCGTGCCTGCTGGCGGGCTCCGGCAAATA